>JBGSYN010000028.1:0-28523 GCA_041750975.1 Geminicoccaceae bacterium | reverse complement strand
CCAGCCGCGTCACGCCATTGGCGAAGGTAACGGTAAACGAGAAAGGACCAACCCCGCTAGGCATCGCGATGACGCTGCCGTCGCTGCCGATCTTGGCCGTACCGCCCATGACGCCGCTGATGCCGACAATGCCGCCAAGGCCTGCAAAATTGTTCGGATTTATGCCTTGAAGGATGCGGTCGAGCGTAAACCTAGATGGTCCGCTAAAATTCCGCATGAACGATGTCGAACCCGGCTGCGGCGGCTCCGGCATATTAAGATCGCCCTGGAAGGTACCGGACACGTTATAAGTCTGGCCGCCGACATCGGCGGTGAACGAGCAATCGCCCGGGGCGCCTGGCCGTGCAATAATGTTGGAACCCGACGCTGTAACATTGCCACAGCCAGATGACACGTTCGAGATCGACGCCCCGCTGAGGTTAGTGCCGCCAGGCAACCCGAAGAAGTTCGAGTTGAACCCCGATGGACCGTCGAACACCCGACTGAAAGATTGCGCCGATGCGTCATAGCTTGAAGCGGCAAGAAGGCCGACCGCTAGAGCCGCCGTTCCGGCCAATTTTGCTGTCTTTGCACTCATAAGGCGCTCCTCGTTTTTGACGTATCAAATAACCGACGTTTTCCAAGAGAATTGTTATCCTCATGATTATCCTCTTGGCAAGGCCTATATCCGTCGCCGGCCCACTAAATAGCTGCGACACAACGGCATAGGCAGGGATGGCGCAACGCCGGTCGGGAAGTGTGCGTGCCTCAACATAGACAACAGCACTCGCGCTATAGTTGTCTTAGTCGAAAACAACATTGCCCAGAGTTGTATCTTTCAACTATAGAGTTTATTATACTGGCGCCTGATGTTCGTTATATTGCTATCGTCGCCCGAAAACAACGCACGACGCCGACATTATTTCCGGATTGTTCGGTGTCGATGACCCCGCTCCGACTTAGCCAACCTGAGCGAGACTTAACGGAAAGTCTTGGCATCCTAAGGGATTGAGGTATGGTCGGGGCAGCTAGTTTGCGGTCAGTTCCAGGTTCAACAAACTGGCGGCAACGCTCGGATGAGCGGCGCTCAATAAATCGAGTCGGAACTTAATGCGCAACGATCCAGGAATGCTCCCGGACCCACGTCATTCTGCCCGTCCCCATGACGGCGTTCCCTCAATTCCCCACGATCGCAGCTACGAGGCGAACCCTTACGGCGGCGCTGCGATCGGGTCATCGCCTTACGGCAGCCCCTATTATGGGGATGAGGGCGACGGCTTCGACATTCGCGACATTCTCAATATGTTGCGGCGCCGTTGGAAGATGATCGCCGGGGTCGGCGTTCTCGGCATGGTGGTCGCGGCGATGGCGGGCATGCAGATGACGGCTCAATATACCGCGACGTCGACGATCATGATCGATTCGCGCCAGTCGAACGTGGTCGACGTCCAGGCGGTCCTTTCGGGCCTCGGCACCGACGCGACGACGGTCGACACCCAGATCAAGATGATCCGCTCGCCCGACAATGTCGCCAATGTCGTCGACGCCTTGCGGCTGCAGCAGGATTCCGAGTTCAATCCCACCCTGCAGGAGGAATTCCAACGCGAGGTCGATGTCGTCCTCGAGGATCCCTGGCGCTCCTTCGTCAACTGGATGCCGGACAATTGGCTGATCGCCACCGGGCTCGCCGAGGAGCGGCCGCTTGCGCTCGATGCCGATACCACCTCGCTGATCGCGGACGACATGACCGAGCGCAATGTCGACGATCGGCTCCAGGTCAGTCAGGACGGACGGTCCCTGGTGCTGAATATCAGCTTCACCTCGGACAACCCGGAAAAAGCCGCCCACATCGCGAACAAGTTCGCCGAGCTGTTCGTGCTGTCCTCGGTCGACACCAAGCAGGAAGCGACGGGGCGTGCCAGCGACTGGCTGTTGAGCCGGGTCGAATCACTGAAGATCCAGCTCGAGGAGGCCGAGGCCGAGATCGAGCAGTTCCGCGCCGACAACGATCTGCAGGACATCAATCAGAACTCGCTCAACGAACTCGAGCTGATCAACCTCAATGCGGAGCTCGCCGCCGCCCGCTCGGCGGTGGCCGAACGCAATGCGCGGGTGCGGCTGATCGAGGAACTGCTGTCGCGCAACGAGAGTCTCGAAACCGTGCCCGAAGTCATGTCGTCGCCGCTGTTCGTCGAGCTGTGGCGCCAGGAAACCGAACTCGAGCGTCTCGAGACCGAGCTCAAATCCTCTTTCGGGGAGCGTCATCCGAGGATCCAGGCGATCATTGTCGACAAACAGCAGCTTCGCGCCAAGATGGGCACCGAGGTCGATCGGATCATCGTCAATCTGCGCAACGATGCGCAGATCGCGCAATCGAGGGTCGATGCGCTCGAGGCGGAGATCGACCGGATCAAGGCCGAAAGCTCCGCGAGCCGCCAGGCGGCGATGCCGATCCATGAGCTCGAGCGGCAGGCCACTGCGGTCCGCAATCTTTATGAGAATTTTTTGACCCGCTATTATGAGACCCGCGAGCAGGAACAGATCATCGAATCGGATGCCCGCATCCTCGGCCTGGCCAAGGTCCCGACCGGTCCAAGCTCGCCGGGGCCCGCGCTATTCGCCGCAGTCGGCCTCACTGCGTCGACCATGATCGGCGTGCTGCTGGCGCTTCTCCTCGAGCGGCTGGATACCGGCATTCGCAGTGCCAAACAGATCGAGCAATATTTCGGGCTCCCCTGCCTCGGTTACATTCCGTTTGTTAAAATCAAGCGCGGCCAGAAGCTACACGAATATCTGCTCGAAAAGCCGCTCTCTACCTATGCGGAGGCGATTCGCAGCATTCACACCTCGCTGCGGCTGAGCAATGTCGACCAGCCGCCGCAGGTTATCCAGATCACCTCGTCGGTCCCGAATGAAGGTAAAACGACGCTGTCGACCAGTCTCGCCTCATCGCTGCAAGGCTCGGGTGCGAAGACGCTGTTGATGGATCTCGATCTGCGCCATCCGAGCGTGCAGCGGGAAATCGCCGAGGCGCGCCAGGGCGGTCTTGTCGATTACCTCACCGACACGCTCTCGCTCGAGGATCTGATCCTGCACGACGATGCGACCGGTCTCGATATCGTCTCGATCAACCGGACACCGAGCAATCCGACGACTTTGCTGAGCTCGCAGCGGATGAAGCGGCTGATGACCGAGTTGCGGACCCGCTACGATTGGATCGTCGTCGACAGCCCGCCTTATCTGGGCGTCAGCGACAGCCGCGTCATCACCGAATTCGCCGATACGTTGCTCCTGGTGGTGCAGTGGGAGAAGACCGGCCGCGACACGCTCGAAGATTCGACGAAGATGATCATGGGCCAGAATTGTCCGGTGGCGGGTGCCGTGATCACCCAGGTGAATGTTGAGCGCCACGCCAAATATGGCTATGGCGGTGTCGACAAATATTATGCGAAGTATCGCAGCTACTATGTGAACTGATCCGCCCGGCGCCCCAGTCGGGGTGTTGGGGACGGAACTCCGACAATTCGAGTTCGTTCCTGCGGTTGAGGACAATCAAACGGGGAAGGGCCTCGAAATGCCAGGCGATGCAACTCCCGCAGCCGCACGGATCTACAATCTCCATCCGCTCCTAGCCGGGCCGATAGCGGCGTGGCCGGACCACTTGCCGCGCATCCGGGCGATGGGTTTCGACTGGATCTATGTCAACGCCTTCTTCAAGCCGGGCGCCTCTGACAGCATTTACGCCGTCGCCGATGTGTACGAGCTGCACCCGTCCGTGCGCGGTAGTGACGACCGTCCGGCCGCCGAACTCATTCAGGAATTCGCGGCCCAAGCGGCAAATCATGACCTGCGGCTCATGACCGATCTCGTGCTGCCCCATGCGGCAATCGACGGCCGTCTGGTTGAAGAGCGCCCGGACTGGTTCAAGCGCCGCGCCGATGGTACGCTGATCTCGCCGCAACTGGCCAATCCAAGCGACCCCTTCCATCCGCAGATGATGGCGGATCTGGCAGAGATCGTCTTCACGGCCGACCATCGTTCCAGCCAGCTACAGTACTTCTCGGACCTAGCCGCGCATTTCATCAAAGCGGGCTTTCAGGGATTGCGCTGCTCGACCGCCTATAAGGTTCCGGGCCGGGTCTGGGGCGAACTTATCGCAGCGATCCGCGCCCGACATTCGGCCACCACCTTCGTCGCTGCGGCACTGGGCTGTCCGATCGAGCAGATGCAGAGCCTCGAAGGTTGCGGCTTCGACTATGTGTTCGACAGCTCGTTCTGGTGGAATTTCCACGACCGCTGGTTTTTGGAACAGCTGCCGATCGTCAAGCGTATCGGCGCCACGATTTCATTTCCGGAATACCACAACACGCCGCGCCTCGCCCAGCTCCACGGCCTTAGCGAGCCAGCCGCAATCGAGCGCCTCTACCGCGGCCGATATCTTGCGTCGATCGGGATCGGCAGCGGGATCCTGATGCCGATGGGGTTCGAGTTCGGCCTCGAGCAACCGCTTGGACTGACCCCGCAGACCTCGCCGAACTGGGAAGACGAGCGCCGCAACGCCCGGGTCGACCTGCGGGATTTTATCGCCGGCGCCAATCGGCTGAAGGACCAGGTTCCGGTGCTGCGGCGGAACGGTGCTTTGCAGCGCGTGACAGCGCCGAACGCGCCCTTGGTGGGATTGATGCGGGCGGATTGTCCGGCCCTGGCGCATGCCAAGGAGGTCGCAATTCTCACCGTCAATCCTCAGGGCACGAGGGCTGCGGGATCCGATATCCATGGGATCTTCACCGCCACGGGCGGCCGCTTCGAAAGCTTTGCCGACCGCACGCCCGCGGATCGCCAGAAATCGTTCATTGCCGGGCATCCGCTGACCCTTGAGCCGCTCGAAACACGCATCTTCCATGGCGTGGCGACACCGCCCCGGGCGCGGCGCCCGCTCTCGGCCAAGGCAGGCGAAAAGCGCTTGCACGATCTCGCCGCCACTCGAGTTGCGATCGAGAAAGTCACCCCCGAAATCGATGGCGGCAGATTTCCCGTCAAACGCATCACCGGGGAGGTTTTGACCGTCGAGGCGGACATTTTCGCGGACGGCCACGACAAGATCGCGGCCCGTCTCAAATACCGGGCAGCCGACCAGCGCGACTGGTCGAGCGCGCCGATGGCTTTCGTCGACAATGACCGCTGGGCCGGCAGCTTTCCGCTCACCCGCAATAGCCGCTATCAATACACCATCGAAGCCTGGCGGGACGTCTTTGCATCCTGGTGCTACGAGGTCGGCAAAAAACACGATGCCGGGCTCGATCTGGCACTCGAGCTCGAGGAGGGGCGCCAGCTTGTGGCCCTCACCGCCGAAGCCGCTGAGGGCGCCGACCGGTCGGCCTTGACCGAGCTCCTGGCGGATCTGCGAAACCGCGAGGCCGATCATGGCTATCAGCTTGCGCGGTTTCTGAGCGACGAGACCAGGGATCTCATGGAGCGGACGGACCTCCGCGACAGTCTCTCCCGATACGACAAAATCCTCGAAGTGACGGTCGACCGGACGATCGCCGCCTATGCCGCCTGGTACGAGATCTTCCCGCGCTCGCACAGCGACGATCCCGAGCGGCATGGCACTTGGGACGACGTCATCCGAAAGCTTCCCTATGTCGAGGCCATGGGGTTCGATGTTCTCTATTTTCCGCCGATCCACCCGATCGGCAAATCCAACCGCAAGGGCCGCAACAACAGCCTGACCGCGACGGTAGACGATCCGGGCTCGCCCTATGCGATCGGCTCCGAGGAGGGCGGCCATAAATCGCTGCACAAGGAACTCGGCACGTTCGTGGATTTCAAGCGTCTGGTCGACGCCGCTGCCGATCACGGGCTCGAAATCGCCATCGACTTCGCCATCCAATGCTCGCCGGACCATCCTTGGCTGAAGAGCAATCCCGAATGGTTCGACTGGCGCCCGGACGGCAGCCTCAAATACGCTGAGAACCCGCCCAAGAAATACGAAGACATTACTAACGTCTCCTTCTACCGGGAGGGTGCTTTCCCCGCTCTTTGGTATGAGCTTCGCGATACCGTGCTGTTTTGGGTCGAACATGGCGTGAAGATTTTCCGGGTCGACAACCCGCACACCAAACCCCTGCCCTTTTGGGAATGGCTCTTCCTCGAGGTCCAGGACCGTCACCCCGACACGATCTTTCTCGCCGAGGCGTTCACCAGGCCGAAAATGATGAAGCGGCTGGCCAAAGTCGGATTCACCCAAAGTTACAGCTATTTTACCTGGCGGAACACCAAGCAGGAACTGCAGGAATATCTGATCGAGCTCACCAAGGACGAGCCGAGGGAGCACATGCGCCCGAATTTCTTCGTCAATACCCCCGACATCAATCCGGTCTATCTCCAGACCAGCGGGCGTGCAGGTTTTCAGATAAGAGTGGTGCTGGCGGCGACATTGTCGCCGGTTTATGGAGTCTATTCGGGATACGAGCTCGCCGAAGCGACACCGGTTCCGGGCAAGGAGGAATATCTCAACTCCGAAAAGTATGAGATCAGGGCCTGGGATTGGGACCGGCCATCGAATATCCGCGCCGACGTTACCCGGCTCAACATGATCCGCCGCGACAATCCCGCTCTCTGGCAGTTCGCCAACCTCGAATTTCATGAGGCCCTCAACGACCACATCATGGTTTACAGCAAATACACCGATGCGCTCGATAATCTCGTCGTCGTGGCGCTCAATCTCGATCCGCACAACGCCCAAGGGGCTCAGTTCGAAATCCCGCTCTGGCGGTTCGGGCTGGACGATCACGCCAGCATCGAGGTCGAAGATCTGTTGACGGGAAGCCGCTTCACCTGGACAGGCAAGAGCCAACATGTTTGGCTCAACCCCGGTCAACAACCCTATCTGATCTGGCGGCTGGTTCCGCCGGGTCTGCCGACCTGAACCTCGGGGCTTTATACACGGAAAACATGGCAAAGACGCTTTGGCACAAAGATGCAATTATCTATCAAACGCACATCAAAGCTTTTTTTGACGCGAGTGGAGATGGGATAGGCGATTTCGAGGGCCTGATCCAAAAGCTCGACTATATCAAGGAGCTGGGCGTCAATACCATTTGGCTCCTGCCCTTCTATCCCTCGCCGCTGCGCGATGACGGCTACGACATCCAGGACTATCGACGCATCAATCCGGCTTATGGATCGATGGCGGATGTCAAGAAGCTGATCCGCGAGGTTCACAAACGCGATCTGCGGATCATCACCGAGCTTGTGATCAACCACACCTCTGATCAGCACCCATGGTTTCAACGGGCCCGCAAGGCCAAGCCCGGCAGCAATTATCGGGATTATTATGTCTGGTCCGACAGCGATCAGAAATATCAAGACAGCCGGATCATCTTTCTCGACACCGAGCAGAGCAACTGGACCTGGGACCCGGTGGCGAAGGCCTATTACTGGCATCGCTTCTACAGTCATCAGCCCGACCTGAACTTCGACAATCCCCGCGTGCTCAAGGAAGTATTGGGCCTGCTCCACTACTGGCTCGATATGGGCATCGACGGTCTCAGGCTCGATGCCATCCCCTATCTGATCGAGCGCGAAGGCACGAATTGCGAGAATTTACCGGAAACGCATGTGGTGCTGAAGCAGATCCGCAAGGAAATGGATGCCCACTACGACAATGCGGTGCTGCTCGCCGAAGCCAATCAATGGCCCGAGGACACGCTACCCTATTTCGGCGAGGGCGATGAATGCCACATGGCGTTCCACTTCCCCTTGATGCCGCGGATGTATCTGGCCCTGGCCCAGGAAGACCGGCACCCGATCACCGACATCATGCGGCAGACGCCGGAAATTCCCGACAACTGCCAATGGGCGATATTCCTCCGCAACCATGATGAGTTGACACTTGAAATGGTCACGGCGAACGAGCGTGACTACTTATGGAATACTTACGCGACCGACCGGCGGATGCGCATCAATCTCGGCATCCGGCGACGTTTGGCGCCTCTGATGGATAACGACCGCCGCAAAATCGAACTCTTGAACTCGCTGCTCCTGTCGATGCCGGGCACGCCCGTCATCTACTATGGCGACGAGATCGGCATGGGCGACAACATTTTCCTCGGCGATCGCGACGGCGTCAGGACACCGATGCAATGGTCGCTGGATCGCAATGGCGGTTTCAGCCGCGCCAACCCGCAAGAGCTCTATCTGCCCGCCATTCAGGATCCGATCTACGGCTATCAGGCGATCAACGTCGAGGCCCAGACCCGGAGCCCATCATCGCTCCTGAACTGGATGAAGCGGCTGATCAACACCCGCTCCGAACACAAGGCGTTCGGCCGTGGCACATTGGAGTTCAACTATCCGGGTAACCGCAAGATCCTGGCCTACCGCCGGATCTGGGAAGACGAAGTCATTCTGTGCGTGGCCAATCTCTCGCGTCAGGCGCAAGCGGTCGAACTCGACCTGAAGGATTATCGCGGCTCCGTCCCGATCGAACTGCTCGGGCGCACGGCGTTCCCGCCCGTCGGGGAACTTCCCTATCTGCTGACCATTCCTGCCTATGGATTCTTTTGGTTTGTACTTGAGAAAGAGGCAGATGTGCCGAGCTGGCATCAGGATCTTCCCGAACCCTTGCCAGAATTCACCACGCTTGTGACCAGTCAGGGCTGGGACTGGCTCACCACGGGCCAGGGCAGGAAACAGGTTGAAACCCAGGCACTACCAGGATTCGCCCATAATCAGCGCTGGTTCGCGGCGAAAGACGCCGGCATTAAATCGGTGACGTTCGACCATGCCGCTTCGCTGCAAACCGGTCGTGGCGATGTGCTCCTGGCCTGGCTTGCAGTCGATCTTGCGGACCAGACCCGGCAGCGCTACCTCCTGCCGCTTGCGGTTGCATGGGGCGAGGAGCACGCGGGCTTCGGCAGCCCCTATTTGCCCTTTACGGTTGCCAAGGTCCGGCGCGGTCCGCGCGTCGGCGTCCTTCATGATGCGACGGCTGGCGAGACGCTGGCGCAAGGCCTGCTGGATGGCATGCGCAGCCAGTCGACGATCAAGGCGGACGGCGGCGAACTGGTGTTCCAGGCGGGCGCCGGGCTCCAGGATGTGGAGCTGGATGAAAATGCGGAAATCCGCCGATTGGGCGTGGAGCAATCCAATACGTCCTTGAGCATCGATCGCAAGATGATCATCAAGCTATATCGCCGTCTCGCCCATGGCGTGCATCCGGAAATCGAAATCGGCCAGTTCCTCACGGACATTGCGGGCTACGCCAATACGCCGCCATTCCTCGGCGCCCTGATCTGGCGGAACGATGACGGGCAGGAGACGGCACTGGCTTCGGCCTTTAGCTTTGTCATCAATCAGGGCGATGGCTGGAATTTCACCCTCGAATTCCTGGAGCGCGAGATCGAGCCCCTGGCATTGGCCCATACGTCCGATCCCAAGGATATTCCGATCACATCGGTGCAGGTCGGCCTTGAGTTCTATCACTCCCACGCGCGGCAGCTCGGCGTCCGGACCGGTGAGATGCACGCAGCCTTTGCCGCCCCCACCGATCTCGAGGCTTTCAAGAGCGAGCCCGTGACCACCGAGGATTTCAAGATCTGGCGCACCGGTGCCACGCACCAGGCCGACCTCGCCTTTGCCGCCATCAATCGCGCTACGGGCCGACTGAATGAGCCGACAAAGGAACTGGCGAACCGGCTACTGGAGAAGCGGCATGCAATCGACGCCATTTTTGAAGACTTGGACCAAATCTCCGATCCGTTCGTCAAGACCCGGGTCCATGGCGATTTTCATCTGGGGCAGGTCGTTGTCGCGAGGAACGATTTCTATATGCTCGATTTCGAAGGGGAGCCCGCAAGATCCCTCGATGAACGCCGCGCCAAGACCTGTCCTGCCAAGGATGTTGCCGGCATGCTGCGCTCGATCGACTACGCAGCCCATATGGCGACACTCAAAATGGCCGAAAACACGGCGCTGGATCTCAGCTATGTTCGTGCCATTGTCGAGGATTGGCGGGAGCGGTCGATGCGCGCCTTCATGGAGGGCTATCAGGAAGCGTCTGCCGACATCGCCTCGCTGCCCAAAGAAATCGATGATACCAATCGGCTCCTCACCTTCTTCGTCCTCGAAAAGGCGCTCTACGAAATTTGCTACGAGGCCGCCAATCGTCCCGATTGGCTTGCCATTCCGCTGACCGGCGTCCTGCGCCTGCTCGATCCGGAAACCCACGGTCAAGGATACTTCCAATGACCAGAACACCTGTGACGAAAGCGAAGTCCCCGGCGACGAGTCTGCTCGATCGTGGCACGGTCGAGGCGATCGTCGGTGGCCGCCATGGCGACCCCTTCGGCGTGCTCGGCCCGCACGATCATTTCGTTCGCGTTTTTCAACCGGGTGCTACGTCCGTCGCGGTCCTCGATCGGAACGACAAGAAACTGGCGGATCTTGACCGGATCCACGACGCGGGCATGTTCGATGGCGAGGTTCCCGGTCTGGCGCCGGGTTTACCCTATCGCCTGCGCATCGGCGATACGGTAATCGAGGATCCGTACCGTTTCTCGCGTGTCTTCGGCGAAATGGACGCTTATCTCTTCGCCGAGGGAAAGCATTTCAAGCTCTATGAGCGTCTCGGAGCTCACCCGATGGTCCTCGACGGGGTCGAGGGCGTGAATTTCGCCGTATGGGCGCCCAATGCCTCGCGTTGCAGCGTCATCGGCGAATTCAACGGCTGGGACGGCCGTCGGCACGTCATGCGGAAGCTGGTCGAGTGCGGTGTCTTCGAAATCTTCATCCCGGGCGTCGAACGCGGTGCGCTTTATAAGTTCGAGCTGCTTGACGCCGCTCACAAACTGCTACCGCTCAAGGCCGATCCCTTCGGCTTTCGTGGCCAGCATCCACCGGAGAACGCCTCGGTCGTGCACGGTCTGGTCGAGCGCGACTGGCAGGACCAGGCATGGTTGGCGAAGCGCGAGGCAGCGCAATCCCGGCGGTCGCCGATCTCGATCTATGAGGTCCATCTTGGCTCCTGGATGCGCGTGCCGGAGCAGAATAACCGCTATCTCTCCTATGCCGAGCTTGGCGAAAAGCTCGTGCCCTATGTTAAGGAGCAGGGCTTTACCCATATCGAGCTGATGCCGATCCATGAATATCCGTTCGATGGGTCATGGGGCTACCAGCCGATCGGCCTATTCGCGCCGACGATCCGTTACGGCACGGCCGAGGAGTTCGCGGAATTCGTCGATCGCTGCCATCAGCTGGACATCGGCGTGCTGATCGACTGGGTACCCGGCCACTTTCCAACCGATGCCCACGGCCTTGCAAGGTTCGACGGCACCGCACTCTACGAACACGAGGATGAGCGGCTCGGCTTCCACCAGGACTGGAACACCTACATCTACAATTACGGCCGCAATGAAGTCGCGAACTTCCTGCTCGCCAACGCCCTGTTCTGGCTGGACCGCTTCCACATCGACGGCGTCCGCGTCGACGCCGTGGCCTCGATGCTCTACCTCAACTACAGCCGCAAGGAGGGAGAATGGGTTCCCAACAAGTTCGGCGGCCATGAGAATCTAGAGGCGATCGAATTCCTCAAACGCGTCAATGAGGTCTCCTATGGAGAATATCCTGGCGTCGTCGCCATCGCCGAGGAATCGACCGCGTGGCCGTCCGTCTCACGCCCGACCTATCTGGGCGGACTGGGATTCGGCTTCAAATGGAACATGGGATGGATGCATGATACCTTGCGCTATATCGGTAAGGATACGGTGCATCGCAAATTCCATCAGAACGACCTGACGTTCGGCCTGCTCTACGCATTCTCCGAGAATTTCGTCCTGCCGATCAGCCATGACGAGGTCGTTCATGGCAAAGGCTCGCTGCTTGCCCGGATGCCGGGAGACGAATGGCAGCGCTTCGCCAATCTGCGGGCCTATCTGGCCTTCATGTGGTCGCATCCGGGCAAGAAGCTCTTGTTCATGGGCTGCGAATTCGGCCAGCCCAACGAGTGGAACTACAATGAAGGCCTGCCCTGGGATCTCCTGCAATATGCCTATCATTCCGGCACCCAGCGCCTGGTGAGGGATCTGAACGCGGTTCTGAAGCATACGCCGCCGCTCTACGAGCTCGATTGCGAGCCCGACGGCTTCGAGTGGATCGATGCGAGCGATAGCGAGCAGAGCGTACTGAGTTTCCTCCGCAAGGATTCGAAGGGCGGGCATGCCGCTGTGATCTGCAATTTCACGCCTGTCGTCCGCAATGGTTACCGGATCGGCGTCACCTTGCCCGGCACCTATGAAGAGTGCATCAATACCGATGCCGATATCTACGCCGGCAGCGGAGTCGGTAATGGCATCGTCGAGGCCGAAGCCATTGCCTGGCACGGACGGCCCTACAGTCTCCTTCTCACCCTGCCGCCGCTTTCGACGCTTGTGTTGCGTACCGCATGAGCTCTTCCCCGTTGCGGGTATGGGCCGGCAATCCCTTTCCCCTCGGCGCCAATTTCGACGGCCGCGGCGTCAATTTCGCGCTGTTTTCGGCGCATGCGACCAAGGTCGAGCTTTGCCTACTCGATCACAGCGGCCAGCGTGAAATCGAGCGCGTCGTCCTGCCCGAATATACCGACGAGGTGTTTCACGGCTATTTTCCGGATCTCGGGCCCGACCAACGCTACGGCTATCGTGTCCACGGCCCTTACGCCCCGGAACAAGGCCACCGCTTCAATCCGCATAAATTCCTGCTGGACCCTTATGCCCGCCATTCCTCGGGCACCATTCGCTGGTCGAACGCACATTACGGCTACCGTATCGGCAGTCCGCGCGAGGATCTGTCGTTCGACCGCCGCGACACCCTTCGAGGCATGCCGTGCAGCGTGGTGGTCGACGAGAGCTTCAACTGGGGCGAGGATCGCCGGCCGATGACCCGGTGGGACGAGACCGTGATCTACGAAGCGCATGTCAAAGGCTTGACCGAGTCGCATCCGGACGTGCCGCCCGCGATCCAAGGCACCTATAGCGCCGTCGCGCATCCGTCGATCATCGACCATCTCAAGCGACTTGGTATCACCGCGATCGAGTTGCTGCCGGTGCACGCGTTTCCGGACGATCGCTATCTCGTCGAGAAGAAGCTGCACAACTACTGGGGCTACAGCTCGCTCGGCTTTTTCGCGCCCGAACCGCGCTATGCCGCGACCAACGATCCCGTGCGCGAATTCAAGACCATGGTCAGGCGTTTGCACGATGCCGGGCTCGAGGTCATCATGGATGTCGTCTACAATCATACGGCCGAGGGCAACCATCTCGGGCCGACGCTGTCATTCAAGGGCATCGACAATGCCAGCTATTATCGCCTGGTGCACGACGACCCGCGCTATTTCGATGACGTCACGGGAACCGGCAACAGCCTCGACGTGACCCACCCCCGGGTCCTGCAACTGGTCCTCGACAGCTTGCGCTATTGGGTCGAAGTCATGCATGTGGATGGCTTCCGATTCGATCTCGCAACGGTGCTCGGCCGCGAAGCCCATGGCTGGGATCCCGGCTCCGGCTTCTTCGATTCGATCCGGCAGGACCCCATTCTCTCCCGCGCCAAGCTCATTGCCGAACCCTGGGATGTCGGCTTCGAAGGCTATCAGCTCGGCGGTCACGGCCCCGGCTGGGCCGAATGGAACGATCGTTTCAGGGACACGTCACGCGCCTTCTGGCGCGGCGATGAGAGTGTCATGGCGGAGTTCGCGACGAGGTTTCTGGGCTCGGCCGACCTCTTCGCCCACCAGGGCCGCCGGCCCTGGGCCAGCATCAACTTCATGACCGCGCATGACGGTTTCACACTGCACGATGTCGTCAGCTACAACGACAAGCACAACGAGGCCAACCTCGAAGACAATCACGACGGCCACGATCATAATCTCTCCTGGAATTGCGGCCACGAGGGCGAGAGCGACGATCCCGAGATTGTCGCGTGCCGGGAGCGCCAGAAACGTAATTTTCTCGCCAATCTCCTGTTCGCCCAGGGTGCTCCCATGATCCTCGCGGGCGACGAGATGGGCAATTCGCAACGCGGCAACAATAACGCCTATTGCCAGGACAACGAGATCTCCTGGCTCGCTTGGAACGAGCTCAGAACCCAGGACGAAGATCTCATCGCCTTTGTCGAACGCCTGACGGCACTCCGCCGCGACCATCCCGTGTTCCGGCGGGCCCGCTTCATCCATGGCGACGAAACCTCGCCGCAAGGCGTCAAGGACGTTACCTGGCTTGCCGCCGAAGGTGGTGAGATGAATAAAGAACGCTGGCACGAGCCGTTGCGCCGGACGGTCGGCGTCATGCTTTGCGGTGAGGCGGGCGAGCATCGGCCGCCCGAGGGTCCGCCCGAGACCGACGAAACGTTCTTGATAATCTTCAACGCCGCCCCCGAGGGAACAGCGTTTCGGTTGCCGGCGCTGCCGGGAAAAACCGGCTGGCGCCGCATTCTGGATACCGTCGATCCATCGCTCGGCGGCGAGGCGCGAGTCTATGAACCCGATGAAACCTATCCACTGGTCGAACGTTCGCTCGCGTTGTTGATGGCGACCGATGATATGCCGCCGCGTCGAGAGGGAGATATGAGCGTCCATCAATTGCCGTTCGGCTCGTCGTTGCTGTCGGAGGGCGGGGTCCATTTTTGGCTTTGGGCGCCGGATGCCAGAGCGATCGACCTGGTCCTGGTCGATGGCCATGACGAGCGCCGGATGGCCATGAGCGCCGGAGATGGTGGCTGGTTCGAGCTGGCGGTGCCCGAGGCCGGAGCCGGCTGGCCCTATGGCTTCAGGCTCGAAAACGGGAATATCGTTCCCGATCCCGCGTCGCGGCTGCAGGTCGGAGATGTCCATGGATATTCGATCGTCACCGACCCTTCGCGCTATCGCTGGAAGGAACCGGAATGGCACGGCCGGCCCTGGCATGAGTTGGTGCTTTATGAACTGCACATCGGCGCCTTCACCGCCGAAGGCACCTTCGATGCCGCCCGCCACAAACTGACAGAGCTTGCTGAGATCGGCATCACCGGGATCGAGGTGATGCCGATTGCCGAGTTTAAGGGCGAGCGCAATTGGGGCTATGACGGCGTGCTCCCCTACGCGCCAGCGACATCCTATGGCTCACCCGAGGCCTTCAAGGCCTTGGTCGACGAGGCCCATCGGCTCGGCATGACGGTGATCCTCGACGTCGTCTACAATCACTTCGGTCCCGAGGGAAACTATCTCGGCCAATATGCGAGCGGATTCTTCCGCGACGACATCGATACCCCTTGGGGCCCCGCCATCGATTTCCGCAAACGCCCGGTCCGCGATTTCGTCATCCAGAACGCCCTTTATTGGCTCGATGAATTCCGCGTCGACGGTCTGCGGCTGGACGCGGTTCATGCCATCAAGGATGATAGCGAGATTCACCTGCTCGAGGAATTGTCGGCGACCGTGCAGGCGAGCTTCGAAGGCAAACGCCACATCCATCTGATCCTCGAGAATGAGGAGAACGATGCGGCGCGTCTCGAGACGACATTTACGGCGCAATGGAACGATGACTTCCATCACGCGGTGCATGTGCTCCTGACCGGCGAGAGCGAAGCCTATTATGCCGAATATGCGGCACAACCGATCGAAGCGCTCGGGCGATCCCTGGCGGAGGGCTTCTTCTTCCAGGGCCAGCCGATGGCCTATCGTGACGGTGAGGGCCGTGGCACCGCCTCAGGCCATCTGCCGCCGACACGATTCGTCAATTTCATCCAGAACCATGACCAGATCGGCAATCGGGCAATGGGCGATCGCCTGACGGCCCTGGCACCATCCGATGCCATGGTCGCGGCCATGGGCCTTCTCTTGTTGTCGCCGCAAATACCCATGCTCTTCATGGGGGAGGAATGGGCCAGCCGAACGCCGTTCCGCTTCTTCACGTCGTTCGGCGGCAATCTCGCCAAAACCGTTCGCGAAGGCCGCCGCAGCGAGTTCGCCAAATTCGAGGCGTTCAACGATCCGGAAAGCCAGGCCGCCATCCCCGATCCCGAAGAGGGTGGGACCTTCGAGAGCTCGAAGCTCGACTGGAACGACCGGACCGAAGGCGAACACGGCAAGATGTTGCAGGTCGTACGCGAGCTCATCTCCCTGCGCCGTCGACATATCATACCGCTGCTCAAAACCTCCGAGGGGCCGTCGGGAGTTTTCGGTAGCGTCGGCGATCGTGGACTTCTGGTGAGTTGGCAACTCGCTTCCAATCGACGCCTCTCGATGGTCGGCCAGTTCGCCGATGTGGCCGGCCTGGGCTTCGAACGTCCGGCGGGCGAAGTCATCTGGACCAGTCGCGCCGATATCATGGGCGATCTTGCCCGCGGCCGCATGCCGTCCTGGTCCCTCGCCTATTTCCTCACGGGGGCACCTCGATGACGCCTCTGGAGCGGCTTGCCCGAGCCCACGGCATCGCCCTTTCATGGTGGGATATCGCCGGCGTCGACCATCGCGTGCGTCCGGAAACGCTCGAAGCCCTGCTGATGGCGATGGGCTCCGACCCGAGCCGGCCCGAAGCCGCCCCCCAGGCATTTCATGACAATGCGGCGGCGGCGATCGTCGCTGAGCCCGGCGCTGCGGTCGCTGTATCGCTTGGGCAAGTGGGTGATGCTTATGCAGTGGAACTCGAGAACGGTGATATACTGGAAGGCCGGTTGCGGAACGCCGGCCCCACGCTCGGCCTTGAGCAAACCCTGCCGATCGGGCTGCATCGATTGCGATTGGATGGCGACGCATCTCTAACTCTTCCGGTCATCGTCGCTCCGAAGAGCTGCCTGCATCCCGAAGATCTCGAGATCGATCGAGGCTACGGCATCGCCATTCAGCTCTACGGTTTGCGAACGGCGCGCGCCTCCGCCATCGGCGATTTTGAGGACCTTCGCCTGGCGGTCGGCAGGTTCACCGAGACGGGTGCCGATTTTCTGGGCCTCAACCCCCTGCACGCACTCTTTCCGGCCGAGCCCGGCATGTGCAGCCCCTATTCGCCCTCGAACCGGCGCTATCTGAACCCGGTCTATCTTCCCCTCGAGACCGAGCGGCCTGGGGGTGCCCTGATCGACTATCCGGCAGTTCTCGCCGAAAAACTACGGCACTATAGCTGGCGCTTTGCCAATCTCAGCCCGACCTATCGGCGCGATCTCGAAATCTATCTGGCGGTCGGCGGGGAGAATTTGCGAAATCACTGCCTGTTCGAGGTTCTGCAAGCGACGATGTTGGCCGAAGGGCCCGAGAATTTCGACTTTCGGAATTGGCCCGGCGAACTGCAAGTGCCTGGCACCGACGCGGTCGAGGCATTCGCGCGGGAGAATGCGGCGGCGGTCGGGTTCCACGCCTATCTGCAAATGCTGGCCGAGCGTGAGTTGCAGGCGACGCAAGCCCAGGCCCGCAACGCCGGGATGCGGCTTGGCCTCTATCGCGATCTTGCGGTGGGCGTGCACCCCGCAGGATCGATGGTCTGGTCGACCCCGGGACTGACCTTGCGCGGGATCTCGATCGGAGCACCGCCGGACCCGTTCAGTCCCAGCGGGCAAAATTGGAACCTCGCACCGTTTTCGCCGACAGCTCTGGCCGCTCAGGGTTTCCGGCCGCTCTATGACGATCTCGCCGCCAATGCCCGGCATGCGGGAGCGCTTCGAATCGATCACGTTATCGGTTTCGAGCGGCAATTCTGGATTCCGGAGGGGATGGAACCGGGCGACGGTGCCTATGTCGCCTTTCCGTTCGACGCCATGGCACGCCTCGCCTCACTTGTCTCCCACCGCCATCGCTGTCTCATTATCGGCGAGGATCTCGGCACGGTCCCGGAAGGGTTCCGTCCGAAGATGGAGGCGGCCGGCATGCTGTCCTGCCGGGTCTTGTGGTTCGAGGAGGAAGGCAACCGCACGACACCCCCTGCGAAGTTTCCACGAAATGCCCTCGCTTCGATCTCCACCCACGACCTGCCGACGGTCCGGGGCTTTGTCGAAGGCCGCGATATCGAGGCGCGCGAGGCATTGGGGTTGTTTCCCGATGCCGATGCACCGGCACGAGCGCGCCAGGCCCGCGAACGCGAAAAGGCTCGAATACGCCGCAGTCTTGAAGCCGAAGGCCTCGATGCCTCTGAACCTGTCGAGGCTCTCTCACGCTACCTCGCGCGTAGCAAATCGGCCCTCGCGATCTTTCAGCTCGAAGATCTCGCAGGTGAGATCGAGCAGGCCAATTTGCCAGGGACGATCGACGAGCACCCCAATTGGCGAAGGCGGCTGCCAAAGACGATCGAAGAGCTAATGGATGATCCAACGGTACGACGAATGCTCCAATCCATTCTCAAGGAACGGCGCACATGAGTGTGCCCCTGATCGCCACCTACCGATTGCAACTGAGAGAAGGTGTCGGCTTCGACGATGCCCGCGCCATGCTGCCCTATCTCGTGAAACTCGGCATCAGCCATCTCTATCTTTCGCCGATCTTCAAGGCGCGAAGTGGGTCGACGCACGGCTATGATTGCGTCGATCCGCGCGTGATCGATCCCGAGCTTGGCGGCGAGGAAGGTTTCGGCCGTTTGAGCACGGCCCTGGCAGACCATGGCATGGGCCTGCTCCTGGATATCGTCCCCAATCATCTGGGTATCGGTCGGGAAAATCCCTTCTGGCAGGCCTTGCTGCGCGACGGCCCAGAGAGCGAGGCCGCAGCGTATTTCGATATCGACTGGCATGCCGAGGCTGGAGGCGTGCCGGGCAAGATCCTTCTGCCGTTCCTGGGCCGGCCGCTCACCGAAGTGATCGAGTCCGGCGAGCTTGAGATCGTGGGCGATCCCTATCCTGCGCTCAGATATCACGAGCATCTTTTTCCGCTCGCAGCGGGCACCGACGAGGGCTCGCTCGAAGAGGTGCTGGAACGTCAGCATTGGCGCCTGGCCTGGTGGCGCTGTGGCAACAGCATGCTGAATTGGCGGCGCTTTTTCGACATCACCGAGCTTGCCGGAGTCCGGGTCGAAAACGACGCGGTCTTCGATGAAACCCACAAAACCTTGCTGCAGCTCCTTTCAGAGGGCCGCATTCAGGGCCTGAGGATCGACCATGTCGATGGTCTCGCCGATCCACTTGGATATTTCGAGCGCCTGGCTCATGAATGGGCGGCAGCGACCAAACAACCACGCTGGATCCTGGTCGAGAAGATTTTGGGCGAGGACGAAGACCTGCCGGATAGCTGGCCGGTCGACGGCACGACCGGTTACGAGGCTCTCAATGCGATTCTGGGTCTCTTCATCGACCCCGTGGGCCTCAATCGTCTCGATCAGACCTATCGAGCCTTCAATGGGGACCCTGACGGATTTCGCAAAACGCTTGAAGCAGCCAAGCGCCAGATCCTGACCGAAAGCCTCAAGGCTGAATTCGATCGTCTAATCCGCCGAATGTTGAAGCAACAGGATGCGGATATTCCGAAGGGCGAGATCGAAGCGGCAGTGACCGAAGTCATCATCCACTTCGACTATTACCGCACCTATGGAGCCAGGGATCGGTTCTCCGAAGTCGACCGCCAGCGCCTCGACCGGGCTTTCGGGGAGGCCATGAACGCATTGCCTTCCGATCCCGCCGTCTTCGACTTTCTCAAACGCCAGCTGCAGCCGCCCTCGCCATTGCTACAGGCGTTCGAGCAGCTCACCGGGCCGGCCATGGCCAAGGCGATGGAGGATACGGCCTTTTATCGGTGGTTCAGGCTGGTGGCCCTCAACGAGGTTGGAGGCGAGCCCGATCAGGGTGCCGTCAGCCCGCGCAAGCTCCATGCATTCCTGACGCATCGCGCGTCCCGCTGGCCGCATGCGCTGATCGCGACCGCAACGCATGATACCAAGCGCGGCGAGGATACAAGACTGCGTATCGCGACGCTCAGTCACCTAGCCGAGCAATGGGATCGGGAAGCACGCGAATGGGCCCGGATGACGGAGCGCTATCGAACCGATTGCATTCCAAAACCGGAGACTGCCTATTTCATCTTCCAAACGCTCATTGGGATATGGCCGATTGGCGACGAGGGCCGGGCCGGGATCGAACCGAGACTTTGCGCCTATCTGCAAAAGGCGATGCGCGAAGCCAAGAGCGAAACCTCATGGCTCGCGCCCAATGAGCGATACGAGGCCGCACTCGAAGCTTTCGTAAAGCAATGCCTCGAGGATGGGGCGTTTCTCGATAGGCTGGAAGCATTTTGCAAAATTGTTTCGCCCGTGGCCGCAGCAATGAGCCTCGGGCAGACCCTGATCAAGCTCACCTGCCCCGGCCTGCCGGATATCTATCGCGGCACGGAACGGTTCGATCAATCGCTGGTCGATCCGGACAATCGTCGTTCCCTCGATCTTGAAACGTTGGTTCAAATACCGGAAAACGCCCCTATCGATTGGCACGACGGCAGTCTGAAGCAGTTTCTCATCGCTCGCACCCTCGCCGCACGGCGCATACTGCCCGAATTGTTTTCCAAGGGTGGCTACACCCCCCTTATGGTCGACACCCATCGGCCCGACGACTTCTTCGCATTCCTGCGTGAACATGAGAACACGGCCGCCATCACGCTGGTACGCCAGCGTGGTGCTACGCTCGACGATTCCACTTTCCCGGCGGGTCGGATTCGGCTGCCGAAGCGTCTGGACCGGAAGCAATGGCGGGACGTAATCTGGCAGCATGAGGTGGAGACCAGCGCCGATATCAATCTGGAATCACTGGGTGCGCCCGCCACGCTTCTGGTTGCCGACTAGATCGAAACAGATTTCCGGTTCCGTGCGTTGAAGACACCCGAGACGGATTTGGCGGCGGCCGCGACGTTCGCTGCGCGGATCGAGGACGCTATCCGGCAAGCGTCGGACAATTTCGAGGCTGCCCGGCAAATCGCTCCTTGCCTCGGTGCCCATCTTCGAGGGGACCTTGTCGAGTTCGGATTCTGGGCGCCCGAACTCCTCGAATGGAGCGTCCCCGACAACGACATTTTTCTGGAGATCCTGGAGCCGGTCGATCCGCTCGATCTGCAGATGGCGCGCCAGACGGCGACCATGAGGCGTTATCGCTTGCCGATAGTTCGCTTCGATGAGGTCATACTGGCCGCTGTCAGGGGAGTGAAGGCCGGGACCCGAGACCGGATCGGCCATTTTTATGCGCTGACCTGGCTCGATGGTGACGGCCGATGGCGCCGCATCCTCGATCCACTGGCCGCCTCCCTGCCGTTCGGCGTCATGGCGCCTGCCGAAGTCTACAACGTTGCGAGCCTGCATGCGGAGCGTGCCGATCGGGACTATTTTCGGAAAATGAGTTCGGACGACGTCGTCAGCATGCCGGTGCCTTCGAATATCCTCCAGATTCACGTACCGACGGCAACCAGCCGGGGCACCTTGGCGAGCCTCGATCGACACTACCATCGCCTCGCCGAATTGATCGAAAGCGGCCGGCAAGTGACCGCCGCGGACCGGATTTTCCTGAGCTACGATGCCGTCCAGTTGATGCCGGTCGAGCCGACGACGGTTTACGAAGCCGGCCCGGACTTCTGGGATGAGACCTCGACAGGTAGCGAGGAACTGACTGTGGATCTCCGCCGGCCCGATACCACGAATTGGGGCTATGACGTGGTCATTGCAGGGTCCGCGGCCGTCAATCCGACGCTGCTTGAAAGCGGCCGGCCGGATGAGCTGGTCGATTTGATTGCAGCACTTCACAACTTCCCGGGCGGGCCGATCCGGGTCATTTTCGATGTCGTTTTTGGCCACAGCGACAATCAGGGCCTGAATGTTCTCAATCGGCACTATTTCACAGGCCCCAATATGTATGGCCAGGATCTGGCCTACCGGCAGCCGATGGTGCGGGCGATCATGCTCGAGATGCAGCGGCGCAAGATCGATTTCGGCGCGGACGGGGTGCGCGTCGACGGTGCGCAGGACTTCAAATGGTGGGACGCCGATGCCCAGGTGCTGCGCCACGACGACGACTATCTGCGAAGCATGGCGGAGATCGTCCAGAACGTCGAAGGCTGCCGCTACCAGCCGTGGTTCATCTTCGAGGACGGCCGTCCCTGGCCTCAGGAGGACTGGGAACTCTCCTCGACCTACCGCGCCGTCATCGACAATCAGGAAAAGCCGGACGTCTTCCAATGGGGGCCGTTGACGTTCGCCCACAACACCCCATTCATCTACGGCTATTGGCTGTCGAAATGGTGGCGCATCCAGGAAATCCTGAAGCATGGTGCCGATTGGATCAGCGGCTGCGCCAATCACGACACCCTCAGACGCGGCACGCAGGTCAGCCCCAAGCTCAACATCAATACCCGCCTCGGCGAGACCCGGATGGAGATCCTCGACAAGGCCTACGACAATCCGGCAATCGAGCTCGTTACTTATGCGGCCTTTCCGGGCGTGCCGATGGATTTCCTGAATGCGCGGGCCCGGGCCAGTTGGGGATTCATTCGCAACCAGGATGACCGCTACGGTGTCAAGGTCGTGGCCGAGGAGGCAATCTCGCTGAAATGGCAGATCGACGAGAAATCCTATGACAAGCCAGGCAATTTTCGTCGGCTGAAGGAGATGGGATTTGCCGACCGGAATAGTCTTGCACGGTTTCTCGAATTCCTGCCGGGTCTGGTCGATGTCACGGACTACAACCTCGATGCCATCGCGACCCTTCTGCGCAATGTCGAGCCGAAGCTGGCCGGACCCGATGAGATCACGGTCCCGATCGTGAAGAAAATCGCCCGCGCCTGGATGGATGACATGCACGAATACTGCAATGTCAGCCATGCGCATGACAGCCTCGGCGACCAGCTCACCCGCTATTTTCTCGACCTTCGAGAGTTCCGGCGTCAGCGAGCGTGGCTGCGGCAAAATCTCGGCGCGAACGACGTCTTCGACTATCGCCGGCCGGTCAATGGCAGCGTGCTGTTCTGTTCCCTGCGCCATGGTCCGGGCGGCGAGCAGGTGTTGATGGTGGCCAACATGGAGGGCGGTGCCGTCGAGGACATCGATCCCGTCAGGCTCGATCTGCCGGGACTGACGCCGGAAGGTTGGCATCTGGCCTTGCGCACGCCGCCCATCGGCTCGGACTATCTTGGCGGTCCGCTGACCCTGCACGACAGCATGGGCGTCGTGTTTACCCGCCACTGAGGCTGTCATGACCGATTTCGACGATATCGCGACCCTCCTGGCGCATGATGACGACCTGCCCGGCCATGCCATCGTGCCGCCGATCGTCCAGACCTCGCTCTTTATTTTCGACGATTACGCAGCCCTCGAAGCCACCTTCAGGGGCGAGCGCAAGCAGCCGATCTACAGCCGGGTCGGCAACCCGACCGTCGTCGCCTTCGAGGAGAAAGTTGCGGCCCTGGAACAGGGCGAGGCGGCGCGGGGCTTTGCCTCCGGCATGGGGGCCATTGCGACCACGGTCCTGAGCCAGCTTCGTGCCGGCGACCGCCTCGTCGCCGTCGAGCACATCTATCCCGACGCCTTTCGCCTGTTCGAGAAGCTGTTGCGACGGCTCGGCATCGAGACCGTCTATGTCGATGGCCGTGACACCCAGGCCGTGATCGATGCCATGCGCGGCGCCCGGCTGCTCTATCTCGAAAGCCCGACCAGCGTCGTCTTCGAGCTGCAGGACTTGGCGACCATTCTCGATGTCGCCCGCAACGCCGATGTGACGACGGTGGTCGACAATAGCTGGGCCACACCGCTCTATCAAAAACCGCTGACACTCGGCGCCGATTTCGTCGTGCACTCGGCCTCGAAATATATCGGCGGTCACAGCGATACGGTGGCGGGCGTCGTCGCCGGCTCCATGGCCAGGATCGCCGAGCTCGATGATCTGACCTATCCCTATCTCGGCGCCAAGCTCGCGCCGTTCGAGGCTTTTCTGCTGCTGCGCGGTCTTCGGACCCTGCCGCTGCGCATGGCGCGGCATCAGGCAAGCGGGCTCGAGGTAGCCCGGTGGCTTGCGGCACACTCCGCAACGGCGCGGGTCAATCACCCGGGATTGCGCGAGGCTAGCGGTCTTGCCGGCAGCTCGGGTCTCTTCAGTGTGGACTTCCAGCCCGAAATCGATATCCCGAAATTCTGTAACAGCCTTCGGTTGTTTCGCCTCGGTGTCAGCTGGGGCGGTCATGAAAGCCTCGCCTTTCCCGCCATGGTCGGCCTGCAGCAGGTGGCGGGACCGAACTCGCTGCGTCGGTTCGGCGTCTCGGACCGGCTCGTCAGATTGAATATCGGGCTGGAATCGCCAAGCGATCTGATCGATGATCTGAACCAGGCGCTCGAGGCTGCAAGCCAGTAGCCTCGAGCACGGAAGACAGGCACCTAAACAACAAGGAGGACGGGCATGCGACGCATGATTTTTGGCACCGCCGCACTGGTGGCACTCGCAACAGCAGCGACGGCTGGACAGGCTGCCGCCCAGACCACACTGCAGCTGGTCGAGGTCATCACCAGCCCGCAGCGCACCGAGCATCTGGAGACGATGATCGACGCTTTCGAAGCGGCCAACCCGGAGGTCACGGTCGAGGTCACCTCGCTACCCTGGGGTCAGGCCTTCGAAAAGCTCGCGACCATGGTCCAGGCGGGCCAGGTCCCGGATGTCGTCGAGATGCCGGACCGCTGGCTCTCGCTCTATGCCAACAATAATCGCCTCGTGAACCTCGAGCGCTACATCGCCGACTGGCCTGAGGCCCAGAACCTGACTCAAGCCGCACTCGATTTCGGCAGCGTCATCCCGGGCGAGATCCACGAGATCCCCTATGGTTTCTATCTGCGGGCGATGTTCTGGAACAAGAAGCTGTTCGAGGAAGCCGGCATCGACGGCCCACCCGAGACGATGGCGGAGTTCATGGAGACCTCCAAGACCATCTCCGAGCTTCCCGGCAAGTCCGGCTATTGCCTCAGAGGCGGGCCCGGCGCCACCAACGGCTATATCATGTGGGCGCTCAACTTCCTCGGCGAAAACCGCTATTTCGACGAAGAGGGCAACTCGACGCTCGATAGCCCAGACGCGGTCGAAGGCTTCAAATTCATCACCGAGCTCTATCAGAACGGCTATGCGCCGCGAGACAGCGTCAATTGGGGTTTCAACGAGATCGTCGCGGGCTTTTATTCCGGCACCTGCGCCATGCTCGATCAGGACCCCGACGCGCTGATCGCCATCGCCGAGCGCATGCCCGAGGAGGATTTCGCCGTCGCCCCCATGCCGATCGGCCCCAAGGGCAAGTCGTTCCCGACCATCGGCTATGCCGGATGGGCGATGTTCGAGGAAGCCCAGGACAAGGATGCCGCCTGGAAGCTGATCCAGCATCTCTCGAGCCCCGAGATGAACCTCGAATGGTCGAAGTTCGTCGGCGTCATTCCGATCTATCAAGGTGCGGAGCAGGATCCCTTCTTCCAGAAGCCCCAATTCGAGGGCTGGTTCACCGAACTCGAGGGCGAAGCCTGGGAGCCGACCTCGATGCCGACCTACCTCGAGGAATTCGGCTATTTCGCCGACGTGCTGTCGATCCAGTCCGGCCAGGAAGCACTGCTCGGCCAGCGCACGCCCGAGGATGTCGCCGGCGAGTGGGCCGCCTACCTCACCGACGCCTACCAGAAATGGCAAGCGGCGCAGTAGCCGCGACCAGAGGGCAGGGAGCCGTCCGGCGATCCGGGCGGCTCTCCGTCATCCTCGAGCCCTGGATCTACCTCTCGCCAGCGCTCGTGCTTCTGGCGCTCGTCATGTTCGTGCCCTTAATCGTCGGCTTCACCTACGCCTTCCAGGACATCCGCCTGCTCAGCCCGTTCAGCCGCGGCTGGGTCAGCACCGAGCATTTCGAGACGCTGCTGTTCTCCGACCGCGTTTTCCGCACCGCCCTGGTCAACACCGCCTGGTGGACCTTCGGCTCGGTGGCCTTACAGTTCTTCCTCGGCCTCGGCCTCGCACTCCTCCTGAACCGCGCCTTCCTCGGCAAGCGCTTCGTCCAGGCCGTGGTCTTCCTGCCCTGGGCCGTGCCCACCTTCCTCTCGGGCCTGACCTTCGCCTGGCTGTTGAACCCGGTAATCGGCCCGATCCCGCACTGGCTCTTCGCCCTGGGCATCTTGGAGGAGCCCTACAACATCTTAGGCAATCCCTCGATCGCCATGTGGGGGCCGATCATCGCCAATGTCTGGTTCGGCATCCCCTTCTTCGCCATCACGCTCCTGGCCGCCATGCAGGCGATCCCGAACGAGATGTACGAATCCGCCGCCATCGACGGTGCTTCCGCCTGGCAGCGCTTCGCCCACGTGACGCTGCCCTACATCGCGCCGATGATCGCCATCACCGTGCTCCTGCGCACCATCTGGATCTCGAACTTCGCCGATCTCATCATCGTCATGACCAATGGGGGACCGGCGAACGCGACCCAGATCCTCCCTTCCTACATCTTCACGACGGCCTACCGGAAGCTCGACTTCGGCTACGCCTCGGCCGTCGCCATGGTCCTCCTGCTGCTGCTCTTCGTCTACGCCATCCTCCTCCACCAGCTCCGCAAGACCTTCCGGAGCACGGCATGACCAGCTTCACCCGGCCCATACACCAGCAGCTCCTGCTCTCGATCGGCCATACCCTGGCCATCTGGCTCTACGTCGTGGCCGCCCTCTTCCCGGTCTACTGGCTGGTCAAGATTGCCGTCACGCCCGAGGCCCTGCTCTATACCGAAGGCGTGCGCCTGTGGCCCTCGGCGATCACCTGGGACAATTTCGCCAAGGTGCTGCTCGCCAGCGACTTTCCCGCCTTCTTCAAGAACTCGGTGATCGTCTCGTTCGGCACGGCGGCTACTGTCACCATCGTCGCCAGCGCCGCCGGCTACGCCTTCTCGCGTTTCGCGTTCAAGGGAAGGGCGGTCATCGTCTTCGTCATGCTGTTGACGCAGATGTTCCCGCTCGTCCTCCTGATCGCGCCGATCTACCGGCTGATGGCGCCCCTGGGTCTCACCGACAGCTTGTGGGGCCTCGTCATCGTCTACACGGCCTTCAACGTGCCGTTTGCGACCTTCCTCATGCAGTCCTTCCTGGAGAGCATCCCGAAAGAGCTCGAGGAAGCTGCGATGATCGACGGCTGCACGCGGCTGCAAGCGCTCGTTCGCGTCATTCTCCCGCTGACCCTGCCCGGGATGGGTGCCACGCTCGGCTTCGTCTTCACGGCAGCCTGGTCCGAGCTCCTCTTCTCGCTCATGCTGATCAGCAACGAGGCGAAGATGACCTTCCCCGTGGGCCTCCTCTCCTTCGTCTCCAAATTCGCGGTGGACTGGGGGCAGATGATGGCGGCAGCCGTCATGGCGCTGATCCCCGCCTGCCTCTTCTTCGCCTTCATCCAACGCTATCTGGTCCAAGGCCTGACCGCAGGTGCAGTGAAGGGCTGAAAAGGACGGATCAGCGCAGTGCGGCGAGTGCCAGCACGGCGATCGGGATGGGCGACGTTCCGAGCGCCACGGTCAGGATGAATCCCGGGAAAGACATCAGCCGGCTCATGCCAGCGGCGAGTGCTATGCCGCCACCGCCGCCGACGAGACCGTTGCCGGGAATGTTGAGGGCGGCGGCGATCGTCAGGTGCCGGTACTGTAAGAGCGTCCTGCCGATGGCGGACGGCATGCGGCCAGCCAGCCGGGCCACCCGGGCCTCGGCGGGAAGGGCGCGGAGTTCCGCATGCAGCCGCCATGCCCGAACCATGCCGAGAGTGGCGAAGGCCCTGGCCACGACATGCTCCGGCACGACGCGGCCGACACCGTAGCTCATCGCCAAGGCCGCGACGGTGGCTAGATAGACCACGGGCACGATCTCGGGACCCAGGAGCATGATCAGGGCGAGGCCGATCTCCACGCCGGGTACGAACGGCAGAGCCATCAGCAGCACGTAGGTCAGCAGGCTCGCCATGATCAGCCGGTGGATGAAGGGCTCGGTCGTCGGCCGCAGCTCCATGCCGAGCAGGCCGATGAGCCAATCGGCGGCCACCGTGGCACCGACCACCACTAGCGCGTAGGCGGCGACGACCGGCAGTGCGCGCAGCAGCCTTTGCCGCCGCGAGCCTCCGAGCGACGGCGTCTCGTCTTCCAGGCGGGCGTTCCTGGTCATGATTTTCGGGGCAGCGGCTGGCCCGGCTCGGCGAGCTTGCCCTGGTACCAGGAGTCGAGGCGAACGCTGCGGTACCAGCGCTCGCGCGTCCACACCGAGGTTGCCTCCAGCACGTCAGCGGCGACCTGGCCCTCAAACGCGATAATACCGGCCTTGGGGCTCTGCATCTCGGCCCGAAAGTACACGACATCGCCGTCCAGCCTCAGCCAGCAGGGTGCCGCCTCGAAGCCGTACCGCTCACAGCCCCGGGACGCGAAGTGTCCATCCGCAAAGGTCAGGACGTCCTCGCCGAGCGACGGCTTTCCCGCCGGCCCGTAGGCCACGATGAAGGTCTTGGCGTCGAGCAGGGCACCGAAAGCCTCGCGGTCGGTGTCGGCCGAGGAAGCCGGCGTTGCACGCGGCGGCAGGGTGGTGAGCACGGCCGCGACGGCGACGCCGCTC
>JBGSYN010000027.1:0-25377 GCA_041750975.1 Geminicoccaceae bacterium | reverse complement strand
GGCGCCCGGCCCGGGCCGCGACCAGCGCGGCGTTTTCCTTGAGCATAGTGAAGACGCCGGCACCGACCGTGCCGAGGCCGGCAAGTCCGACGCGCAGCGGGCGGCTGTCAGCCATCAGGCGACAGCCCGAATGGCCTTGCCGCTCGTCGCGGCGTTGACGCCGGCACCGGCCGAGTTGGCCCCGTGCCTTGCGAGGAACGCCTTGATATTGCGCACCGCCTGCCGCAGCCGGTGCTTGTTTTCGACCACCGCCATGCGGACATAGCCGTCGCCATACTCACCGAAACCGATGCCGGGCGAGACGGCGACGTCGGCCTCTTCCAGAAGCAGCTTGCTGAAGGCGAGCGAGCCCCGCTTCTTGAAGATTGCGGGCAAGGGCGCCCAGCAGAACATCGTGGCCTCCGGGAGAGGCACCGGCCAGCCCGCGAGATTGAGGCCCTCGACCAGCACGTCGCGACGTTCGCGGTAGCGTTGTCTGGCCTCCTCGACGCATTCCTGCGGCCCGTTCAGGGCGGCGACCGCTGCAACCTGGATCGGGGTGAACGCGCCATAATCGAGGTAGGACTTGATCCGCGCCAACGCGCCGACGAGCCGCGGATTGCCTGCGGCAAAACCGATCCGCCAGCCCGGCATCGAGTAGGTTTTCGAAAGCGAGGAGAACTCCACCGCGACGTCGAAGGCTCCCTCGACCTCGAGGATGGAGGGTGGTGGGGCGCCGAAATAGATCTCGGCATAGGCGATGTCGGAGAGGATGAAGAGCTCGCGCGCCTTGGCGAAGGCGACGACCTCTCGATAGAAATCCCGGTCTGCCACCAGGGCCGTCGGGTTCGAGGGAAAATTCAGGACGAGGGCCGTCGGCGAGGGCACGGAATGTTCCGCGGCCCGCGCCAGTTCGGCGATGAGGTCGATGTCCGGGCCCATCGGCACATGGCGGATGGCGGCGCCGGCGATGATGAAGCCATAGGGGTGGATCGGGTAGCTCGGATTGGGCGTAAGGATGGTGTCGCCCGGGGCGGTGATGGCCTGGGCCAGATTGGCGAGGCCCTCCTTCGAGCCCAGGGTCACGCAGACCTGTGTCTCCGGATCGAGCCGGACGTTGAAGCGCCTGTCGTAGTAGCCCGCCAGTGCCCGCCTCAGGCCCGGGATGCCTCGCGACGTCGAGTAGCGATGGGTGCGGCCGTCCTTCACGGCCTCGATCATCTTCTCGACGATATGCGGCGGCGTCGGCTGGTCGGGATTGCCCATGCCGAGATCGATGATGTCGCGCCCGGCGGCCCGTGCCGCCGCCTTCATCGCGTTGACCTCGCTGAAGACATAGGGGGGCAGGCGGCGAATGCGGTGGAACTGGGGCTCTCTCATCTTTCGCTTCGATCGGGATTGGCGGGAGACAGGTTCGACGGCCCTAGGCTTTGTCCTAAGCGCGTAGCGGCGTCAAGGATAGGGCCGTGGCAGCGCAGATGCGACAGGGATGAGAGGGCGGAAGGAGGATTTGCGAAATCCCCCTTTCGAAACCCCCTCGGGATGGTTTCGGGCGATATCGAACGCTAGTGGTTGGCGTGTTCGGCGTCGGCTGGGCCCGTGATGTCTTCGATCGCCACGTCGACCTCGACCGTGCCGGCCTGCTCGAATTCGAGGGTGAGGGGAAAACGCTCGCCTTCGACCAGCGGCGATTTCAGGCCCAGCAGCATCACATGGAAGCCGCCGGGCTCGACCCTGGCCTCGCCTTCGGCCGGGATCTCGAGGAACTCGACCTGCCGCATTTTCATCACATTGTCTTCCATGAGATGCGTATGCAACTCGGCCCGCTTGGCGATTTCGGCGCTGGCGCCTGTCAGCCTGTCAGCGGTTGTGCCCGGATTCTTGACAACGAAATAGGCGGCGCCGTTGGCCTGGCTTGCAGCCGTTTCGCGAGCCCAGGGATGATCGATGGTGAGATCGCCCGCCTTAAATTCATGAGCCTGCAGATCGGCTGCAATCAGGGCGGCCAGGAGACAAAGGGCGAGAACGGCGTGAATGATTGTGCGCATGGATTTGTCCTCAGAGTACGGAGGCGAAGGCTGAAGCTATGGCACCGGTTTTTTTTGCGAACGCCCCTCGCGCCAAAGGCTATCGGTGCTGATCTTCAGGTCAACTTCATGGCGTCGCCAAGGCGTATCGTGCCTGATTCCAGCACTTCGGCCAAGCAGCCGAAATCGGCGCGGCCGGTTTGTTTGAGGAGAGTTCGCGGCAGGTTCTGATCGTAATCGCCGGTGGCCGGATTGGCATTGGTCGCGGCACAACGCTCGATCCGCTCGGCGATGCGAAAGCCGACATCGCCGATCTCGAGCTTGCGCCCGACCCAATCGTTCTCGCACCAGGCAGGCTCGATATCGACCCAGAGATTGCCGCGGAACCGCCGCAGATCGAGAGGCTCCCCGACCATCTCCGAGAGCGCCCGCAGCGACGCCAGATTGAGCACCGACAATGTTGCCGTCGGCGAATCCGTCATGCTGCCATCGGCGAGGCGGATGACCTCGAAAGGCGGCGCCTGGGTCGGACCCGCATAGGCCTCGAGCAATCGCGCAAGCCGTTGCCGCTCCGCTTGATCGCTCAGGCTGAAGCTCTGACTGTCGTCCGGGGTGGTGACATGGAGCGAGTCTGCTGCCTCGTCATAACGGCTCGAAATCAGCACCACCCTCGGAGAATGCGCGACGACGAGAAAATTGCGGCGTTCGACCCAGGCAGGATCCGCCCGGTCCACCTGGCTTCTCGCATGCGCGACGGCATAGATGCGATCGTGGGGCATGGCCTCGCTTGCCGTCAATTTCACGGCTTGAAGCGGCTCCGGCGAAAGCCCCTTCACGGGGTGGCGATAGATGGTCTGCAGGGTTGGCAAAGGCTGTTTTCCTCGCAACTCAGGCTCAGATAACGGAGCGGATGTCGGTATGGATGAAATCCTCGCCCTTGAATAACAGAGGATAGCCGCGCTCTTTGGCTAAAGCATAGGCAAAGCAGTCGCCGAAATTCAGTCCTGCCCGATGACGGCCCTTGCCATATTCGGCATAGGCGAGGCGAGCAATTCGAGTCTGGGACAGGCTGACCGGCTGAACGGCGAGACCACTCAACTCCATGAACTCGTCAAATTTCTGGATCAGAACGACGCTATCCTGTCGATCAATCCGGATTGCCGTTTCAAGGAAATTCACGGCCGAAATCTGCGGCGCATCCGTTCCCTCGATAGCCGTTGCGAATTTGCGTGCATCCGATTCCGCAAGAAGAATTGCCAGGAGCGCCGAGGCGTCGACGATCATTTGGGGAGGCCATCCTCACCATAAAGATCGGCATGATCCGAGGAGTGCGCACTCTCGTCCATCAAAGCGGCGCATTGACGCCCCAATTCGAGCAGCGCGTCAGCCGTTCGAGTGGTGCCCGTTCCGGCCCGCTCAAGTTGGATCTGACGAATGCGCTGGTCTATTGCCTCGCGCACGGCATTCGTCATCGTCCCACCCGTTAACATTGCCAGTCGCCGCGCCTGCCGATGCACTTCCTCATCCTTGATATTAAGGGGCATGTCACAATATCCTCCATACTTCACATAAGGGAGGATATAAGGATAGATCGCAACCTTTCAACCTAACTCTGGACGAATCCATATTCCAGACATGCCCAGGGGCTTGGGGATGCGGGGCATCCCCAAGGAATTCCTCCTTCGCTCTTTAGCACTTACCGTTCCTGGGCGCTGCAGCCATAAGCGGCGGTGACGGCAGGGACAATCAGTCCGTAAACGATCCGGCAGGAGCGCTTGGGCATTTTTTGGATGGGAAGGCTTTGTCTTACCCGCAATACAATGCCGTAGCCTAATATCTCAGGTTTATCGCAGAAGGTTGGAGTTATTACTATCGCTCGACGAAATCTCCTTTCTCCCGGGAATTTAGCTGAGCAAATTCGGCTAGCTCTATTTTATTGAGTAACAATTCACAACCACTGATTGTTTCTCCAATAAGTACTATATTTTATTCGCATCCATGATGTATTTTCTGGTCGGGATCACCATCCTTCATTTTAGTACCAGAGCAATGGTCACCTGATCCGCAGTCACCGTCGATCAGCTCCGTAGCCGCGGCAGCAAAATCAGGAGTTGGTCGAATGCGGATTGCCCAAGTGGCACCACTCTACGAGGCTGTACCGCCTCTTCTTTACGGCGGTACCGAGCGGATCGTGGCGCATCTGACCGATGCGTTGGCCGGTCTCGGCCATGACGTGACCCTTTTTGCGAGTGCCGATGCGCGGACCAAAGCAACGCTCTTTCCGGTTCGGGATCAAGCAATCAGGCTTGACCCGCATCCCCTCAAGTCAGACTTGGCTGCCCATATGTGCATGCTTCAAGAGGTCTATCTCCGGCAGGAAGAATTCGACGTCATCCATTTCCACGTCGACCTGATTCATTTTCCTTTCTTCGAGAAGCTGGCGCATAAGACGGTGACCACCCTGCACGGAAGGCTGGATCTCGAGGATCTGCCTGGAGCCTATGCGCGCTGGCCACAATACCCGCTGGTCTCGATCTCTCACAACCAGCGGCTGCCGATACCGGCGGCGAACTGGGCGAAGAACATCCAGCATGGGCTCTGTGAAGACCTGTTGCGCTACCCAGCCAAGGCGGAGGGCGATTATCTCGCATTCCTCGGCCGGATTTCGCCCGAAAAGAGACCCGATCGGGCTATCGCCATAGCCAAGCGCGCGGGGCTCAAGCTGAAGATTGCCGCCAAGGTCGACGCCGTCGACCGAGCCTATTTCGCTGCAGCAATCGAGCCATTGCTCAAGGAGCCGGGGGTCGAGTTCGTCGGCGAGATCAGCGATAGCGAAAAGCCGGCGTTTCTCGGCAATGCGTTGGCACTACTCTTTCCGATCGATTGGCCCGAGCCTTTCGGTCTAGTCATGATCGAGGCGATGGCGTGTGGTACTCCCGTCATCGCCTGGCGCTGCGGTTCTGTGCCTGAAATCGTCGATCACGGCGTTACCGGTTTCATCGTGACATCGGAGGACGAGGCCGTGAGGGCGGTCGAGGCTGCGCCCGGGTTGGACCGAGCAGCAATCCGCGGCGTCTTCCAGCGCCGCTTTTCATCGAATGTCATGGCGCGGAATTACCTCGCCCTCTACCGCAGCCTTGCCCAAAATTTCGACCCGGGCCTCCGGCTTGTAGCGACTGGAGAATCGAATGATGCAGCTAGACTCCGAGCTTAGTTCAGCGGCAGAAGTCCCATCAGTTGAGGAGCCATCGGTCACCGATACGGGCGAGCAACGGGCTTTACTTCGCCTGTTTGTTCTCAAGCATGGCGACACCTTCGTCGTGGCTGATTCCTTCGGCGATATCAGCGGCGAAGGCGATGGCCTCTTCCGTGATGGCACCCGCGTTCTCTCCCGCTACAGGCTGCGACTTGGGGGGCATTCGCCTTCTCTACTGGGGGCGCGGATCAGTCAGGACAATGTGCTTTTCACCTCCAATCTGACGAACCGCCCATTGCCACCGCTTGGCGGGACCTCGATGCGCGAGGGTGTGCTCCATATCGAACGCTCACGCTTTCTCTGGGAGGCGTGTCTCTACGAACGGCTGACGGTGACGAACTACGCCGACAGAGAGGCCATGGCCCCACTGAGTTTGAGCTTCGCTGGCGACTTCCGGGACATGTTCGAAGTCCGCGGCATGCATCGCAAAATTCGTGGCCAAGCGCTGCCGACAAAGCTGGCGAGCCATAAGGTCATTCTCGGCTATAACGGTCTCGACGGCATCGTCCGCACTTGCTCGTTGGCGTTCTCGGACCCACCCGATCGCATGACCAATGACTCTTGCGAATTCGTCCTGCGCCTTGGACCAGGTGAGCATCGGGAACTCCATATCGAGATCGGACCAGAGTTAGCGGCACTGCCGTCACGTACCCGGTTCCGAGCGGCTGCAGCCCGGGCCCGAACCGCCATCCGTGCCCGCAGGCGCCGCGGCGCTGCCGTGTTCAGCTCAGGACCGCTGTTCAACGAATGGCTCGACAAATCTCGCGCCGACCTTGCACTTTTGACCACAGAGCAGCCGACCGGTCCCTATCCCTATGCCGGTATACCTTGGTTTTCGACGCCGTTCGGTCGAGACGCCATTATCGTGGCGCTGCAAACTCTCTGGTTGAATCCATCTCTCGCCCATGGTGTCCTCGCGTTTTTGGCTGCCCACCAGGCGGAGGAGACCTCGGCCTTTCAAGACGCGGCACCGGGCAAGATCATGCACGAGCAGCGCAAGGGTGAGATGGCAACGCTGCGTGAATTGCCGTTCGCTCAATATTATGGCGGGGTCGACACGACGCCCCTGTTCGTCATGCTGGCGGGTGCCTATGCGCGACGTACCGGTGACATGGCGTTCATCGAGACGCTATGGCCATCACTGACCGCAGCCATGGCCTGGATTGAGAGCGAGTGCGATGCCAATTCTGACGGCTTTCTCGGCTACGCCCGCGCGCGGGATACGGGACTTGCCAATCAGGGTTGGAAGGACAGCCACGATTCGGTCTTCCACGCCGACGGCAGCGACGCTCCAGGACCCATTGCCCTGGTGGAAGTGCAGGGCTATGTTTTCGCGGCATTCCGCATCATGGCGAAATTCGCAGGTGAGCGAGGCGAGCACGATCAGGCAGCAATCTGGTGTACGCGTGGCGACACCATACGCGATGCAGTCGAGCGCCGCTTTTGGCTGGAGGACGAAGGCTTCTACGCGCTCGCCCTCGATGGTCAGGGAGTGCCGTGCCGTGTCTGCGGCTCGAATGCCGGTCACCTTCTCTTTACGGGCCTGCCGTCGGCGGAACGAGCGGAGCGCGTAGCGGCACATCTCCGAGGGCTGCCGTTCAATACCGGCTGGGGTATTCGCACCTTGGCCAAGGGACAAGCGCGCTTCAATCCCATGTCCTATCACAACGGCTCCGTTTGGCCGCATGACACGGCACTCTGCGCCGCCGGGCTTGCCCGCTACGGTAAAAGCAACGACGTGGTCCGATTGATGACTCAGATGTTCGCAGCTGCGGTCCATTTCGACATGCGTCTGCCCGAACTCTTCTGCGGTTTCGATCGACTGGCAGGTGAGGCCCCGACCGGTTATCCGGTTGCTTGCCTGCCGCAGGCCTGGGCGGCGGGCTCGGCCTTCATGCTCCTGCAGGCCTGCCTTGGCGTTACCGTCGACGGGAGGCATGGCGAGGTCCATATCGATCGGCCGCGCCTGCCCAACGGGATCGACCGGCTGACCCTCCGCCATCTGGCTGTGGGCGAGGTGACGGTCGACCTGACCTTCCAGCGTATTGGCGACCGTGTCACCGTTTTTCCCGATGGTCATCATGCGAGTCCGGTGGCGATTGTTTTGCACTCCTGACATACCGGATTCTCACCGTTCCTCGGTGATGCGGACGTAGGCGGCGGTTACGGCGAGGATGATGAGGCCGAACAGCATGCGGCGGAAGCCTTCGGGCATTTGGAGGATGGTCAGGAGGGTGGTGAGAACGGTGAGTATCAAGGCGCCGACGATGGTGCCGGCGTAGCCGCCGCGGCCGCCGAAAATGGAGGTGCCGCCGATCACGGCTGCGGCCACCGAGGGCAGCAGCAGCGGGACGGCGAGCGACAGCGAGGGGGCTTTGATCAGCCCGACATAGACGAGGCCCGCGATGCCGGCGAGGAAGCCTGAGAGGACATAAAGGGCGATGATGACCTGCCAGGCGAGCACGCCCGAGAGACGCGCGGCGTGATGGTTGTCGCCGAGCGCATAGAGGAGGCGGCCGAAGCCGGTGCGGCGCAGGCCGAGAATGATCAGGGCGGCGAGGGGCACGAAGAGGACGAGCGAGTTGGGGAGGCCATAGCTGCGGCCGGTGCCGAGCCAAGCGAGGAAGTCCGGGATGGCCGAGCCCGTGGCGATGACGGTGCGCTGGTAGACCTGCAGGCAGCCGGTGCCGATCAGGCTCATGCCGAGGGTCATGATCAGCGGGTGCACGCCGAAGAGGCCGACACCGATGCCGTTGGCGAGCCCGATCATCATGGCCGGCACCAGCGAGATTGCGATGGCGACGGCCGGATCGTGCGTCGTCACCTGCGTCGCCATCACAAAGGCGCTGATGGTGGCGATGATGCCGACGGAAAGATCGATGCCGCCGGTGAGCATGGTCAGGGTCTGGCAGGCGGCAAGCATGGCCAGGGGAATGGCGAATTTGATGGTGTTGGCGATCCAGCGCTCATTGACTATCCCCGGGCGGAGCAATTCGAGAGCAACAATGAGGGCGATGAGCAGGATGGTAAGCGGGATTAGGGGCCGGTCGCGCAGGAAACTTTTCATGGCGACCGGCTCCGCATCATGACGAGGCCGCCGAGCATGACGACGATGACCATGATCGTGCCCTCGACGATCGTGGTGACGTTCGGATCGATGGCGAGGAAGGTGAGGTCGGTCCGGACCAGACGGAGGATGAAGACGGCGATTATCGGACCGACCAGACCACCGACGCCGCCACCCAAAGTGACCCCGCCCAGCACGACGGCGGCGACGCTCGCAAGGAGATAGGGTCCGGGGATGGGTGCGCCGATGCCCGTGCTCATGGTCAGGACGAGACCGCCCATGGACGCGAAGAGGCCGGCAACGGCGTAGGCCACGATCTTCGTACGATTGACGTCAACGCCACTCCTGAAGGCGGCGAGACTGTCACTGCCGACGGCATAAACCGAGAGGCCAAGGCGCGAGCGCTGTAACGGAATCCAGACGACGCCGAGACAGACGATCAGAAGGACCAGGGCTTTCGGGATCCAGTCGGTGATCATAGTCGGGATGAAGGGAATGGCGACCGTGCCGACGAGCAGTGCCTTCAACCACTCGGCGGCAGCGCCACCCGGGGCGTTAAGGACCAGCAGGGCCGCCCCTTCCCAGACAAAGAGCATGGCCAGGGTGACGACGATGTCGGGCACGCGGGTGATGACAACCAGGGCTCCGTTGATGGCGCCGAGGACGAGACCGATCAGCAACACCAAGGGGACGACGAGGATGGCGAACTCCTCGCTTGCGCCATCCATCAGCCGAGCCGCGGTGACACTGGTGAGCGCCATCATCGAGGCGATCGAGAGATCGACGCCGCCGACGATGACGACGACCGTCTGGGCCGCGGCGGCAAAGGCGAAGGGCAGGGCGGCGCGGGCCAGCGAGCCAAAACCTGCAGCGCCATAGTCCGGCTGAATGACGCGCGTCAGAACGAGCAGGAAGCCCAGCAGCACGAACAAGGCCATGACCCAGCCATGACGGCGCAGGAGCCTGCTCATCGAGGTGCTGCTCGCGAATTATCCGCCTGATTGCGCGGCAAACCGTAGGCAGCGCGCATCAGAGCCGGCTCGTCGGCGATCTCGGCCTCCATGGTGTCGACGACGCGGCCGCCGAAGATGACGACGGCACGATCGCAGGCAAGCTGCACCTCCTCGAGCTCGGAAGTATAGATGAGGATGGAGGAACCCTGGGCCGCGAGCTCACGCAACAGCTGATAGATCTCGCGCTTGGTCCTGACGTCGATGCCGCGGGTCGGATCGAAGCAGAGCAAGGTATCGACGCCGCGGGCGATCCAGCGGGCGATGGTCACTTTCTGCTGATTGCCGCCGGAGAGCCGCCGCACCTCGCCCTGAGCACGCGTGTCGATCTGCAGCCGGTCGATGGCGCCGTCGACCAGGGCTTTTTCCTGGCCCATGTCGATCGGACCCCAACTGCCGGGGCGGGCACAGAACGGCAGGGCGATGTTCTCCCGGACCGAACGCTGCATCAAAAGGGCATCGACCCGGTTGCCAGGAACGAAGACGAGGCCCGCCTTGATGGCCTCCGCCGGATTGCCGAAGCTTACCGTCCGGCCATCGACTTCGATCGTCCCACCGGAGGCTCGCATGAAGCCGGAGAGTACGCCGAACAGCTCATCCTGGCCTTGTCCCTCGAGGGCGGCGACTCCCAGGACCTCGCCGGGGCGAAGCTCGAAGGAGACATCCTCGAGCTTGGTTCCGGCGCGCAGATTGCGGACGCGGAGGCGTGGCACTTCATCCACGGGTACCTCGGCGGTCGAGCGTCTCGCAAGTCCGTGCCGTTGCTCGACGGGGGCGCCGAGCATCAGCTCGACGATCCGCTCCTCGATGCCGGCCTCGATCGGGACCACGCCCACGGTCTCGCCGTCGCGCAGCACCGTGGCGCGATCGCAGAGGGCTGCGATCTCGAGGAAGCGATGCGAGATGAAGATCACCGAGCGGCCGGTCTCGGATTGACGGCGGACGACGTCGAGGACCTTGTCGGCGAGATCCGCCGGGAGGGCCGCGGTCATTTCGTCCAACAGCAGGACATCGGGCTCGATCGCGAGCGCCCGGGCGAGATCGAGGATGCGCAACACCGCCAATGGCAGAGTTCGGGCGGTCTGCGCGAGATCGAGTTCGTTGACGCCTAATTCCTCGACCCAGCGCCGAAAGGGTTCGACGGGTGTCTGGGTGAGCCGGAGATTGGCCGCGACATCGAGATCGGGGATCAGCGACGGCTCTTGATAGACGGAGACGAGACCGCTGCGGCGGGCTTCGGCGGGGGAATGCACGGCACGGCTCTGGCCCCGGATGAGAATGCGGCCGGCGTCCGGGCGAACCGCACCCGTGAGGATTTTGACCAGGGTCGACTTGCCGGCGCCGTTGGCCCCCATCAGCGCATGGATTTCACCGGGCTTCACCGCCAGCGAGGCATTGCGCAACGCTGCAACGGCGCCGTAATTTTTACCGACACCGGAGGCGTCGAGAAGGAATTCGCCGGTCATGGGCTCTGAGGAGGCGGGCAGGATCGGTCCCGCCTCCCCGAATGATAGCGAAGCCGCAGCGTTACTCGCCGGGGCCTTTGCACGCGATGATCTCGTCCTTGCTGTAGGTGGTCCAATCAGGAATGGAAATGCTGACGGGCCACTCCGGATCGAGCGAGGGATCGGAGGCGGCGGCGAGCTTGGCCTTGCCTTCCTCGGTGACGTTCTCCCAGAGTTCGGGCTGCACCAGGACAATCCGTTCCTCGGGCGTTTCGCCATTGAGGATCTGGACCGCGAGCGTCACGCCGGCGCCGCCGACCGAACCCGGATTGGTCACGGCCGCACCGACCAAACCCTCGACGGTGTTGAGCTGATTGACGAAGCCCGCATTGTCGGCGCCGACGACCGGCACCAGCTCGACATCCGATTCGACCAGAGCGTCGACGATGACGTTATCGATACCGGAGGTCCAGATCCCGTCGAACGGGATGCCGGTAGCGATATAGTCGAGGATCTGCTGCTTGCCCTGATCTTGTTGCCAGCCGGTATAGACCTCATGCGCCACGTTGATGTCGGGGAATTCCTCGAGGGCGCGCTGGAAGCCCTGGTCGCGGTCCTCATCGGCGGAGGCGCCGGCGGCACCGCGCATATAGATGACGTCGCCCTCGCCGCCCAATTGCTCGAACAGCCATTTGGCGCCGAGATAGGCGTATTCCTCCTGGTTGTTCGAGAGAACGTAGGCAGAGGGCTCGGTCACGGCCTGATCGACGGCGACGACGACGATGCCGGCATCGGTCGCTTCCTTGATGGCGGAATTGATGCCCTCGGGATCGGCCGGGTTGACGACGATCGCATCGACACCGGCATTGACGAGGTTACGGATGTCCTCGAGTTGGCCTGCGGCGTCGGTGTTGCGGTGCGCGATGTTCAATCCATCGACTTCCCCCAAGGCTGCGGCCTGGGCCTTGATGGCACACACCATTTCCTCACGCCAGCCATTGCCCTGGACGGTGTTGGACACGCCCAGCGTATAGCTGCCGTCTTGAGCCAAGGCGGGACCCGCGCCCAAAAGGGCAATCGCCGCTACAGTGGAATAGGCGAACAATTTTGTCATTTTTCTTTGCTCCATTGGTCTAGTGCTCCCGTTATAGTTCTGCCGTTTCATTTGACATAGGGTCGCAAAACATCGCGCGCGAGCAGGAAGCCGCGTTTGACGAGCTCGTCGGTGCCCTCGAATTGCCGGTCCTCATGCTCGATGATGATCGGGCCGTCATAGCCGGCGCGATAGAGGCCCGAGAAGATCTCGCTCCAATCGACATCGCCGAGGCCGGGCATGCGCGGGATCTGCCAGCCGATGCCGGACGAGAACGTGCCGCGCTCATAGAGGCCGTCCTTATCGATCATCACGTCCTTGGCCTGCATGTGGAAAATGCTGGGTCCGAATTCCTTGATGAAGCGCGTCTGGTCGATCATCAGCCAGACCAGATGCGAGGGATCGTAATTGAGCCCGACGGTGTCGCCCCAGGTCTCGATGATGCGGCGCCAGATATAGGGCGACCAGGCGATATTGTGCCCGCCCGGCCACTCATCATGGCTGAAAATCATCGGGCAATTCTCGAAGGTGAGCTTGACGCCGTTGCCGCGGGCATGATCGACGATCGACGGCCAGACCTCGAGGGCGACCTCCCAATTGGCGTCGACATGCTTCGAGGCGTCGCCGCCGCAGAAGGTGTTCACGACCGGAACGCCCATCTTACCGGCGGCGACGATCACCTTTTTCAGATGCTCGATGGCCGACTTGCGGTGGGCGAGGTCCGGATGGAGCGGGTTCGGATAGAAGCCCAGCCCCGAAATCTCGATGTCTTTCTCGGCCAGCTCGGCAACGATCTCCTGCCCCTGATCGGACGAAAGATCGGCAACGTCGATGTGGCTGGTACCAGCATAGCGTCTGGTGGGACCTTCGGATCTGGGCCAACAGGCGATCTCGAGCGTTTCGAAGCCGACGGAGCCGGCCCAATCGGCCACCTCCATGAGCGGCGTGTCGGGAAAGGGTGCGGTCAGGAAGCCAAGCTTCAAGTTTTTCTCCTCATGTCTTTCAATCAGGCCCGGGCGATATCGACCCAGCGACCCTCTCGAGCACTCCGGGCGATGGCATCGCCGATCAGCATTTCATCGTGACCATCGTCGAAGGTGGCATAGACGGGTTTCTCGGGTGCGGCGCCGGCCAGAACCGCCCGATAGACCTCTCGAAAGAGAGCATGGAAGGTGTCGCCGAAGCCCTCGACATGTCCCGGGGGCAGGCTTGCCGCCGCTTGGCCCAGAGCATTCATCAGCGAAGGATCGCGCTGGAGCAACTGGTTGGGCTGATCGCGATGGCCGATCCAGAGATGATCCGGCTTCTCCGAATCCCAGGACGCAGCGGCATTCGAGCCGTCCACCTGCCAGCACAACGAGTTTTTCTTGCCCGGGCTGACCTGGCTGATGGCGACCGAGCCGCGCGCCCCGCTGGCATAGCGGAGGAGGATCAGGGCCGCATCCTCGGTGGTCATCTCACGCGGCACGGTGTTGGCGGAGCGCTCCTGCGAGAAGGTCTCGACGGGCCCGGTCGGCTGCCGGCGGATTTTCACGAAGGTCGAAAGCTCGGCCATGACGGCGGTGACGCTCTCGCCGGTGATGAAGCTCGTGAGGTCGATCCAGTGGGAGCCGATATCGCCGACGGCGCGCAGGGTTCCACCCTTCTCGGGCTCCAATCGCCAGTTCCAGTCGGTGTCGTAGAGCAACCAGTCCTGGAAATAGTGGCCGGTGATGAGGCGCGTTTCACCAAGGCCACCGTCCCCGATCATTTGATGGACGTGCTGGTTGAGCGGATAGAAGCGGATGTTGAAGTTCACGGCGGCAATCAGGTTGCTGGCTTTGGCAAGTTCGACCAATTCCGCCGATTCCGCGGACGTGACCGCCAGCGGCTTTTCGCAGACGACATGCCGGCCGGCCGCGAGAATCTGCCTGACCTGTGGATAGTGCGCCTGGTTGGGCGAGGTGACATGGACGACCTCGACCGCAGGATCTTCGAGCAGAGTGTCGAGGGAGGGATAGGCCTTTTCGACGCCGATGGCGCGCGCCCGCTCCGCCGCCCGCTTGGGACTGCTGCCAAGCAGGCCGTGGACCTTGACGTCCAGACGGCGCAGCGCTTCGACATGCACCGTGCCGATAAAGCCGCTGCCGATGACCGCCGCACCGATATCGTTGAAATGCCTCATTCCCGCCAGCGCCTTTAGCGCTCCCGCTGCCTCCGCTCACGGATGGGAAAGTGCAGGATTGTGCAAGCTCGGGCAACAGCGAATGCGGCTAGCTCTGCATACCCCGGGCTGCAGCAAGGCTGCGAACCGAGCCGACCGCGACCGGCGCATGGCGGTTGGCCGAGGCGATGGCGGCGAAGGCCAGGGCCAGTGCGTCGAGATTGTCACGGGCGTTGTTGAGCGGCTGCGTGCCGTGCTCGATCGCCTGCAGCAGTGCTCCCATGGTGCCCCGAAATCCTTCTTTGAACCAGGTGCCCTGAAGCGCAGGGCAGGCGCGACCCGCTGCCGTGGTCAGGGTCACCGTCTGATTGTTCAGGTCCGGGCCCTGGCTCAGGAGTGTGCCGGCGCTGCCGGTAATGACGGTTCGGTCCTGGGCTCCGAATCGGGTCGCAGCGTCGAACAGGAGGGCCGCCTGGCCGCCGTCGAATGAGATCAGCGCCTGTGCCAGCAACGGCGCTTTGATGCTCTGGCCCGAAGCGTGGTTCTTCGTGGCGTAGATCTCGGTTGACCCGCCGCCGATCAGGCTCGTCAGGAAATCGAACCAGTGTATCGCGAAGTCGAAGAAGATCAGATCGTCGATCGCTTCGAAGGCCGTGCCGGCGATCCAGCTATGATCCCAGTGGACACCGAGATGGCAGGAATGCACATCGCCGATGAACCCGGCTCGGACGGCTTCGCGCATCCAGCTGAAGTGCGGCGCCCAACGGCCGTTCTGGTTGACGGTGAGACAAACACCTTGGGCGTCGGCCAGATCGGCGAGGCGTGCGCCGACATCGAGATCGAGGACGAACGGCTTTTGCGAAAGCACGTGCTTGCCGGCCCCAAGGGCGGTCTCGATCATCGAAAGTCGCTCGGCGGGATGCGGGGTGAGGTCGACAACTTCGATATCGTCGCGGGTCAGCGTGCGCTCGATATCGTCGGTCGCCTCGGCGTCGCGGAAGTAGGCGTTGCGCCGCGCTTCGGCCTTGGCGAGTGTGCGGTTGCAGATCACCGCAACATCGAACCCGCAATCGCGATAGGCCTCGAGGTGGGCCGCCGAAATCCCGCCCGCACCGATCAAGCCAAGGCGCGGCCGATAGTTGTTCGGCATGGGCGGCCGATAGGGCAGCTCCGGCGCATCGATCGCCGTGGCCTCGGCAGTTTTCAGGCTATAGGCGTCGAGATCCGGCGTTTCGCTCATGCCACCAATTCTACCGTGCGTCTGGTCTCCGCAGAAAGCACCGCGCTGTCGACGATCCGCTGTGCCGTCAGACAGAGCGTCGGGTCGAGCGGCCCGGTAATCGGCGAGCCATCCTCGATACGCGCAAGAATGTACTCAATCGGGCCGCGGCGGCCTGGCGGCAAATCATCGACCGGCAGCCTGGTCTGCTCGGGATTGTCTCGCGTCTGCATGGTGACGTGGTCGTTATAATCATGGCTTGATAGGGTGCCGTCGCTGCCGACCAACACAAAACCGCTTTGCGGCTGGGTTCGATGGGTCCAGGGATCGGTGAACGTACCCCAGCGCGTCTCCATTTTCGAGAGACCCCGATCGTAGCGGCAGACGGTGATCGAGTGTTGATCGACCTCGATCCCCGGGGTTTTGTCGACAACACAGGTGACCTCGAGCGGCGCCTTGCCGTCCATGTACCAGGTGCCGAGCGTGGCGCCGTAGCCGAGATAATCCAGGAGGCTGCCGCCGCCCGAAGCCCTCTTGTACCACCAGGATGTGGGCTTGAGTTTCTCGACCTCCTCGGGTGTGACCGCGACCTTGTCGGCGAGGTGATAGAGCGGGCCGCGATTGCCGCCATAATAATGAACCTCGATCAGATCGCCGATCATTCCCTCATCGATCAGCCGCTTGGCCGTCACATGACCGGGGACCCAGGCCAAGGGCCAGTTGATCATCATCCGCCGGTCCGTCCCCGCCATCGCCTCGATCATGCGCCTGGCGTCGGCGACGCTGGCGGCGAACGGTTTCTCCACCAGGATGTTAAGGCCGTGCGGGGCGATCTTCTCGACATAGTCGGCATGTTCCCCGGTCGCAGCGCAGATGATCGCCAGATCCGCCTCGGTGTTGGCGAGACAGGCTTCCAGCTCGGTGAAAACGCGATCGTCGGGAATGGTGAAGTTCGCAATCGCCGTCGCCATGCGCGTGGGGTCCGGATCGAAGACACCGGCGATCTCGGCATCCGGATGGTCAAAAACCCGGCGTAGCAAATCGCCCATATGCATGTGGTCGAAATTGATTCCGAGAACGCCATGCCTGGCCATATTCATTCTCCTCAAGCCGGACCTCGCCGATGCTAGCGGATCTCCATGCGCCCGTCTAACGTCGGGAACTGAAAGCGGATTGCTCAGAGAGCCATCTGAGACTAACCACTATCAAGCAGATTTCAGGCGCGAATCAATGGGAGGCAAACCGATGCGCAGATCGATGATGCTGGCGACAGTACTGGCCGTTTCGGCCCCTGCCCTGGGTCATGCCCAGGACGTCGTCCTTCAGTTCTGGGACAACCAGCAGACCGAATCCGGGCTGAGCGAGTACCAGCAGGAGGCCGTCCGGAGTTTCGAGGCGGCCAATCCGGGGATCAAGGTCGAGGTCACGACGATCCCCTACCCCGAATACCAGCAGCGGCTGCTGACCGCCGTTCGAAGCGGCAATGCCCCCGATGTTTCGACCGTGGATCAGATTTGGGTCGCAGCATTCGCCGAGGCGGGCGCCATCGTGCCACTCGACAAGATGGCGGAGGATGGGGGGGTGACGGCCGAGACGTTCTTCCCCGGGGCCTGGGCTTCCGCCAATTACCAGGACCAGCTCTGGGGCATCCCCTTCAACGTCGATGTCTGGCAATTCAGTTTCTACAATTCCGCACTGCTCGAAGCCGCCGGGATCGAACCTTCCAGCATCGCCACCTTCGAGGGTTTGCGAGCGGCCGGCGAGAAGCTGACGGATGCCGCGGGCGGCAAGTTCGGCATCGGCCTGATGGGTCACAAAGGTGAAGACACGGTCGTCGTTCTCGACAGCTTCATCTTCTCGAACGGCGGCCGGGTCCTCGACGATGACGGCTCATGTGCGCTGACCAGCGACGAAGCGGTGGAAGCCCTGGCCTATCTGCAATCGCTCGTGCCCTATGCGCCGCGCGGCATCGCCAACGCCTCCTCGGGCGACATGCGCGAACTGTTCCTCAATGGCTCGCTCGCGATCGAGTTCTGGCCGGCGCTGGAACAGCCGACCTTGCAGAAATCCTCGATCGATTGGGATTTCGTCAATGGGACGGCACCCGAGGGCCAGACTCCTATAGGCACCTATGGCGGCTGGAACCTCGTGATCTATCAGGATTCGGAGCATCAGGACGCGGCCTGGAAATTCATCGAGTTTCTGACGAGCGAGGAAGTCAACGGCAAGGTCGTGGATCTCATTCCTGCCAATGTCGCGGCCGCCGACACCTTTTTGAACGCGAACCGCAAGGGTCCCGATCGCATCCTGGAGCACCTCAACAACGCGTCGCCACGGCCGCTCTCACCGCGCTATCTCGAGGTCTCGGATATTCAGGTGACGCTGGCGCAGGACGTCTATGCCGGCATGGATCCCGCGGAAGCGGCGGAAAAGGCCTGTGCGGCGATCGATGCCTTGAACTAGCTTCGGCCTCCCATGGCCAACCGCAACAGCTGGCTTGCCTGGGTATTCCTGATCCCGGCGCTGATTCCGGTCGCCGTCTTGATGTACTATCCGATGATCGGAACGGTCATCGAGAGCCTGTATAGCTCGTCGTTCATCAATCCGGCGCCCCAATTCGTCGGTCTGGAACTCTATGAGAAGCTCTTCGCCAGCGCCGAGTTCGCGACGATTGTCCGGAATTCCCTGATCTGGACGGTTTTCGTCGTGGTCATGCAGAATGTGTCGGGATTCGGGGTTGCACTCCTGCTCAACCAGCATTTGCCGACGAGCGGTCTGCTGCGGGCGTTGATCCTGCTGCCCTGGATTCTGCCCGGGGTCGTCGCCGCCATTCTCTGGCGGTTCATGTATGACCCGCAACTCGGCCTGATCAATTCGTTCCTGATCCGCCTCGGCCTCTCCTCCGAGGGAACCGCCTGGCTTGCCGAAGCGGACACGGCCATGGCCGCCGCGATTGTCGCCGCCGTCTGGAAAGGTTTTCCCTTCTCGGCGGTGGTTTATCTGGCAGCACTTCAAGACGTCGATCGCGAGCAGATCGAGGCGGCCATCATCGATGGCGCCGGCCGCATCCGGCGGCTGATCCATGTGATCATCCCGTCGATGCGCGAAGTCATCGTCATCAATCTGGTGCTGACGACCATCCTCACCTTCAATTATTTCGACATGATCTGGGTGCTGACCCGGGGCGGCCCCCAAAACGCCACCCACATTTTCCCGACCAAGATCTACGAACTCGGCTTCGGCCAGTTCCGCTTCGGCGATGCCGCCACCTACGGGGTCTGTTCGATCCTGGTCCTGGCCATCCTGATCACGCTCTATTTCCTGGTGCGGCGCGGCGACAAGGCCGAACCGGCGGGCCGGGCATGAGAGGGCCGTCGCGCGTCGATCGGGCAGGCATTGTCGCAGCCCAGCTTGTCGTCGCATTGATCGTCCTGCTGCCGTTCTTCTGGATTGTTTCGGTCTCGCTCAAGCCAGGCGACGAGCCTTTCGCGATCCCCGCCAATCTCTGGCCCGACAATCCGACGCTCGACAATTATATCAGTGCCTTCCGGCCCGAATTCCGCACCTATTTCCTCAATTCCGTCATCGTTTCGCTGTCGACGGTCGTCATTACGATCAGCCTCGGGCTCCTGGCTGCCTACACCTTCACCCGGACCCAGACCCGCGCCATCATGATCTGCATGATCTTGGTGATCGCCGCACAGATGTTTCCGGCGAGTGCGATCATCATTCCGATCTATCAGATGATGAATGCAGTCGGTCTGCTGAACACTTATGCGTCACTGATCCTTGCCTACATCACGATTACCCTGCCGGTCGCGATCTGGATGCTCAGGGCTTTCATGATCAGGTTGCCCGTGGTGCTCGACGAAGCTGCCGCGGTCGACGGTTGCGGCCCCTTTCGCACGTTTTTTCTGATCATCCTGCCGCTGTCCCGTCCCGGTATCGTCGCCACCTCGGTCTTTGTCCTGATCGTCACCTGGCAGGAATTCCTGTTCGCGCTTTCCTTCACTTCGACCAAGGACATGCGCACGCTGCCGGTCGGCATGAACGATTTCATCGGCCAATACGGCATCCGATACGGCGAGCTGATGGCAAGCTCGGTGCTGGTTTCCGTGCCGGTCGTCGGCGTCTTCTTTCTGCTGCAGAAACAGTTCGTGGCCGGTCTCACCGCCGGCGCTGTGAAAGGCTGACCATCATGGCAAGAGATGACCTCGAAGGAAGGGTTGCGATCATCACCGGTGCGGCCATGGGGATCGGGCGCGCCTGTGCGGAGATCATGGCGGCCCAGGGTGCCAAGGTGGTGCTCGCCGATATCGACGAGGGTGCCGGCAAGCAGGCGTGTGAGGCCATCCTCGCAGCCGGCGGCGCTGCCTGCTTCGTCAGGACCGACGTCGCCTCAATGACCGATATGGAAGCGCTTGCCGCGGCGGCGATGGATCGCTTCGGCGGCATCGATATCCTGGTCAATAATGCGGCCAAGGCCATTAGCGGTGTCGTCGACGAGATCGACGAGGCGACCTGGGATCTCGTCATGACGACCAACCTTACCAGCGTCTGGCGCGGCATGCGGGTCTGCGTGCCGGCGATGCGGGCGAAGGGCAAGGGTAGCGTCATCAACATGTCATCGGCCCAATCACTGGCCGGCTTCAAGGGCTGGGCGGCCTATGCCGCGGCCAAGGGCGGCATCAACGCGCTGACCCAGCAGACGGCGGTCGATCTGGCGCCGCACGGCATCCGGGTCAATGCGATTGCCCCCGGCACCATCATGACGCCGCTCAACGAGAAAGTGTTTCGCGAACATCCCGATCCCGAAACGCTCATCTCCACATGGAACAAGGCGCATCCCTTGGGCCGCTTCGGCGAGCCCGAGGAGGTCGCGGAGCTGGTGGCGTTTCTCGCCTCCGACCGGGCGTCGTTCATTACGGGCGAGATCATCCGCGTCGATGGCGGTCTGATCGTCAGGGGAGAGTAGCGATGGAGCATCGCTTTGAGACTGCGGCCCGAACCGTTCTGCCGACCGAGCGAGCCCATGTCTTCTTCGACGGCATCTTCAGCGAGCCGCGGCTGCAGCATCCCGAAGGTGTCGCCGTCGGGCCGGACGGGTGGATCTGGTGCGGCAGCGAGAACGGCGAGATCCTTCGGATCGACCCGGGCGGCAAGAGGATCGAACGGGTCTGCTCGACCGACGGCTTCACGCTGGGACTGGCCTTCTGGGGCGATCAATGTCTGTTCTTCTGCGACCTCAAAGCTGCGGCGGTCTTTCGTCTCGAGCTTGCGACCCGGGAGCTGACCCGATTGACGCCGCCCGGGATCAAGATCCCCAACTACCCGGTGGTCGACCATCAGCGCGGCCGGCTGCTGGTTTCCGATAGTCATCATTTCGCCGACCCGGGGCCGGGGATTTGGGCCTATGATCTCACCACGGGCGAAGGTGGTCTTTGGTATGACCGGCCCATGGTTTTCGCCAACGGTATGGCGTTGAGCGAGGACGGCAAGGCACTCTTCGTCTGCGAGACCTTTGCCCGCAAGATCACGCGAATCGAGATCGGTGCCACGGGCGAGGCCGGCTCGGCCACGGTCTTCGCGAGCGACCTGCCTGGGCTGCCCGATGGCCTTGCCTTCGATGCCCATGGGAATCTCTTTTGCGGCTGCTATGAGCCTTCCCGGATCCTCCGGATCTCGCCGGATGGCCGCAACGTCGAGGTCTATATCGAGGAGGTGACGGCGCATCTTTTTGCCCACCCGACCAATATCGCCTTCGATGACACAGCGCTCTACACGGCCAATCTCGGCCGCTGGCATATTTCGCGGATCGATACGGACACGCATGAGGCTCCGCTCTGGCGGCGCTCGGCAACGACAAGGGGAAGGCAATGACCGAAACGGCAGCCCTCAAACTCTATGGCACGACCCAGCCCGTGCCCGCGATGATGCGGCTCGAATCAGGCCCGGTCTCGCTCGAGCTGCACGGAGGCTCGGTGCGCTACGTTCGCTATGCGGGGCACGAGGCCATTCGGGGGGTCGACTACCTCGTGCGTGACGACAGCTGGCGCACGCCGCCGGCGGCGCTCAAGCCGGTGCACCAGGAGCAGAACGACGACGGCTTCCGGGTCGAGCTCGACGGCGAGGTCAAGCAGGACGAGATCCATTATCGCTATCGCCTACGGATTACCGGCGACCGCGAGGGCCGGGTCGAGATCAGGGCCGATGCCGAAGCACTCAGCAGTTTCATGACGAATCGGACCGGTTTCGTCGTCCTGCATCCGATCATGGGTGTCGCCGGCCGGCCGGCCACGGTCACCCACAAAGACGGTTCCATCAGCGAAACGACGTTCCCGGAGTTGATCAGCCCGGGCCAGCCGATTTTCGACATTCGCGAGCTAATCCACGAAGTTACAGCCGGATTGTGCGTCACCTGCCGTATGGAGGCCGAGCTACCGCAAGATCCCGAGACGATCTACGAGATGGAGGATCAGCGGAACTGGACCGACGCTTCGTACAAAACCTATGTCGGCTCGCTCCTGGATCCCTGGCCCTACAAGATCGAGGCGGGGCAAAAGATCACTCAGCGTGTGGAATTGAGCTTCGAGGTGACGCGTCAGGTCTCGCCTACCGACTCGGGCGCTGCCCTCGCCGTGCGTTTCGGCGATGGTATCAAAGGCAAGATCCCATCGGTCGGCCTCGGTTTGATGCCCACCTATCGCCACGGCTCAGGGGAGGGAAATCACCCGACCCGACAACTCAGGCCGCAGTTCCTCGCGGTTTATGCCGACTGCGACGATCCCGATCTTGCAGCCATCCTTAAGGATTACGCGTCAATCGCCGAAGCCTACGGTGCGGCCATCCAGCTCGAACTCGTGCTGCCGCAAGGGCAATCGCCCAAAGCCGTGCTTGGCGCTGCAGCGGCTGCGTGCGACAAGGCCGGGCTCGATCCCGCCCGCGTCATCGTCTGTCCACGAGCTTATCTGAAATCGATCCAACCGGTCGGGCCCTGGCCCGAGGTCTGCGATCTTGCGCACATCCACAACCAGGCGCGCGCGGCCTTTCCACGGGCCACGATTCTGGGCGGGATGCTCAACTATTTCACGGAACTCAACCGCAAGCGGCCACCGATGGCGACCGTCGATGCGATATCATGCACGACCGCTCCCATCGTCCATGCCGCCGACGATCAATCTGTCATGGAAACATTGGAAGCTTTGCCTGCGGTCATTCTCAGCATGCGGGCCATGGCGGCAGGCAAGCCTTTGCATCTAGGGCCGTCGGCCATCGGCATGCGGCACAATCCGTACGGTGCGGCAACGGCCGCCAATCTTCATAGCGAACGAATCGCGATGGCGGAGAATGACCCTCGCCAAGCCGGCTTATTTGCAGCTGCCTGGACCGTGGGCTATGCCGCAGCCGTTGCCGACAGCCATGCCGTGAGCACGGTTGCCCTGAACCATCTGGCCGGACCCTCGGGCGTCTGCGGCGATGATGGCAGGCTTCACCCGGTCTTTCATGTCATGGCGGCTTTGTGCGCGGCTGGCGGTGCTCCAAGCATCCCGCTGGCGATCAATGGCGCCGGCATCGCCGGACTTGCATGGCGCCATGACAGAGGTACGGGACTTCTGCTCACAAACCTCGGCCACGAGCCCAAGGTTCTGTCGCTCGACCGGCCGATCCGCGCGCGTATCCTGGATTCGGCCACATTCGATGCCGCCAGCCAAGATGCTGATTGGTCGAGGGAAATCGACGGCGAAGCAACGCCAGAGCTAACGCTCGGAGCTTATGCGGTGCTCTTCGCTAGTGCTTGAACCGGTCCGGCAACTGGTATAACCATTAGACGAGAGACGAGTTCGCGTTTCATCGAGCCGAGGGAGGCAAGAATGACGAAATTTCATCCATCACTGACGCGCCGCCAGTTCACGCTGGGCGCGCTGCTCGCCGCCGGCACGGCCGGTTGGCCGGTGTTCGTGAAGGCGCAGGACCAGAAGACCATAGCCGTGTTGTTCGACGGCCTTTATTCGCCCTTCTGGGTGGCCGGTATCGAGGCCCTGCAACAGGATTTGGACGGCCGCGGCTATGAGATGCTGCAGGCAATCTCGGATCAGGACGACAACAAACAGTTCGAGCAGGTCAAGGCGATGCTGGCCCGCGGCGTCGACGGCATCATCATCGTCCAGACCGACAGCAACGCCGTGATCCCGGCAATTCGCGAGGCCAATGCGGCAGGCGTGCCGATGGTGCACTTCAACCGCCCGCCGGCGGAAAGCGACGCCTTCTCGGTCGCCGTCCAGGCCGACAATCGTGCCATCACCCAGGAGACCGTGAAATACATGGTCGAAGTCGCGCGCGAACTCGGCGGCACCTACAAGGCCGCCATTCTGATCGGCAATCTCGGCGATCCGAACGCCATCGGCCGCCGCGACGGCTTCTTCGATATCGTCGACGAGAACCAGGACATCATCGAGGTGGTCTCGCGCATTCCGACCGAATGGAACGCCGATATCGCCTTTGCCGGCCTGACCAACGCCTTCCAGGCCAACCCTGATATCAATTTCCTCTTCACCTCCTCGGACTTCATGTTCCCGCAGATCACGCAGGTGATGCGGGTCGCGAACAAGTTCCATCCGATCGGCGATCCGAACCATGTCATCTTCGGCGGCTTCGACGGCGACGCCACGGCTTACGAGCTGATGAAAGACAAATATCTCGATGCCGACGGCGTCCAGGATTTGTTTTACGAGGCCGAGCTTGCGGTGAATGCGATCGTCGATCTGCAGGACGGCAAGACCGTCGAGCCGCTCCTGCTCGACCCTGGCTTCGCCATCACCCAGGCCAATTTCGAAGAAATGAAAGAGCGGATGTGGGGCTACCACATCTACCAAGCCAACCAATAAGCATCGGAACGAGAGGCCCGGGCCAAAGCACCGGGCCTCGCTCGTACACTAGAGTTCCGGAGAGGATGGCTTGAACACGGCTGTGGTCCAGGATCGACAACGGCCAAACCTGGCGTGGCGCCTGCTGTTTTCCGAGTACCTCGTGCTCTGGCTCTCGATCGCTTATTTTCTCCTGATGATTCCGATCATTCCAGGGATCGCGACACGGACCGTCTTCCTCAATATCCTTTCCGACATGCTGCCGCTCCTGGCCGTAGCGATCGGTCAGACGTTCGTTCTGATCGTCGCCGGGATCGATCTTTCGGTGACCTCGATCATCGCGCTCGCCAGTGTCGTGGGTGCGAGCGTGATGAGCGGCGATGGCGGCTATCTCGGCGGCACGGCGCTGTCCGTTCCAGGCGGTATTCTGGCGATGCTTGCCGTGGGGGCCGCTGTCGGCGCCTTCAATGGCTGGTGCGTCACGGCCTTTCGCATGCCGCCTTTCATCGTCACGCTGACCGGCATGATTTTCTTCTCAGGGGCCGCCATCTGGTACACGACGTTCCACACCGAAACCTCCAGCATCGCCAATCTGCCGCGCGGCTTTACGATACTCGGCAAGGACGGGCCGATGGGTGTCCCCAATGCCCTTTGGTCGGTCGGCCTTTTGGCGATCGCCGCCCATTGTCTGCTGCGCTACACGGTCTTCGGCAAGCAGCTCTATGCCATCGGGCAGAATTCGCGAACAGCTGCGGTCTCGGGTGTGCCGGTGGCGCGCTGCCTGATACTGGCCTTCATGATCTCGGGCGTTTGCGCGGCAGTTTCCTCGATCCTCTATACCGGCAGGCTCGAGACCGGGACGCCGATCCTGGGCGAGCGCATCCTGCTCGATATCATCGGTGCCGTGGTGATCGGCGGGACCAGCCTCTTCGGCGGCAAGGGCAAGATCATCTGGACCGTCTTCGGCGTCCTGTTTCTGGTCTTGATCGACACCAGCATGAAGATGCTGGGGCTCTCGCTATTTTTCGTGCTGGCGATCAAGGGCATCGTCATCCTGATGGCTGCCGTTATCGATGCCTTGCGCAATCGCGTTCTGATGAGCGGCGGCTGACCGCCATGGCCCCGCTCCTTGCTGTTGAAGCCCTCCGCAAATCGTTTTTTGGTGTCGAAGTTCTTCACGGTGTGAGCTTCGAGCTTGAAGAAGGGGAGATCCTGGGTCTCGTCGGCGAAAACGGTTCCGGCAAATCGACCTCGATGAACATTCTGGGCGGTGT
>JBGSYN010000026.1:0-3951 GCA_041750975.1 Geminicoccaceae bacterium | reverse complement strand
CATCATGAACGTCGAACCGTTTTATCAGCGCATCGTCACCGGCCTCGCGCTCCTGACGGCTGTCGGGATCGACCAGTTTCGCAAGCGTCGCGACGCGCGGCGTGCGGGCGCACGCCAGCTGAAAGCAAGCGGAGGAGAATAAGGATGAGCGAGAAAGGCACCCCGGGAAGCGCCCGTGCTCGCCCCTATGCGATCAGCGAGGTGACGACGATGGACTGCTCGTTCGAAGAAGACGTCGAACTCTATGCCAGCGTCGGCTGCAAGGGCATCGGCGTCTGGGGCTTCAAGATGGAGCAGATCGGTCCGGACCGAGCCTTCGCCCTCATGCAAAGGCACGGGTTGCGCGCGGCGAACTGCATACCGGAGCTGAACTCGATCCTGCCTTATGTGCTTAGTCCGGCGCCGGCGGATCCAAGGGCTCGGGTCGAGGCGTTCCTGCCGAACATGGCACGAATGGCGAAGCTTCAGCCGGAAAGCATCGTCGTCATTACCGGGCCGCAAGGCGATCGTTCGGCCAATGAGGTAAGCGACCTATGCCTCGAGGGGTTCGAGCGCATCGGCAAGGCCGCAAGCGATCTCGGCATAACGGTCGCCCTGGAGCCCATTCATCTAAGCATGCGCGATGGTTTCACGACAATTTGGGATGTGCCCGGTACGCTCGAAATCTTGCGACAACTCAACCAGCCGAGCTTCCGAATTCTCTTCGACACCTGGCATCTGTGGGACACGCCCGATATTCTCAAGCACATCGCCGAGAACATCGAGCTGATCGGCGGGGTTCATGTCTCGGACTGGCGCCATGACACGAGGAGTTGGGCAGATCGTGCCTTTCCGGGTGAAGGCAAGCTGCCATTGTCAGAGATCCTCGACGCCCTGGACGCTGCCGGGTTCGACGGCCTCTATGATGTCGAGATTTTTTCGGACAATGGTCGGTTCGACGCCGTCTATCCCGATTCGCTCTGGAAGCTTCCGCCTCAGGAAATCGCCGACCGCGCCACGCGGATTTTTCGTGACCGGGGGCAAAGTCGCTAGCGGTGCAAAACTCTTGATCCAGGCCGTAGGTATTTCCCGAGCCACTTCTCATGAGACGTGTCGGCGCAAAACACAAACCGCTCTGCTTGAGAGACGCTAGATTTATTTACTTCCTTAACAAGGCGTTGGTTTGATAGTCTCGTTAGTTTGTTTAAGTTTTCTTGGTGATTGCAAGCGATAAATACTGCGTTAGGTCGAAGAGGGAGGACCCAAGTGGCTCCGGGTCGATCGTAGCCGTGTACTCTGATTAGCGGACGATCTGAAAGGATGAGTGAACTATCGTGTGGACCGACCCGTTTGACCGCCCAGCGGGCGTTGATCAATCGCGCTCCAACCTCAGGATTATCGACCAGCTTTTGAATGATGGTGAGCGCTTGGTCTTTGAGATTCGAACCTAACTGCTTTTCCACCTAGGAAGATGCGCTATCACTGATGTCATTCTCGTCCAACGCGGTCCGGATTTCGGGATCGGCATCAAGCTCTCTGGCGAAGTATGACGCCTCCTCGGTTCGTAGACGTTGGACCGTGGCTGGGCGCCGCACGTCCAACGATAGAAGCAGTCGCGCGAAGTCTGATCTTTGACTTCCATCGAGGTTGCTCGGTCCAATTTCCAAGAGCATATCTCGTGCGGTCGCTCCTTTTGTGTCGATCTCACCAAAGAACACTCTCTCGATCGCATCCCTCCCAAGTTTGTGGCTGTGCAATGTCAACAGGTCCAGTTGGTTACAAAAGCTGTTTAGGCCCCTGCGCTTTTGGCCCAACCTTTCTTTTTGCTGGTTCCACCAATATCCATGTAGATTATATTGATCCTTCGGACCCTCGATTAGCCACGGCCGTAGTAAAAACTTCGGTACGAAATGGTGACGTTTGGACTCTTGCAAGGCGATTTCCCCACCTTAGCTAGGTCACGGCAAGGAAAGTTGGATTCCCGTCGCTCTTGGGTTAATGGCGGAGAGGGAGGGATTCGAACCCTCGGTGAGGTTGCCCCCACAACGGTTTTCGAGACCGCCCCGATCGACCACTCCGGCACCTCTCCGCGGGATTTGATGATGGCCTTAGGGGAGGCGTTGGTGTAGCGAGCGGGCGGCCTGGGTGCAAGCGGTTGCTTGGCGGGTGCTGAGCCGGTCGGCGATGATCCAAAAGACCAGCGCCCAGATCGAGCCTGCGGTCCAGCCGGCGAGGATGTCGGTCGGCCAGTGGACCCCGAGATAGACCCTGCTGACGCTGATCAACATGGTCAGCAGCACGCCCGTAACGAACACGAAGATGCGGCTCGGCCAGCGGGATTGGGCGCGCGCCAGCAAGGCGCCGAGCGTGAGATAGGTCACGGCCGAAAGCATGGCGTGGCCGCTCGGGAAGCTCAGCGAGTTGACTGTCACCAGATGCGGCACGATATCCGGCCTGGCGCGGTCGAAGACCGCTTTCATGAGAACTTCGGCGAGCGATCCGCTGCTGACGGACAGCGCTACGAGTATTGCGGTCATTCTCCGGCCGAGCACCACGAGATAGGCAACCGCGATGGTGGTGACGATGGTGAGAACGGTCGGGCTGCCGAGGCTCGTGATATCTTGAAAGGCGTTGACCAGCCAGTGAGGGCCGATCGGGGTGGCGAGATCGCCGGTGGTACGGAGCGAGAGGAGAACCGCTCGATCGAAGGCGCCCGTTTCTTTTTCGACGACGTCCTCGACGATGTTGACGAGAATGAGGATCAGGCCGGCGAGTGTGGCGAGCGCCACCAGAACGCGCGGCTCGACCGGAAGCCGCCGCAACCATTTGGCGTCAGGGATCATGAACCGTTTTGGCTCAGAGGCGGACGAAAAATCAACCCCGATAGGGGGACCTATTTCGGCTCAGCCAGATTCTAGAGATATTTCCGCATCAGCTCGGCGATGCGCGCCTCGCCCAGGATCGGCGGGATCAGCGTCTTGAGCTCGCCGTCCGGCCCGAGGAGGTAGATGAAGGAGCCGTGCGCATAGATCGGATCGCCGTCGGGTTCGCGCCAGACCACCTTGGCCTCGACCTGGAAGACGTCGCGCACGGCGGCGAGTTCTGTCTCCGATCCGGTGAGGCCGATCAGGCGCGGGTGATAGCGAGGCAATGAACTTTTGAGCACCTCGGGCGTGTCCCGCTCCGGATCGACGGTGATCAGGATCGGCCGGATCGAGGCTCCCTCCGCACCGAGCAGATCGATCGCGCCTGCGAGACGCGGCAGGGCTACGGAGCAGATCGCCTCGCAATTGGCGTAGCCGAAAAAGAGGACGACCGGTTTGCCGGCGTAATCGCGTTCGGTGCGGCGGATCCCGTCCTGGTCGATCAGCTCGAATGCAGCATTGATTGCGACCGGGAACGGCATCGCCGATTCGGCAAGAGGCGGGCCCGCATTCAGCGGCCCGACAATGCAGAAGACGACGCCGAGGCCGGCAAGGACCATCCGCCCGAGCATGCTCAGAACCATTCCTCGATGAAGGCGGCATCGGTCTCAGCACCAAGGCCCAGATAACCATTGGCCTCGATCTGCTGTCGAATACGCGGATCCTTGCGGAACCACTCGCCTTCCTGTTCGGCAAGCTCGGGATGATTGTCGTTCCAGACCTCGAGCCAGCGTTCGGTCCTGGTCCATTCGCCGCCCTCGGGCCGGACCAGTTGAACCTGATAGAGCTTCGAGCCTTCCTCGCCGACGAATAGGCCGTCGACGCCGATGGTCTCGCCGCAATAGGGGAGCAGATCGGGCACCGCGCCATTGAAGAGCGGCTGGCCGTTCTTGTTGGCGATGATCAGTTTCTCGTCGGCGGTCCGCACCAGGCCGAGCTGCCGGCGGCCGTTGCCGCAGTTCTCCGGGCAATCCCCGGAAAGCTCGCAAAGGATATCGACGACGCGCGCGTCGAAACGGGCTTTTTCCTCACCGATCAGACCCCAGCT
>JBGSYN010000025.1:0-13635 GCA_041750975.1 Geminicoccaceae bacterium | reverse complement strand
TGGGGCGCGGCTGACCGACCGCGGCATTGCCCGGGCCGCCGAGATCGTCGGCGCCATGCGCGAGGCGGTCGGGCCCGAAATCTCGTTATGCATCGATCATTTCGGCGAGGGTGCGATGATGGAGGATGAATGCATCCGCCTGTCGCGCGGCCTCGAGCCTTATGGCCTTGCCTGGATGGAAGACCCGATGCCGTGGCACGATATCGACGGCCACAGACGGGTGGCCGAGGCGAGCGTCGTGCCCATTGCGGGCGGCGAGGATCTCTATCTGTGGGATGGATTCCGGGAGGCGTGCGAGACCCGCGCCTTCGACATCCTTCACCCCGACCTTCTGACCTCGGGCGGCATGCTGGAGACCAAACGCATCGCCGATTATGGCGAGCTTTACGGCCAGCCGACGGCACTCCACTGCGCCTGCTCGCCGATCGGCTTCATGGCCAACGTGCATTGTGCCTCCGCCATCGGCAGCCTGGTCGCGGTCGAGCATCATGGTCTCGATCTGCCCTGGTACACCGATCTCGTGACCGGACTTACGCCCGATTATATGAGCGAGGGCTATGTCACCGTGCCGACGGCACCCGGTCTCGGCGTCGATCTGGTCGAAGACGCGGTCGAGGCGCATTTGATGACGCCCGGCACGATGTGGCAGTCGACGGAAGCATGGAACTCACCGAAGCTCGATATCTGGCATCCGAAGCGGAAGCTCAGATAGGGACCCGTCAGTCGACCAGACGGCCGCCCCGGTGGGCCCGGCCCATGGCGACCAGATCGCCGGCCCGACCGCGTGCCGTCAGATCACCGGCGCGGCCGATCAAATCGCCGGCCCGTCCGACCGCGCTACCGCTCCCGGCCAGATAATCGGCTTGGACTTCGGGGTCATAGAGGGTTTCGAAAATCGAGCCGACATAGGCATCGAGGCGGATAATCTTGACGTCGTTGCTGACTTCCCAGCAGTCCTCCGTATCGAGCGGCCAATTGTCTTTATTTTTGAGATGATCGGGGACTTTTTGTTTATTCTTTGGACTGTCTTTGTTGACGAAGATGATTGTCAATCCCGGTATTCTGTATAGCTCACCCTGGAATTCAATGACGGAGACACGAATTAAGGTTCCGTCGCCCACTTTAAGGTCTGCGGGCACTTCGCCAAATTCAATCGACGCATAAAGGTCGGCAAGCGATACTTCCTTGCCGAAAATCTTTGCCTTGCCAAGTCCAGCCATGTGTTTCCCTTCCCCGGTGTTTCTTTGATACTCAGATGTTTATGTAGCGTGTGCCGATACCGCGCCACAAGAAAATCTCGGCCAGTTCCCCCTGGTCACGCCCGCCCGTGAGTTCGACATTCGCATCGAGAATGGCATTGCCAACCGAAAGATAGCTCAACCGGGCGGGGTTGAAGCGCTCGAACGCGGAGGCGAGCAACCTGCCCAGATAATCCCGAGCATCCATGAGGGCTCTGAAGAACAGGAGGCGATTGCGGGGATACAGCCTGACGAAAACCTCATGCAGCCGCGGAAAGACATCGGCAATGCTGCCGCCGGCCAAAAGCTCGTTGCAAATGGCCCGTGGCATGGCGCGTAGCCGGCTCAGATTCTGTAAATATGCAAGCACCAGGATATCGAAGAGTGCCCCAGTGACCGGCAGCGAGTAGCGGTGCAGCTTGTCATCCTGGACGTCCCGGACATGGAGGTCGTTGCAGGCGAGCCGCACCTGCTCGATCTCGGAAATCTCGCCGAGGCGGTTCAACTCGTTGAGACCGTAGATATCGCCGGACGTCGCTTCGAGCACATGCCAAAGCAGACGCTCCGAGTGCATGGCCGCAAGGATGGCGATGAGATCGCACCCGGATTCGTAGAAGGCAAGGCAATCGCGTGTCGGCTCGCTGCCCGCCGGCAACGGCATCAGGGAAAACAGGATGGCATGGCCGACCTCGTGGGCGATGACATCGAAATTCTGCCAGTATGGGATGCGAACGCCGTCATCCCGCTTCGAATTGTGTCCGAGCTCGATGAAGCCGTAGCCCGAATGTGCATTGGCCCAGTCGATTTCGGGAATGAGCTCCATGCGCTCGAAGTGAAACGCCCAGGGTATTTCCCGGTTTCGATAATGCTCCCAGACATCGAGCGTAATGCGGGCGACGGCATAGACATGGGCCGCCCTGAACTCAGGCGTGTCCTCGGGGAGGTTATCGAAATGGCCCAACTTGTCCGGGATCGCAGGCAGCAGGGTCGGCCCCAGATAGGGCGGCAAACTCTCGGGCGGCGCATAGCGCGGCTTGGCGACCGCCGGCATCAAGGTCCGAAAACGATGGTCCGTCGGGCCGATGCCGATACCGCCGCGGGGCGAGGACAGTGTCATCGTCTCGGGCGTCTCGAAGCCGCTGACGACCGGCGGCTGGGTGAAGACCCGAAACCTGACGCCGCCAGCTGCCGCCCGATCAGAACGATGTCGCATGGTTCAAGCCAAGTTGGTGATGGCGGGACAAGACACGCACGAAATCACCGCCCCCCCCAAGTCCCAAGGATTGTGCATAGCCATTCAGTTCCTGGCAAAAACTACCATCGTTGAGAAGTGCCGTCGAGCGTGGCTCGAGCCAGAATCGTATTTCACCGATCCTCTCGAAATGGGCTCTGACGATAGCCTCGCGATCATCTACCGGGTTCAGTGCCCCGTACTCCTGAGACTTTTGTTTCTTGTGGATTGCACTATTCAACAATTCAGCATAGGTGCCCGAACGCTTGAGTCTGCCGACGAAGTCACGCATCCAACTGTCATCGTCTTGGGACGGATGGTCATCCCGGCTTTCCAACTCTGTGCGATCGATCGGGAATACACCGGCCTGACGCGCGAATTCCTGTCCCTTCAGCGCCAGTTCTTCGAGCAGTTCACGCACACCTACACGAGGCGTGTCGTCGAGTGCCAGATGGGTTCGTCTCACGTTATCCCACATCGTCGTATGTTCGACGGTCAAATGTGGAGCGCGGATAATCTCGCCGGTCGCCGTTCCGAGTGCGTCGAGCATGGCATCGATCAGCATTCGGCCATCCCGAAGCTTGAGATCGATTGTGTTGCGGGAGATCCAGTGTTGAACGGATAGTGGGACAGGCTGATTGCCTCTCTCAGCGTCCGCATAGATATTCGCAAATGACCGTTGCCGGAAATATCGTGACTTGGCATGCATGAGCATCGTGTCGTGCAGTTTCTGGCTGACGATGCCTTGCCGCAACGCCTGAAGCAGCGTCGCACGCAGATTGACCATGGCGTCGGACAAGGGAGGGTAGCCCAGATCGGCAGGGCCGTGGGCCACCGCGACTTCGTCGTCATCCTCGAGCAGACCTTCCTGGAATTGCCGGAAGATCTCGCCGATACCGCGCATGCCGAACGGTGCAAGTTCGACCGCCCTGAGCGCACCCATGCTGGCCGCACCGAAGACCAGGGTCCCCTCAGCCAGTGTGTGCAGGAGTTCCTTATGCCAAATCGCCGGAACCGAATGGAAGAAGCCATCGACAAGACCGACGACTTTCGGCCTGAACAGCGAAAGCCGGTAGATGTCGCCTTGAGCGGCAGGTGGCAGGATCTCGACCGCGGGTGGCAAACGCGCCAGATCTTCGAGCCGGAGCGACGGTCCGACAAATATCGCAGCCTCGATGCGACGGCGCATCACTGTCCCCTATAGTCTTCGCGCCAGGCCCAGGAGATGGTTATTGTAGGCTTCCAGGGGGCCGGCAAGGCCGGGCGCGATCACCCTGACCACGGCAAGCGGCGGCGTGTCGATGCCGAAGGTTTGCTCGACCGGAAAGTGGTAGGCGAAGATCGGACCGATCCGATGTCCTCGAAGACGGTCGACGATCTGCACGATATCATCGCCGGGCGATTCATTAGTGAAGCCGTTCACTTGCGCGAAGTTCTTGCCTGCCGCATCGAGCCGCGTCGATAGTCCCCGCGCCACGGCTGCGGGCGGCGCGAAATGATCATGGCCCTGGTCGTCGCGGGCACCCGTCAGATAAGTGAGGCGCATCTGCGCTGCCTCGGTAATCGCGCGGGCCAACGCTATTTCGGGGCATGGATGACAACCGCTCCCCGAATCGACCTGCGCACTGAGCCGTTCAGAGCCGTTCAACTCGGCAATCGTGCAGAGGAATGCCGGAATGCCGATGGCGCCGGTGAGGTCCCAGATCCCATAGATGAAGCCGGCCGCTTCCAGTCGGTCGAGCTGGCCCTGCAGATCTCGATCGGCAATCGTCGTGGCGTCGATCCTGGTGCCGATGCGGGCGCGCGGGTCGTTCATCCACCGTGTCCGGCAGTCCCGTTCGATGACTTCGCAGAGCGCATGAACCAGGGCCTCGTCCCGGGTATTGCCTGACGCCAGGCCATTGCTGCTGGCAAAGAACCAGCCGCTGCCTCGGGGTTGCGGCAAGGTGTAGTTCGTATGGACAAGTTCGGACGGCGCCCAGAGCGGCTTGCCGGAAACAAGGTCCACACCAAGGCACCAAGGGATCTCGTAATCCGGTGGCAGAGGATCGGAATCTTGTCGCGGCAGTAGCCTCCAATTTATGGCAAGATCACCATCCGGTGCTGCGTCGGGCGTTGCGTAACGCGATGCGAGATCGGCCGTTTCGGCGACGTACCCTTCGATTGCCTCCATGATCCCGGAGGCTTTGGCGGCGGCGAGTGTCAGGCCTTTGCCCTGGCTTACGGAAACGGAGCGAGAATTGGGCCGGGTTACCATGACCACCGGGATGCCGATCCGATCGAGCCCGGTGACGTTCGCCACCCGCGTGATCCCGGCGCGGGACAAGAGGGGCTCGATGTTCTCAAGAGTCTGCTCGGGCGGAATAGCGCGATGGGTACCGCGGCGATAGCGTTTCTGAATCGAGCTTTCGACTACCGGCGCTGCTGCAACGAGCATTGGGTTTCTGTTCTAGCGAATGCCGGCATGAATTTTACGGCGGAGTTCCGGCACATGGATACTGTGATCCGTCTTATCCAGATTTCTCAACAGCCGGTCGATGATCGTACTATGCGGCATGGTATCCCGAGCCTCCGGGAACCCGGCAAGATCGGTGATGATGCGGCTCTCGAAACTCCGCGCATCCTGTTCGTGCGCAAGACATAGCGCCTTGCCAAAGGCGTCGATTGCCTCATCGTGTCGATTTGGGCCCAGATCCCGCAGCACCGTGCCGCGCCGCCGGTGAATTTCCGCAAGCCAATGACGCATCCCGCTCTGTGCCGCAATTTCCAGGGCTTCGTCGCAGGAGCCAAGCGCATTGTCGAGGTCGCCAAGTCTCGCCTGAAGGCCGGCCAGGACCTCGAGGAACACGGGGAAATCCTCTTCCTTGCCGGTTCGGCGTTGATTGTCGATCGCACGGGACATCTGCTTGATCCCGTCAAGGAGGTCTCCGCACTCGGCCATCGCCCAGCCTTGCCATGCGCGGGCCCGCGTCTCATAGTGGGGTAGCGCCCTTTCCCTGGCGAATTCGATCGCTTCGTCGGCAAGCTTCAAGACCGCCTGGGCATCGCCGACGTGCTGGGTGTGGAAGAGAGCGTAATCGACGGCGTGACCGATACTGCCGGAGTGATTGGTCTGGCGGGCGCGCCTGATCGCCCTTTTGATCAGGTCGCGTCCCTTGACCTGGTCGCCCAGGATCCAGTGGCAGAGGGCCGCTTCGCCATAACCGCACACCGCCGCATCATGGCCGCCATAGATCAGGAGCTGTTCGCTCGGAGTGCCCGATTGGCATAAGCCGAGCCCGGCCGAGATATGCTCCAGGCTCTCATGGAGCGCTCCGTGATTGTAGCACGCCACCCAATGCGCGTGATGGGCTTGAATTTGTTCCTCATCACCGCCGGATTGATGGGCCAGGGCCGAAAGCTGGTTGGCGATCTCGATCTTGTCGGCGACCCGCCAGGCGATGCGCCACTGGCCCCACAAGGACCGGAACAGCTCGCGCGATTCTTCCAGAGTATCGGCCAGGGCCCGGCATTCGGCGTAGACCTTCGCCACGTCCTCGGTTCCCGGTCCCTTGGCAACAATCAGGGCGGAACCGAGAAGCGTCATCAATTCCAGCTTCTTGTGACTGATCGCTCGATATTGCGGCAGCTTGTCGACCAAGGCGATTGCCTGCTGCAGGGCTTCGACCGCCTCGAAATTGGCAGCGCCCATGAGCGAGCGTCGTGCTGTTTCCTGCCAGTGAGTAATCGCGATCTCGAGCTTGCCGGTTTCCGAATAATGGTGCGCCAGGGTTGCGGTGAACTCATGAATACGATTGCCGTAATAGCTGATCATCGCTTGCGCCACGGCATCGTGATACTGTCTTCGATGATGGCTGATCATCGATCGATAGCAGACCTGCTGCACGAGCGCGTGACTGAACATCATATAGCTGTCGACGGCGTCGTCAGTGACGATGATGAGCTTGCTCTCTAGCAACTGCCTCAACCGCGAATCGAACGCTTCGCCCTTCAGGTGGGCCGCCGTTCGGAGCAGGCCGAGCGGGAACCCTTCGCCAATGACCGAGGCGATGCGAAGCAGGTCATGACATGGGGTGTCCAGCCGGTCCATGCGGGCGCTCAGGATCGCTGCGATCGAGGACGGCAGACCGATCCTGCCGACATCGGGTCGCCCCCGACCGGACGCAGCCTCTCCGATTTCGCCCTGGATCACCCCGGTCTCGAACAGATCGAGCACAAGTTCCTCGAGAAAGAGCGGCACGCCACCGGTACAGCGGACCAGCTCATTCTTGAGGGGGGTGAGGGCGGGATCATCGCCCAGGAGCGCGTCGCACATTCGATGCGCGTCTGTCGAGGCTAGAGGCGTCAGCCGGATCGACTGCTCGCAGTCCTCGCCCGGCATCGCGATCGCCTCGCCCGGGCGTTGGCTTACGACCAGCAGGATCGCAACATTCCTGGCCGATTGTGCGATTTTTTGCAGGACTTCGAGCGACCCTCGATCCATCGCATGAGCGTCTTCGGCAATCAGGATCAGCGGCATTTCGCGGGCCAGAGCGGCGAGCACATCGACGATTGCCTGGATCACCGTACGGCGGCGCCATTCCGGATCCGCCTTGCTCCATTGCGGTTCGTCCAGTGCCGGATTGAACAGGGAAACAAGTGCCAACCTGTTGTCGATCAGGCCCAGATGGTAGCGGGCCAACAGATCCGTCAGCTTGCTATCGATCGCTGCAGCATCGTCCTGGCTGCCGATCTCGAGTTGTTCGGCAAGAAACGCGGTGAAGGGCTGGAAATTGGATTTCTGCGGATAGGGTTTGCCCTCGATCCGCAGAACGCTGAAATCGTGCTCCTGGCACGAATTGCTGAATTCGTGAATCAGGCGCGATTTGCCGACACCGGCCTCGCCCTCGATGAGAACGCTGCTGCCATTCATTCGAGCGAGATTTTGCGCCCGGACTTCGAGGTCGTGGAGGTGTTGCTCACGGCCGACCGCCCGGCAAAGGACGCGGGACTGGCGCACCATCTTCCGGTTGGCGGGCGTTCGCCCGAGCAGACGGAAGGTTTCATATTCGTGGCTCTGGAGGCGATATCGGCCTGCCGCTTCGACCGTGACGAAGCTGCGCACCAGGCGTTCGGTCCGTGCCGAAATTCGTGCCGCATCGGGTTCCGCCTCTTCCTGCAGCTTGTTCGCCAGATGGACGACCAGCCCGATCGCATCGTAATTATTGATCGACCCCGCCTCATACATGCGAAGCAGCACCTGACCGCTATCCAGTCCGATCCGGATCCGGATCGGGTCCTCCGTAAGATTCTTGTGGCGCCCGATGTGCCATTCGAGCATGTCGAGTGCTGCGAAACAGGCTCTGACGGCATGGTCCTCGAGTGCCAGGGGCGCTCCGAAAACCGCCATGATGCCATCGCCCTGAATGCTGGTGACCGTGCCGCCTTGCACCCGCACGGCCTCTATCATCGTCATGATGACCGGATCCAAGGCCTCGCTGGCCCGTTCCGGATCCATCGCCTCGATCAGCCGCGTCGAGCCGACGACGTCCGCAAAAAGGACCGTAACCTCCTTCAGTTCGGTGCGAACCAACGAGCCGCTTTGGCGACCTGTGGAGCTCTGCCCCATTCGTTACAATGCCTCGGACTGCGCCGGCCGGAACACTTTCGTCCCGATGCCTGGTTTTGTGTGGCTCAAGCTAAGCCCATTCGCGCAATTGCGTAAGCGGGTGGCAGCCTTTTTTTAGGGGTAGTTCAATTCCGTCCGGATGAAAATTCGGCGTCATGCGTAGTTTTCCCGAGCGGCGAGCGATCGGCGCTCGCCTCGGGCTGCGGCCCCAAACCTTTCTATGGGATCTCGATGGTTTGGACCTTGGCGGTCGCGACCGCGATTTGCACTGCGATTTGGTATGGATTGACCGAGGGCGAGCCGACTTCCTGGCTTGTCGGTGTGCCCGCCGTCGCCGCCGCGGTGTTGACCCTGGCGTGGCTCGACGTGCGGCTGCCGCAGGCTTTCCAGATCAGAGCCTGGGCCAATTTTGCCTGGTTCTTCTTGAGCCAGTCCGTGGTGTCCGGTTTCGATGTCGCGTGGCGGGTCGTGCAACCCAGACTGAAGATCGACCCGGCGTTGATGAGTTACCGTTCACGTTTGCGCGAGCCCGCCTCCCGTGCCTGGTTCATGACTTTGATCACGATGTTACCCGGAACGCTCAGTGTCGCCGTCGAGAATGATCGAATCGAAGTTCATCTCCTGCATCGTGCAAGCTTCGATATAGCCGATTTGGAGCGGCTTGAGGTCCATGTCGGCAGGCTCACGGGCGACGCGGAGGGTTGGGCGTGACTGACGCCTTTTTGTTTGGCAGTGCAGCGATCATCCTTACCACCCTGGTGGTGGCGCTGCTCCGGGTGATGCGCGGGCCCTCGCTTGCCGACAAACTGATCGTCTTGCAGCTTTTCGGTACCGCCGGCGTCGCCTTCCTGCTGCTGCTCGGTCAGGCCTTCGACGCCGGTACGTTTCTCGATGCGGCCCTCATCGTCGCCCTCCTCGCAAGCGTGACGGCGGCTTCCGTTGCTGCCCGACGACGGCCGAACTCGGAAACCACGGCGATGCCGCAGCGGGAAGCGCCATGACGGCAATCTTCGATATGGCCGGCATGGCATGCATCAGCCTCGGCGTCGCACTTTTCATCGCCGGGGCAGCCGGTGTCCTCCGTTTGCCCGATGCCCTTTCCCGTTTTCACGCGCTCACCAAGATCGATAATCTGGCGCTGGGCTGCATCTGCGTCGGGCTGGCACTGATGGCCCGCGATCTCGCCAGTCTTGGGATGCTGACATTGATCTGGATCATGGCGCTTGTTTCAGGCGCGGTCGCAGCGCAATTGGTGGCCGGCAGTCAGGCAGGCCAGAGGTGATGCCGGCGCTGCTGATCATTGACGGGCTGCTTGCGTTTCTCCTGGTAGCGCTTGGCTGGACCACGCTCCAGGCGCGGAGCCCCGCCCAATCCGTCGTGCTTTTTTCGATCATGGGCCTGATCGCGGCATTGATCTGGGCCCGGCTCGACGCGCCCGACGTGGCTCTCGCGGAAGCCGCGATCGGCGCCGGTCTCACCGGCGCCTTGCTGTTCGCCCATCTCAGAGCTGACGCCAAGCTTCGCTGAGGTCGGCATGCAGACGGAACGTAAAGACCCCGGTGGCAAGGCGGGCGGGCAGGTCTTCCTCGGCCTCATGCTGGGCCTCGCCGCTCTAGCCCTGGTCGCCCTGCTTGGTGCGGCAGTCTTCATGAGCGAGCCTGAGATCGGCGGACTTGCAGGCGACGTGATGGCCAATATCGAGACGACCGGTCTGGCCAATCCGGTGACGGCGGTGTTGCTGGATTTTCGAGGCTACGACACGTTCCTGGAGCTCGTCGTCATGTTCGTGGCCGTACTCGGCGTCTGGAGTCTCGGCCGGCCGCTGCCGCCGATTGTGCCGGCGCCGACGCCCGTCTTAGGTCTTGCGGTTCGGCTTATCGCCCCGATCAGCGTCGTCTTCGCGGGCTATCTCCTCTGGATAGGCGCCACCGAGGCCGGCGGCGCCTTCCAGGCGGGAGCCGTGCTGGCAGGGGCAGGGGTGCTTGCCTTCTGCGCCGGCATGATGCCGGATTTTGAGATCCGTCAGCCTTTACTGCACCGGGTCCTGCTGGCGCTCGGCATGACCGCGTTCCTGGCGATCGGGGTCATGGTCATGGCGGCCGAACCGGGACAGGCAGCGCGTACTTTTCTGGATTATCCCGACGCCTTGGGCAAATGGCTGATCCTCGCCATCGAAACGGCCGCGATGATTGCCATCGCCCTGACCCTGCTGGCGCTGTTTCAAGGCGCCCGGCCGCAGCGCCGCACGTTCTGATCCGGCGCTTCCTCATATCATGACAAGTTCGCTGATGTTTGCCGTGGCCGGTGTTGCCCTGTTCGGCATCGGTTGCATGGGGCTGCTTCGTTCGGGAACGGATCTGCGCCGTATTCTGGCGCTGAACGTGATGGGCGTCGGCGTCTTCAACGTCCTGATCGCCACGGCCTACGATCCGGCCGGCGCGTCCGATCCCGTGCCCCACGCCTTGGTCATAACCGGCATCGTCGTCGCCGTCAGTGCCACGGCCTTCGCCCTGGTTCTGGCTCGTGCCGCCGGCCGTGACGAGGATGCGGATTGATGATCCCGGATCCGGGCTTGCCCTGGGTATTGCTGGCCGTGCTGGCACCGCTGGCCGGCGCCGTCCTTGCGTTCGTCCTCTCTCTTGCGGCCGCTCAGATCGCCGCCATTGTTGGCATCGTGACGACGGTCTCGGTTGTCGGCGCGCTGCGACAGACGATCGAGCAGGGGGCCACGGCCTATGTCATCGGCGGCTGGTCGCCGCCGCTCGGCATCGCCCTGGTGAACGATGGCATCGCCGCCATGATGCTCGGCATGACCGCGACCGTCTTCGTCGCTGCCGGGCTTGCCGCGAGCCGCTACGTCCAGGGGGAGCGCGGCGTCCTGTTCTGGGTGCTGTTCCTGGGGCTATGGGCATCCCTCAACGCTCATTTCCTCTCGGGCGACCTGTTCAATCTTTATGTCACACTCGAACTCGTCGGGCTCTCAGCGGTAGCCCTCACCGGCTTTACCCTCAAACCGGCAGCCCTGCGGGCAGCGCTCAACTATCTCTATGTCAGCCTCGGCGGCTCTCTCTTGTATTTGATGGGTGTCGCCCTGCTCTATCGGGCCTATGGCGCGCTCGATATCGCGACACTGGCGTCGATGTTCGAGCCTGACCTGCCGTCATTTACGGCCCTCGGCCTGATGACGCTGGGGCTGCTGTTGAAGTCGGCCCTGTTCCCGCTGCATTTCTGGTTGCCCGCCGCGCACGCCAATGCCGCGGCACCGGTGAGCGCACTCCTCTCGGCGGTGGTCGTCAAGGCGGCGTTCTATTTGATCCTGCGGCTTTGGCTCGAATTCGCGCCACCGCCCGGAGCCTACGCATGTCTTGGCGTGCTTGGAGGCGGAGCCGTGATCTGGGGATCGATCGGCGCCTTGCGGGCACCGCGCCTGAAACTGTTGATCGCCTATTCGACTGTGGCCCAGCTTGGCTACCTCTTTCTCGCTTTTCCGCTGCTCAACGAAGGCGCGGTAGCGCTTGAGGCGATCCTGCTCTTTGCGCTGACCCATGCCGTGGCCAAGGCTGCCATGTTCATCGCCGCGGGCGACATTGCAACGGCGGTTGGTCATGACCGCCTGGGTCAGCTCAAGGATCCGGGCCGACCACTCGCGCCCGCCAAATTCGCCTTCGCGATTGCCGGGGTCAGCATTATCGGCCTGCCACCGACTGGCGGCTTCGTCGCCAAATGGCTGATGCTGACGGGCTCGATCGATGCTGGCAACTGGCTCATCGCGGCCGTCCTGATCGTCGGCAGCCTTTTGGCCGGCGCCTATGTTTTCCGGGCCGTAGCGCGTTTCTTCGTCAGCCGGCCGGCAATCGCCGCCATCGGCACTCCTGTGCTCGTGGGTGGGCGAGGCTGGGAGGCATTGGGTCTGGCAACGGCTTCGCTTCTGCTCGGCTTCTCGTCGGGTCTGGTCGAAATGGTTCTCAGGGCAGCCGAGCCATTGGGAGGCAGCCGGTGACCTCCAGCTATCTGCCGCTCGCGATCCTCCTGACCTCCGCGCTCACTTCTCCGCTGATATTCTGTTTACGGGAGGACGATCATCGTGCCCGAACCGTGCTCAACCTCGGTGCGGCACTCTTCAATTTCGGGCTCGTCGTCTGGCTGACCATCGGGCTGATGAGCGGCGGCGTCTTCATCACCCATATCCCGTTCCTGCCCGGCGTCGACATCGTCCTGCACGGCGATGCACTCTCGGTGCTGTTCGCTGCACTCTCGAGCCTGCTCTGGCTGGTGACGACCGTATTCGCCATCGGCTATCTCGAATACAAGCCGCACCGCAGCCGCTTCTTCGGATTTTTTGCCCTGTGCGTCAGCGCCACAATGGGCGTTTCCCTGGCCGGCAACCTCATGACGTTCCTCGTCTTCTACGAGATCCTGACCCTCGCGACATATCCTCTGGTGGTTCATTGGGGAGACGCCCGATCGGTCCGCGGCGCCAAAGTCTATCTCCGCTACACCCTGTTCGGCGGCGGTCTTCTGCTGATCGGCACCGCCTGGCTCTACGCGGTTGTCGGCACGGGCGATTTCATCGTCGGCGGCCTGTTGAGCGGGATGGCGAATGAGGAACTTGCGGTCGACCCGGCTGTGCTTACGGCGATCGCCTTCTTCCTGATCGCCGGTTTGGGCGTCAAGGCGGCACTCATTCCCGTCCATGGATGGTTGCCGGTCGCCATGGTTGCGCCGGCTCCGGTCAGCGCTCTTCTGCATGCCGTGGCCGTGGTCAAGGCCGGCGCCTTCGGCATCGTGCGGGTCATCTACGATGTTTTCGGGATCACGCTCGCTGCCGAGCTCCACGTCACGACCGGACTTGCGATCGTCGCTGCCGCCACCATCGTCTATGGTTCGCTCTGCGCGTTGCGGCAGGACGATCTCAAGCGCCGCCTCGCATTTTCGACCGTCAGCCAGGTTTCCTACATTGCGCTGGGAACGGCCCTGGCGAGCCCGATCGCCGCCGTCGGCGGTATCGTCCACCTGATCCACCAGGGCATGATGAAAATCACACTCTTCTTTTGCGCCGGCATTCTCAAGGAGACGCTCGGTGTCGACCGGATCAGTGCGATGAACGGTATCGGCCGCCGGATGCCCTGGACGATGGCCGCATTCACGATTGGAGCCCTTGGCATGATCGGGGTGCCGCCGACCGTGGGCTTCGTCAGCAAATGGTATATCGGCACGGGCGCGCTCGACGCGGAGGCGTTCTGGGTGCTTTTGGTGCTCGGGGCGAGCAGTCTGCTGAACGCCGCCTATTTCCTGCCGATCCTCAACTCCGCCTGGTTCAAATCGCCGAACGGCTCATGGTACGAAAAGCGCAGCGGCGACTCTGCCGAAACCGGCTGGTTCCTGCTGCTGCCGCCGCTCTTCACATCGATGATGGTGCTGCTCCTGGCTTTCGGTGCCACCGAGCCCTGGAGTCCACTCGGTTGGACCACCCAGCTCGCATTGCGCGAATTCGGTTTCACCGAGCCGATGCCCTGAGGTCGAGACCATGGAAACATCGATAATGCTCCTGATCGCCT
>JBGSYN010000024.1:0-63941 GCA_041750975.1 Geminicoccaceae bacterium | reverse complement strand
TCGTGACATCGGTTTCCCAAACTCTCGAAGACGTGTTCGGCTTCAAATCGTTTCGGCCCGGCCAGGAGGAGGTCGTGGGGGCGCTGATGGCCGGCGACCATGTTCTGGCCGTCATGCCCACGGGTGGCGGCAAGAGCCTTTGCTATCAGCTTCCGGCAATCCTCAAACATGGCATCACCATCGTCGTCTCGCCGCTGATCGCGCTCATGCAAAACCAGGTTGCCCAAATGCGGGCGCTCGGTATCGCGGCCGAGACGGTCAATAGCGGCCGGTCGCGCATGGACAAGGCCGAGATCTGGCGGCGGATGCAGGATGGGTCGATCCGGCTGCTCTATCTGTCGCCCGAGTTGCTCGCCGGCGAGCGCGTGCTGCGTGCTTTCGAAAGGCTGCCGATCGAGCAGATCATCGTCGATGAGGCGCACTGCATCAGCCAATGGGGTCACGATTTTCGGCCGGAATATAGCGGGTTGGGCGACCTCCGCCGCCGGTTCCCCAAGGCCGTGATCGGCGCATTTACCGCAACCGCCGATCAAACGACCCGAGAAGACATCCGCAGCCGCCTTTTTGGCGAAGCGCCCAATCGCTTGTTCGTGCAGGGTTTCGATCGGCCGAACATCAAGATCGCCGTGGCCGAAAAGAGCCGGCCGGAACAGCAACTCCTGCGGCTCCTGAAGAACGAGCCCGGCCCGCAGGGCATCGTCTATCGACTATCCCGCAAGAAGACGGAGGCGACCGCCGAGGTCCTTCAGCATGCCGGCTTCAAGGCCTTGTCCTATCACGCCGGGCTGGACTCATCCGTCAGGGAAAAGGTGCTCGACCGATTCCTCAGCGAACCGGACGTCATCGTCGTCGCCACCATCGCCTTCGGCATGGGGATCGACAAGCCCGACGTGCGCTTCGTCTATCACCTCGACTTGCCGAGCAATCTCGAAGCCTATTATCAGGAAATCGGCCGGGCGGGCCGCGACGGCTTGCCGGCGGAAGCCATGCTGCTCTATGGCTTCGACGATATTCGCTTGCGACGCATGATGATCGACGGCTCGGAAGCGAGCGAGGACCGCAAGCGGGTCGATCGCCGCCGGCTGGACGCGCTCCTGGCGTTCACCGAAGCCACCAGCTGCCGCCGGCAGGCCCTGCTCGGCTATTTCGGCGAAACCAGCATGCCCTGCGGCAGCTGCGACCGCTGTCTCGACCCGCCCGTGCTGAAGGACGTGAGCGATCTGGCCCGCGCCATCTTCGAGACGATGCAGCAGACCGGCATGGGCTTCGGGCAGGCGCATATTCTCGACATCGTCCGGGGCGAGAAAACCGCCAAGGTCACCCAACGCAGCCATGATCGCCTTGCGACGTTCGGCGTGCTCAAGGCCCACGACCGCCGCGTTCTGCAAAGCGCTGTCCGTCAGTTCTATGCCGCACACTATGTCGAGGTCGATATCGCCGGCCACGGCGCGCTCAAGCTGACGGACCGAGGCCGCGCCGTTCTGGCGGACGGGGCCACCGTAGCACTCGATCTGAAAGCGCACGCGGAACCGGTCAAGAGGCCAGGGCGTAGGAGCGCTGCGGTTGCGGACCCTGCCAACCAACAACTTCTGGTGAGATTGAAAGAGCTACGTCTCGCTCTCGCCAAAGAGCGCGGCGTGCCTGCCTATGTCGTGTTTTCCGATGCCAGCCTGATCGACATGGCCAATCGGCGGCCGCGCAACGAAGCGGAGTTCATGGGCATGCACGGCGTCGGCTACAAGAAATGCCAGGAATTCGCACCGCCATTCCTCAAAGCCCTCGCCGACTATGCGCAAGCGTAGTCGGGATCGCGTGGTCCTGCTATATTCCGCTGCCGGAAAAGGCTGGCACGCTCGCCAGACGATTGAAGCTCATTCGGCCGGTTGACTGACCGTGTGCACCGGCACCTTGTCGCCTCTGATGTTCTGCTCGAAGGCCGTCAGGCGTTTATAGATCGAGATCAGCTCGACAATTGTCGTCCAACTATTGACCAGGAACTGGAAGGAATTTTCGACCCTGCCGAAAGCGCGGATGATCTGCTGCATAACGCCGAGGGTAAGGGCACCCGAGACGATCGAAGGCCCTAAGGCGATGTACGGTATGAGAACGCTGGCTTGCAGATATGAATAGCGCGCAACGTCGAAATACATGTAGTGGAAGAACAATCGGTAATAATTCTTGCGAACATTCCCATAAAGATTGCGGACCGTCGGCGGCTCGGCCCGGTCCGCATGATCCTCGCCGAAGACCAACTCCTTGCGGTAGGCGGCTTCGACTTTCTGGTTATTGAATTCGAGGCCGGGCAGCTTGTATCCCACTGCAGCCAAGAGCACGGTGCCGGCGAGTGCGGAAAGAATAGCCACATAGACGAGCGCCCGATCGACTTGGCCGATCCATGGCAGCACCGTAATGGTCGCGGACAATTCCCAAAGGATCGGCAGGAAGGCGATCAAGGTCATCACACTACGCATGAACGATACGCCCAGGACTTCGACGATTCGGGCGAATCGCATGGTATCTTCCTGAACGCGCTGGGCGGCACCCTCGATATGTCTGAGCTTTTGCCAGTGCGACATGTAGTAGTCGTTCATGGCCGTGCGCCACCGAAAGACATAGTGCTTGATATAGAAGTCGAGAAAAACCGCGATCACCACATAGATCGCCGCGATCTGGAAGAACGTCAAAAGCTCCGCGAAATAGGCGTCGAGGGTAACCGCTTCGGGATCCGCGAGTGCCTCTTGGATCAGGTTATAGAAGCTTCCGAACCATTCATTGATCCGGACATCGACCTGAACCTGAATCCAGGTCGCGCCGAGGATCAGGATCGAGCCCAGGATCGACCAGAAATACCAACGTCGGTCGCCGAAGAATGAACGAAACAAGGCAGTGTCCTTCGTCGCTGTGGTTGACCGGGACGCTGACGCCGAGACAGCGGTCAGCTAGGAGTACGCCCCTGGCAGTAGCAAATTTACCGGTGCGCCGACCCATCACATGCCCGCGGCTTTGGAAGGGAAAGAGGTCACACCGGTCGCCGCACGGGCGCGCGGGATGAATACCCGAAGGCGATTTCTGTGCCAATTCGGCGTGCGGCACCAATGAATTCTGGTTTATGAGGGCGATAGCCCGAGCGCTTTCCGGATCATTCGCCTTCGTTCGGAATATTGAGAACGTGGCCGCAATGCTTACAGTGAACGCTGTCCGGATCGTGCCGCAACAAACCGCAATCGGGGCAGGTGTGACGCACCTTGGCTGGTCGAAATATGGTCTGGATCAACCGCAGAAAAAGCGAGATGCCGAAAATCATGATCAGCACGGAGAGCAGCTGACCGAACTCGCCGACCAGGGTGATGTCTCCGAAACCGGTGGTCGTGAGGGTGGCAACGGTGAAATAGAGCGAATCGATGTAGTTGTTGATCCCTTCATTGTGCTCATGCTGCGTCACGTACACCATTGCCGTGACGACGAAGATGAAGACGGCAAGGTTGAGCAGACTTTGGACGACTTCCTCATTGCGACGAAACCAATGGCTGTCGCGCTTCAGCATCCCGAACAGGTGATAGGATCGAAGCAGCCGCAGCGACCGCAAGACCCGCAAGAAGCCGAGATCGACAAACGCCGGCAGAATGAGCGAGACAATGACGATGATATCGGCGATCGTCGCCGGCTGCAGGAGATGGCCGATCCGGCGTGGTGCAATAACAATCCGGGCAATGAAATCAAGCAGCAGAACGAGCCCGATCCCGATCTCGAGCGGCAGAAACCAGGGATAGTTCGGGGAAAAGGTGGTAACGATGAAGAAGCTGACGGTAATGATATCGAAGGCCATGAGGCCGTACTGAAACAGGGCGGCTTTGTGGCTGGAGCCGAAATAGAGGCTTCTGAGCCGCATTTTGAGCGGCCCTCTGCGGTTCTCTTCAGCGTGATGTTCAGCCTTGTGGCCTTCCAGATCCGGCTTTTCCGATGCCCGGCCTTCCGCTGCGCCACTTACCGTTTCAGACACGATACGCGCCGGTGGCGGCTCAGGTGAGCGGGATCATGACATGCTGCCGGTAGGCGCCCCGCGATTTCAGGGTCTGATACCAGCGCTCGCAATTGGCGAGATGGGGGCGTGTGATCGGCAACTCGTTGTACCGGTAGAAGGCGGCTCCCACAGGGATGTCGCCCATGGTGAACTCGTCGCCGGCAACGAAGGTACGATCCGAAAGCCATCGATCGAGTCGCTTCCACATCTCGGCGACACGATTGGCGGCCTCGTTGATGGCGTTCATGTCTCGTTTCTCGACCGGAGTGCGGATCAGGCCCCAAAAAACGACGCCCAAGCGCGGATTCACGGTCATGGCCTGCCAATCCATCCACATGTCGGCGTGAGCCCGCACCTCGACGCTACCTGGATAAAAATCAGCCTTGCCGTATTTGGCGGCGAGATAGCGGACACAGGCGTTGGATTCCCAGACGACGATTTCGCCGTCGACCACGGCAGGGATCAATCGGTTGGGATTGAGCTTTGCGTAGTCTTCGCTATCGAGACCACCGAAGGCGCCGCCGGCATCGATCCGCTCATGCTCGAGTCCGATCTCGCCGACGGTCCACATGACCTTCTGCACGTTGATGGAATTCGGCCGCCCCCAGATCTTGATCATGCTGTCTCACCTTTGCGAACATTGTCCTGAAAGAGGTCTAGACGGATGGCGCTGCGTGGCAAGGTCCGGACCTTGACATTTTCCTTTGTACTGCGGCGTGCGGATGAGCGGGACGATGCCGCTTGCGGCGAGTTGGTGAGCCGGGCGGCGTCCAGGGCCGAGTACGCACGGAAGGTCCGCTTCGCACTTCATTTCCTGGCCGATTCCTCACCGCTGGAGTTGCCTCCATCCTATGTCCGCTGGGTCGCCGAACAGAACGGCTCGCTGCTCGGTCTGGTTCAGTTCGATCCGACCGCGGGCTATGTCAAATACCTCTTCACCGAACCCGAAGCCCAGGGTCGCGGCATTGGCTCCGCGCTGCTGCAGGCTGCCGAACGGGCGATCGAGGGACCGACGCGGCTGACGGCACTCTGGGTCAACGATACCGGCATTCTCTGGTATATGCGGCGCGGCTATCGGATTAGCGGAGGCGAACTCGAGGCCGATTGGCATGGCGGCCCGGTGGTCTGGATCGAGCTCGAAAAGCCCAAGCTCAGCGGTTAAGGGGCACGGCTGCTGGGCCCAGGACCCGGCCGGTCGAGCGAGACCGTTCGGCGATCAGTTCGTAGACGTCGATGGCTTCGGAGAATCCTCGCAGAACGGCCTGCCCGGCCGGACGGAATTCGAACCGCGATCCGACGCGCGATACCACCGACGCACTCACCAGGATCTCGGTCCCGAGATCGCGATTGAGCACTTCCAGACGCGCCGCCAGGTTCACATTCGAGCCCAGCGCCGTGTAGTTCATCCGATCGGTGCTACCGACATTGCCGACGATGGCATCGCCGCAGTGAATGCCGATACGGGTCCGCAAGGAGGCGCTTCCAGGCACCGACCACGTCTCGGTTTCGCATTGGGCAACCTCGACAATGCGAAGGGCGGCAAGGCAGGCTCGCTCGACATGATCCGCGGTCTCGTTCGGTGCGTTCCAGAAGGCCATCACCGCGTCGCCGATATATTTGTCGATGGTCGCGTCATGCCGCAGCAGGGTCTGGGTCACGACCTCGAAATAGCGTGATATCCGCCGCATCACCTCTTCGGGTGCGTGATGCTCGGACATGGCGGTGAAATTTTCGAGATCGAGAAAAAGGACCGTGAGATCGCGATTCGAGCCGCCCAGCTGCGGCGCATCTCCTTGCATGATCAGCTGCTTGACGAGTGCCTTGGGAACATAGAGGGCGAAGGTGCGGAGATGGGCGCGCATCAGCGCCATCGCCCCTTCGAGGCGGCGGATTTCATCGACGATCGACACCGACCGGACGACTTCGCCGAGCTCGAAGTCACGGATGTTGTCGGCCTCGAGGACCAGATGGAGCAAGGGCCGCGACAGACGGCGCGCCACCAGCCAGATGATGGGAATGCTGACGAGAGCGATGGCAACCGAGACGAAAGCGGTGTTGGTCGATGCCTGATCGATCGGCGCCACGATCGTGGCGAGCGGCATGGCGATCAGGACATTCCCCTCGAGCCCGGCATTCAACCCGAACTCGGCCGCACGGGTGATCCAAGGGACGCTCTCGAACTCGGTCGTCTCGACACCCGTCGGCGGGGACGAAAGCACAGCCTCGATCAGACTTGCGGTCGACGATGTGTCCCCATGGACGGGTGTCGACTGGACGATGATCGTGCCGTCGTCGCGGAAAACAGCGACAATGCCCTCACCGGCCTGCGGCAAGGAATGCAGAAACCTCTCGAGTTCACGCAGGGTGATGTCGATGCCGACGACAACGTCGCCATGTCCGCGCGCGATCGTGATGCCCGGCTGTTGCGTCGACGCGAAGGTGTAAACATCGGTACGCACAACGTCATCGCTTTCCTGAGCCTGCAGATACCAGGGCCGGGTCCTGGGATCGTAGTCGGCCGCTTAGATGGTGCGGCCGGTAATGATATTGCCCTCGGCATCGAGGAACTGCCGGTACAATTGTGCCGGGTCACGGCTCGACCGCAAAATCGATTCCTCGACAAAGACAGCATCGGGCGGAGCCTCGAGTTGGCGGAGACGCTGTGGCTGGCGCAGGTCCGTCGGGCCGAGCAAGTAGTAGTCGCCATTATCGAATCCGAGTTGAATGGCCCATACTTCAGGGTACTGGTCGATCAACGAGACGAAGCGGTCGCGCGCCGGGTGACCCTCGGCTGTCGGCAAGGTCGCGAGCTCTGACCAGAACCGGGAATAAGCGATGACTGAATCGATGGGATCGACGATGGCGTCGACGCGCAACCGGACGATTTCGACCGACTGATTCATCAGTTCGCTCGCCGCAATGAGGGCCTGCTCCCGGCTCTTGTGACGCGCGTAGAGGATGATCGTCGCCGCCAGAACCAGAACGATCGTCAGGGTTACGGCGAACAGGCCCTGCGTAATCGAGATTCGGGGGCGAGCACGACGCATGGGCTAGAGCGGCTGCCGCGGATCGATCGGCACTTCGCCCGCAACGCCCAGAATGTCTTCCAGTGCCGCAGCCGCCGCCAGCAGTTTCGCTTCACCTCGAGGCGGCCCGACCATCTGCAAACCGACCGGCAATCCGCTCGCGGTGAAACCGCAAGGCAGCGACAATGCCGGGCAACCGCTGAGCGTGATGGCAAAGGTAATCGATACCCAATCGATATAGCTCGGGAAGAGATGGCCATCGAATTCCTCGAGATAGCGGGTCTCGACCGGGAACGGCGGCACGATGGCCGCAGGGCAGAGCAGCAGATCATGATTCCGGAAAAAGGCGGCGACACTTTGCTGCAGCGATCCCCGGGCCCGCTCGGACCAGGCAATCTCCGCCTGGGTCAGGCGCAGCCCTGCTTCGATGTTCCAGATGACTTCGGGCTTCAGAAGATCGCGATGCCCCTCGAGCAGTCCGGCCCTGGTCGTTGCGAACTGCAACGCCCGCTGGACCCGGAAGATCTCGACCGCTTCGCTGAAATCCGGCATCGCGTCATCGATTTCCGCCCCGAGATTGCCCAGGAGCGACGCGGCTTTTTCGCAGATGGCCCCGATCTCCGGGTCGACCGGGGTGATGCCGCCAAGATCGGCGCTGAACCCGACAGACCGGAGTTTGGGTGCGATCCCGGCCGCCTCGACGAACGACCTTCGCGGTGCATCGAAGCTAAGCGGATCCTCCGGCTCGAACCCCGCCATCGCATCCAGGAACAGTGCGAGATCGCGCACATCGCGGGCCATCGGTCCTGCCACCGACAGTGTCTGAAAGGGAGTAGCAGCTGGACCTTGTGGCACCCGGCCCGGCGATGGGCGTAGGCCGACAACGCTGCAAAAGGCCGCCGGCGTGCGCAAGCTACCCCCGAGGTCCGAGCCGTCGGCAAGCCACGCCATGCCGGTAGCGAGCGCCACGGCCGATCCGCCCGAGGAACCGCTCGGCGTCAATGCCGTGTTCCAGGGATTGCGCGTGATCCCGAATACCTCGTTGAAGGTCTGTGCCCCCGCCCCGAACTCGGGCGTGTTGGTTTTACCGAGGATGATACCGCCCTGACACTCCACACGCCGTGCCTGAATGGCGGAGCGCTCCGGCACGTAGTCCTTGAAGATCGGCGAGCCATGGGTGGTGCGCACCCCTTCGACATCGACGAGATCCTTGATCAGGACCGGCAGGCCGGCCAGCCAGCCCCGCTCCTGGACCGGCCGGTCGTCAAGTCGTCGCGCATGCGCGCGGGCACGATCGGCGCAGATTGTCGGGACGGCGTTGACGATCGGATCGATGGCCGCGATTCGGGCGAGCGAGGCATCGATCAACTCCAGGGGCGACACATTTCCCGCTGTCAGATGCCGTACCACGTCGCGCGCTTTGAGCTTGACCAAGTCTTCCATTGCACCGCCTCCTGCGCGCCTTTGCTTCCTGATTGAAGGCCATGGCGCAGGATTCGGATCATCTCAAGGGTTTGTTGCTCACCGGGGCGGGGGTACTGGTACTGTCGCCGGACGCTCTGCTCATTCGCCTGCTCGAGCTCGATGTCTGGACGCTGCTCTTCTGGCGCGGGCTAGGCATCGCACTCGTCGTCGGCGTGATCCCCTTGCTGCGGCGCCGTATCGGGCCGCGGCAAGCATGGCGCGGCCTTGGCCTGAGCGGTCTCGGCGTTGCCTTCTTCTTTCCCCTGGGCATCACGCTGTTCGTCATGGGGATCAGCACGACGGCACCCGCCAATGTGCTCGTGATCATTGCGAGTGCCCCGTTATTCGCGGCCATGTTCGGGTGGATTGTCACGCGCGAGGGCGTGGATCGGAGCACATTGCTTGCTATCGTGGCCGCAATGGCAGGCGTCGCCATCACCGTCTCCGGGTCGGCCCGCACGGCGGATCTGCTCGGCAATCTCGCGGCGATCGGCTGTGCGATATCGATCGCCCTGAACTTCACGATTTTGCGGCGGACGCGGCATCTCGACATGACTGCGGCGTTCGCACTTGGCGGCGTGTGCCTCGTCCTTGTCGCCGCAATCGCCGCACCGACCGTCACCGTGGCAGCACCTAAACTGCCCTATCTCATCGCACTCTGTGCCGTCGTGCAGCCCGTTTCATTCATGCTGATCATGCGCGGACCGCGCTATCTGCCCGCGGCCGAAGTCAGCCTGATCATGCTGTTGGAGACCGCCTTCGGTCCAGTCTGGGTCTGGCTGGTGCTTGCCGACAGGCCCTCGCCTCAGGCTTTTCTCGGCGGCGTCATCATTCTAGCGACCATTACCCTGCACAGCCTCATCAGGCTGCGCAGCCATCGAGGACGCTTGGCTGCAGTGTCTCAGCAAACCTCGTCGAGCAGATAGCCCACGACCACACCCTGAGATTCGTCGACAACTTCCTCGGCCTCGATGCATTCATCTTCAGGCGGCTCTTGCGGGGTCCGTATAAAGCTCGCGCCGGACCGCCGACTGATCAGCCGGTAGGTCGTCCCAGCTGGACTGAACTGCCGTGGCGTGCGAGCATTGGTCGAGATGATGCAGTCCCAGCTTCGCCCGGCGCTATCAAGGAAGATAACGCCCATTACCGACGGGTTGGCTTCGTAGAGTTGCAGTATCTTGATAGGCGGTGCGGAACTGACCGATGAGCAACCGTCGATGGCGGAGACATTGTCGACGATCAAATCGACCCACTGGTCCACGGCACGGCGTTCCGGCACGGCCTCATCAGGTCCGGGCGACTCAAGCTGAGCGGCTTCGACGCGAGCTCGATTGCCGTCGGACCCCGCCCCGCCGTCGTTTTCTTGATCGGCGGCGACGCCATTATCGTCGGTTGCCGCTGGCGGTGTGATTCCACTCAGCAGATCCTCGCGGATCCATCCTTCGAAACCCTCGTCGACCGAACGCACTTTGTGCCAGACATACGTACCCTGATCGACACTCTCGAAGATGAGCACGAGATCGTCACGCTCCGCCTGGGCGACGACATTGGAATCGGTCGTCGGTTCGGCCCGCACATTGACACTGCCGCCACGCCGACCCTGAACACGGGCGCTCGATCCAGGAGCCAATAGGGCTTGCGCCCAGGCGTCCCCACCGGGCATCGCCATCCCGAGCGGGCTCAGCCACAGCATCGCTACCGCCGATACCCCGATCAGAACCCGGCCAAACCCTTCAAAAAATGCTCTGATTGCCAATCTGCTGCGCCGCTTTCTCGATATCTATCCGCATTTCTCCGTCAGCTTGCAGGTGGCTATCCCATGCGAACGATCAAGGTATGTTCATCATTGCGCCTGCTGATGACGGAATGACACAAACCTAAACGAAAAGTCGTGGCGTGGTAAGTGACTGTCTTGACCGGCCGGTTGAACTCAATTCTTGGCGCGATACTCGTTGTGGCAACCACCACAACCGTCTTTGCCAACAGCGGCAAATGCTTGGGCGACCGCCTGAACGTCACCGCCAGTTGCTGCTTCGGCCAATGCCGCCGAAGTTTCCTGGAGCTTCATGGCCGAAGCCTCGAAACCGCTCAGATCCTCCCAAATCGCGGGCAACGCATCGCTTTCCGGGTCAGCGCTGCCTTCGGGGAACATTGTCGGAATCACGACTGCCAGATCCTCAATCGCCGTGGCATGAATACTCGCCTGGTCGATCAGTTCCGGCTGCTCCTGAAGCAGTACTTTGACCGAATTGAGATGCGCGCCGATGGCTTTCATCGTGGCCTGGCGATAGGCGACGACCCCGGTCGCCGAATTCTGCGCGGCGACATAGGGCACTGAGCTGAACGCAATTGCGAGCGCTGATGCCGCAAGGACTAGTTTCCGCATGGTTATCAATTTCCGTGTCTTGAGGTTTGTTCGCTATTTCCGTCCCCGCGCGGAGAGACCACACCATAGCGACGGCAAAGCAGCAAGGCCGTTCAGTAGAGGCGAGAGGAGATCGAAGGCCGGTCAGCGTTCCGAAGGGCGGAACCGGCCCTCTTGTTGACGTCAGTTCTTTTTCGCGCGGTAATTGTCGTGACAGCCGTTGCAGCCGTCTCTGCCGAGCGTCGCATAGGCCTCCATCACCGCCTGAACATCGCCATTTGCCGCAGCTTCGCCAAGGGCCGCCGCTTTCTCAGCCATGTCATTCGCCGCGGCTTCGAAACCCGCCTGGTCTTCCCAGATCGCGGGCAACGCAGCGCTCTTCGGACCCTCGCTGCCGTCCGGAAACATTGCCGGTATCACAATTGCGAGACCCTCAATAGCCTGCGCATGAAGCCCGGCTTGCTCGATCAATTCCGGCTCTTCCTGAATGATCACCTTGACCGCACCGAGATGCGCACCGAACGATTTCATCGTCGCCTGCCGATAGGCGACAACTCCGGTCGCTTCGTCCTGGGCGGCGACAAAAGGTGCAGAAATCAACGCTGTTGCCGCTACCGTGCTGACCAATAGCAATTTGCGCATTGTCTTGGCTTTCCCTGATTCGATTGATTGGGTTGTGCGCGCCCTACGCGACTTGATCACACCACAGCGGGGTTACGGCTTCAAGGGCGATTGACTGCGCGTCGGTGACCTGCCGTCGGGCCGGATGAAGCCAAAGGAAGCAAGAGTTCTTCATAAAGAGCTGCCGAGCGGTCGGCCGCGAGTATCTTGGAGCGTTGCCGCAGCCTTTCCCGATCCGGAGTCGCATCGAGCGTGCCGGAGATGGCCGCGGCCATCGCTTCCACATCGCCCACCGGCACGAGAGCGCCGAAACGACCGTGATCGAGGATCTCACGAGGTCCGCTTGGGCAATCGGTACTGACGACGGGACAACCTACAGCCATCGCCTCCGCCAGCACATTGGGCATGCCTTCGTGGCGCGACGGCAAAACGAATACGGCAGCGCGAGACATGTAGCGGAAGGGATTGGGGTCATAACCGGGAAGATCGAAGTCCTCGGCACAGTCGAGTTCCTTCGCCAACTCGCGATAAGCGGTCTCGCGGGCGGTTCCATCGTCGGCACTTCCCGCGTCGCCAAGGATGACCAATCGACAAGGGCGCTTTTGACGGACCGTCGCAAAGGCCCGGATCAAGGTCGGAAAGTCCTTCCGCTCGGCAAAACGCCCGGCGCTCAGCAGCACAGGCGGCTGGCCGGCCTCGAACCACGGATGGGATAAGGGTCGCAGGGCACGATCAGCGACATCGGCGCCGATGGCCGGTTGATGGATGACCCGGATACGCGAACGCTCAATGCCAAGCCTACGCACCATGTCGTCCGCGACACCTTCGGAAACGGCGACGAGGGCTACGGCATCGCCATACAGTATCCGCGACATGGCCCGAATTGCCTGACCCTTGCTACCGTCGTCGAGTTCGTGTCCGCCGGAGAAATCATTGTGCTCGCTCAGGACCAGCGGACATTCGACGCGGGCCGCCCGGCGCGCCAGACACACCATCAGGTTCTGGGTCGGCGCACCGCATAGCAACGATCGCGGCGAGACCCTTCTGAGATAGTCGGCGAGCGCGGAGAGGTAGCAAAATGCTCGTGCCGGCTTGCGGTTCAACGCGACCCCGGCCATGGTCGCGGGCCAAGCCCCGAAAGAGGCGTTGATCACCGACCAACGGGCACGCCACCTTGAAACCGGCGCGAGTTCCCAAAGACCGACGCCGTCCGGCACCTCGGATGCGAGACTGCCTGAAGCACAACCGACGACGATATCGACCCGGCGACCCCGCGATGCGAACGCTTTGGCAAGGTTCAGACGCTGCCGCTGAACGCCGCCGCCTTCGAGATCCTTGATATAGATGGCAATATCGGGGCGCGTGGCCTGACGGTATTTGGTGGAGCCGAGCGGGATCGAACCGCCGACCTCTTGAATGCCATTCAAGCGCTCTCCCAGCTGAGCTACGGCCCCACGCGAGAGCCGGTTATGTAACCAGTTCACCTCATGGTCGCAAGCGTCAATCCTCGTCGTCGGTAACGCCCGCGCTAACGCGTGGTCTCGTCGTCGTCATCGTCATCGATCACATCGGTGACGTCGTCATCGCCGACGAGTTCGGCTGCATCCTCGATCAACGCCTCGCCGTCTTCTTCGTCATCATCATCGTCATCATCGGTGTCATCGGCGTCATCACGATCGACCTTGGCAGTCTTGACGACCGGATCGAGTTCTTCCTCATCGTCCTCGTCGGTCTCGACAGCATCGGCGTCTTCAGAATCATCGGTGTCGTCCTCGACATTGTCGTCGTCGGCCGTATCGTCGGCATCATCGTCAACCGCTTCGATCTCGTCCTCGGCGACATCATCACTCTCGGCCGCTTTCGCCCGACCTTTTTTCGGGGTCACGACCTCGTCGTCGTCGTCATCCTCGACCGCGGCGCGAGCGGTAGCGCCAACCGCGACGCGCGCGCCGCGGGTACGTTTGGCCCGAGTGACAGTCTCCAGATCGACCACCGTCTCACAGGCCGGGCAGACCACCGGGGTTCGGGCGAAATCATAGAAACGAGCGCCGCAATTCTGGCAAATACGCTTGGTGCCCCATTCAGCCTTGGGCAAGCTTTCACTCCGTTGGTTGTGGCGAGTTCGATTGATCGGAGGGCCGGCGATGCCACAGACCCGGGCCCGCCAATTTTGAGCAGATGGCAATTGCCATGATCATGTAGGGCTGTCAAAAGCTATTTCCTTCGCAATTCGGGACCTTGGCCTGGCATCGGTCCGATAGATGTCGCGTCGCCGTCCGCCTGTCGCTTAGAGTTCCCTGAACATTGTCATGCCTGATTGTCGAAAGCTGGCACCTATCGTCGAGGTGTCGGCTATGAGCCCCAACTCCGGTGAATGGAAAAACTGAACAATGACGGCCCTGCGGAGCCGCCCGGGCGCGGCGCTTAGCGGCATCTGCCGCGTTCCCGGCGACAAATCGATTTCGCACCGGGCGCTCATGCTGGGCGCGCTGGCGGTCGGCACCAGCCGGATCGAGGGATTGCTCGAAGGCGAAGACATCATGGCGACGGCGGGAGCACTCCGTCATCTTGGCGCCGGTCTGGAACGCACTGCAGATGGCCTCTGGCAGGTCGAGGGCGTCGGTGTCGGTGGCCTCTGCGAGCCGGATACCATTCTCGACATGGGCAATGCCGGCACCGGCGTCCGGCTCCTGATGGGAATTCTTGCGGGGCATGACTTCACGAGTTTTCTTTCCGGCGATGCCTCGCTACGGCGACGACCGATGCGGCGGATCACCGAACCTCTCGAGCAGATGGGCGCGGAGTTTGTGGCCCGCAGCGGTGGGCTGTTGCCGATTGCCGTGCGCGGCTCGGCCGAGTTGCTCCCCATCGACTACCGCTCCAAAGTTGCCTCCGCTCAAATCAAGTCGGCCATCCTGCTGGCGGGATTGCATGCGCCCGGCATCACGCGGGTGATCGAGCCGCTGCAGTCGCGGGACCACACCGAACGGATGCTCAGGGCGATGGGTGCCAAGATCGAAAGTCAGCACCTCGAGTGCGGCGGCTGGCAGGTTGCGATCGCCGGCCAACCGGAACTCGAGGCGGTTCCCATCGTCGTTCCGGGCGATCCCTCCTCCGCGGCGTTCCCGCTGGTCGCAGCCCTGATCGCCCGCGATGCCGAGATCCGGATCGACGGTGTCGGCATCAATCCGCTACGAACCGGACTGCTGGCTACGCTCAAGGAAATGGGGGCGGATTTCAGCCTCGAAAATTCGCGCGACGTGGCGGGTGAAACCCTCGCGGACATTGTCGTGCGCGGCAGCGACCTCAAAGGCATCGATGTGCCCGCCGAACGTGCGCCCTCGATGATCGACGAATATCCGGTGCTGGCGGTCGCGGCTGCCTTCGCAAATGGGCAGACACGAATGCGCGGCCTTCACGAATTGCGGGTCAAGGAAACCGACCGCCTGACCGCAACGGCGCGCAATCTCGAGGCCTGCGGAGTCGAGGTCCGGATCGAGGGCGATGATCTGCTTGTCGCCGGCGGCCGCACGCCTCGGGGCGGCGCCGTGATCGATGCAGAATTCGACCATCGAATCGCAATGAGCTTTTTGCTGATGGGCCTGGCGAGCCATGAGCCGGTAACCGTTCAAGGTGCGGAAACCATCGCCACGAGCTTTCCAGGCTTCGATCAGTTGATGCGCGATCTCGGCGCCACGATCGAAATGGTCGCATGAGCGAGGTTCCCGCCATCGCCATCGATGGGCCCGCGGCGTCGGGCAAATCGACGCTCGGCAGACGAGTTAGCGCTGCCCTGCATTTGCGCTTTCTCGATACCGGGCTGCTCTATCGGGCAGTGGGAAGGCGCATGCTGAAAGAGGGCATCGACCTTGCGGATGCCGCGGCCGCCGTGGCCGTCGCTGAAGGTCTCGACGCGCGCCATCTCGACACCGACGGCCTAAGAACCGAACGGATCGGCCGTGCCGCCTCGACCGTGGCCGCCCTCCCCGACTTGCGGAGCGCACTTTTGCGGTATCAGCGCGATTTTGCGGCGACGCCACCGGGTGCGGTGTTGGCAGGGCGCGATATCGGCACGGTGGTGCTGCCAAACGCTGTTTTTAAACTCTACGTCGTCGCCAGCGACGAGGCGCGTGCGGCAAGGCGATTGGAGGAGTTGCGCGCACTCGGGAATGCCCCTATCATGCGCCAAGTTTTAACGGAGATACGAGAGCGTGATCGGCGCGATAAAGAGCGCGCGGTCGCGCCTTTGCGTGCTGCGAGCGATGCGTTCACGCTCGATACCAGCGATCTTGCGATCGATGCGGCCTGCGACGCAGCGCTTCGCGAGATCGAGAGGCAAACCGGGCTGCGGGCCGCTTGATGTCATCCGCGATCGGCTGACCTTTGCGGTAACCGCAGTGACCGTTGGAAAAAGTTAATGAGGATCTGGGCGACACGAGCCGTTCAGATCAGCAAACGTAGGATGGAGTCAACTTTGGGAATACTGTTGGAGTACTGATGTCGGAAGCCGCTATTGCCACCGAATCGCGACCATCCCTCGATGAGTTCGCGGCAATGCTCGACGAAAGTCTGGGCGAGCAATCAAGGGTCGAGGGTTCGGTCGTCACGGGTACCGTAATCAGGATCGAGAGCGATGAGGCGGTGGTCGATGTCGGGCTCAAATCCGAAGGCCGGATCGCGCTCAAGGAATTCTCGACGCCGGGACATCCGGTCGAGCTCAAGATCGGCGACGAGGTCGAGGTCTATGTCGAGCGGTTCGAGAACCGTGGCGGCGAGGCCGTCCTCAGCCGCGACAAGGCGCGCCGAGAAGAGAGCTGGAACAAACTGGAGAAGGCGTTCAACGGCACCGATAAGGTCGAGGGACATATCTTTGGCCGGGTCAAAGGCGGGTTTGCCGTCGATCTCGGCGGTGCCGTCGCATTTCTGCCCGGCAGTCAGGTCGATATCCGCCCGGTCCGCGACGTCTCTCACCTTTTGAATCAGCAAGAGCCGTTCATGATCCTGAAAATGGATCGTCGCCGCGGCAACATCGTCGTCTCGCGTCGGGCCGTGCTCGAAGAGAGCCGCAAGGAACAGCGCGACGAACTCCTGGCGACCCTCACCGAAGGCCAGGTGCTCGAAGGCGTGGTCAAGAACATCACCGATTACGGTGCGTTCGTCGATCTTGGCGGGCTCGACGGTCTGCTGCACGTTACCGACATTTCCTGGCGCCGGGTCAATCACCCAACCGACGTCCTGGGCGTCGGACAGAACGTCAACGTTCAGGTCATTCGCTTCAATCGCGAGACCCAGCGGATTTCGTTGGGCATGAAACAGCTCGAAGCCGATCCTTGGGATGGCATCGAGCTCAAATACCCCGTCGGCGTCAAATATACCGGCCGCGTCACAAATATCACCGATTATGGCGCCTTCGTCGAACTCGAGGCCGGTGTCGAGGGCCTGGTCCATGTCTCCGAGATGAGCTGGACCAAGAAGAACGTCCATCCCGGCAAGATCGTGTCGACGAGCCAGGAAGTCGACGTCATGGTGCTCGAGGTCGACCCCGAGAAGCGACGCATCTCCCTGGGCTTGAAGCAGATCCTGGAAAATCCCTGGGAGCGCTTCCTCGTAACCCATCCCGCTGGCGAGATCGTCGAGGGGGAGATCAAGAATATCACCGAGTTCGGCCTCTTCATCGGTCTCGACGAGGACATCGACGGCATGGTTCACCTCTCCGACATCTCGTGGGAGGAGGACGGCGAGAAAGCCGTCGAGAAATTCCAGAAGGGCGATGTGGTCAAGGCCAAGGTCCTCGACGTCGATGTCGACAAGGAGCGTATTTCCCTCGGAATGAAACAACTCTCCGAGGATCCCTTCAAGGCCGCCACCTCCGGCGTCAAGCGGGGCGACCGCGTGACCTGCACCATCACCGAGATCACGCCCGGAGGCATCGAGGTCGAGACCACCACCGGGGCCTTGGGCTTCATCCGCAAGACCGATCTCTCGCGCGACCGCGACGAACAGCGTCCCGAACGTTTTGCGGTGGGCGAGAAGCTCGATGCGCAGATCAGCTCGGTCGACAGCGGCAGCCGCAAGCTGAGCCTTTCGATCAAGGCCCTTGAGCTCAAGGATGAAAAGCAGGCTATGGCTGAATACGGCTCGTCCGACAGCGGTGCCTCGCTCGGCGATATTCTGGGAGCGGCGTTGCGCCAGAAACAGGAAGAAGAACAGGACCGGCAAGACGACTAGCCATTGTCTGGTCGGCGCTGACGATCAACGGGCGAACCTGGGTTCGCCCGTTTTTCGTTGGGGCAGATAGGGCAGGCAGGCTCTGATTTTGCCGCCCCCTCCGCTTGACGCCAAACGCGCGCGTCTGGCAGTGTGTCTCGACAAAGACACGGCGAGGCCAAGCGACCGTTGCCGGGGGTCGAGAGCAAACTATGACGAAGTCGGATCTCATCAGGCGGCTTGCCGACGCAAATCCGCACCTCTACATGCGTGACGTCGAGCGGATCGTCGCCACCGTATTCGAGGAGATCTGCGAGGCACTGGCCAATGGGGACCGGGTCGAATTACGGGGTTTCGGGGCTTTTTCCGTGCGTACCCGCGGGGCACGAACCGGACGCAACCCGCGGACCGGCGACGAAGTGCACGTGCCGGATAAGCTGGTCCCCTACTTCAAGACTGGTAAAGAGTTGCGAGAACGGCTGAATTCCAGCGACGATTAATCGCCGACAAGTTGGGCAGCCCTCAGCGGATAAGGGAGTTTCGGATCATGGGAAAACTAGTTCGCCTCTTGCTCGGCATCGTCGGCCTGATTGTTATCGTTGTACTCGCAGTGAATAACCGGCAAATCGTCGAGCTCAGCTTTTATCCCCTGCCGTTTACCTACGAGACCTACGTATTTGCCGTCTTCTTCGGTGGTCTCGTCATCGGCTCGGTGCTGGGTTGGATGGCGCAGATTTGGGCCAGCCATGATCGTCGTGTCGAAGCACGCCGGCTGAAACGCCGCTACGTCGCGGAGCAGGTTCGAGCCGACGTGTTGCGTCGGCAGGAAGAAGAGGAGGCGGCGAAGAAAGTACGGGAGCGGCAGCAGGCGACGGCACCCTCGGGCCGTCCCCTGGCGATCAGCGCACCCGGCCGCTAGTCGCTCCGGACAGGATCGGGCGGCCGATTTATGCCATGCAGATTTTCGACACTGCCGCCCTCGACAGGGGCCTGCCCTATCCGCAACTGATCGAGGCGCTCCGCCAGGCATTTGTCGAAGGAGCAACGGCGCCGATCCGGCATCACCACACGACGTCTCAGACCGAAGAGAGCGAGACGGCTCTGCTCTTGATGCCCGCATGGCAGGCCGGCCGGGCAATCGGCGTCAAGATCGTCACCATCCATCCCGAGAACAATGCTCAGAGCCTGCCGGCGATCCAGGGCAGCTACGTCCTTTTCGATGGATCGAACGGCAGACCCCTGGCTGTCCTCGACGGCACGCGTCTGACGCAGCTTCGCACCGCTGCGGCCTCGGCCCTGGCGGCCGGCTACCTCGCAAGACCGGACATCGATCGGATGCTCATGGTCGGTGCCGGATCCCTTGCTCCCGAGTTGATCAAGGCGCATCGAACGGTCCGTCGGATCGAGCATGTCTCGATCTGGAACCGCACGAAGGCTCGGGCCCACGCGGTGGCGCGGGCACTCGAACAAGACGGCATCGATGTCGACATTGTCGACGATCTCGAGGTTGCGGCAACACGGGCCGATCTCATCGCGTGCGCGACCATGTCAAGTGGACCGCTGATCCGAGGCGATTGGTTGAAGCCCGGCTCTCATCTCGATCTGGTCGGCGCCTTCAAGCCGTCCATGCGTGAAGCAGACGACGGCGCCATCGCTCTCTCCCAGCTCTTCGTCGACATGCGTGAGGGGGCCCTGGCCGAGGCCGGTGACATCATCCAGGCGATCGAAGCAGGCGTTATTACGCCGGATCATATCCAGGCAGAGCTGGCTGATCTTTGCCGCGGCGATCATCCGGGGCGACGCAGCCCGGATGAAGTGACGGTGTTCAAGTCGGTCGGAACGGCACTCGAGGATCTGGCCGCGGCGCGCCTGCTGATGGAGAACCGGGACAGTCCGTGATACGATCCCTGATGGCCGACAGGGATGTAGAAAATCGGCTTTTAGCTAAGGCCGAAACCGAAGCCGAGATCATTGTCTCGCTCGTCCGGGTATCGGTCGCCGTCGTCGTGGTTTCATCGCTCGTCGCTGCACTTGCGTTCGTGGACGTAGCGCCTCCGGACACGATCATGCAGCAGATCCACGTCGCTCTGATTGTCCTCGGCTGTTACTTCGCGCTGGGCCTCGGCGCATTGATCATCACCCTTCGGGGTGGCTTGCGTCATTGGATGCCCTGGTCGTTCGCCTCGGTCGATGTCTTGTTGATCCTCGTCAATGCCTGGTGGAGCCTGGTCAACCCGTCATTGCCGCAAGCCTATCTTTTCGCGGCTCCCATCATGTGGGGAGCGCCCGTGGTCTTCGCCTTCGCCTCACTGCGCTATCGCCCGGGACTTCAGGCCTACATGGTCGTGGTCGTTCTGCTCGGATCCATCGCCTTGATCTGGGCGGCACCACTGCCAGCCGGATCGATCGAGATCTTGCCGAGACTCTTCGATGGCCCGCCCAATGTCGTCCGCACCGCCATGCTCGGGCTTTGCGGCGGCATTTTGGTTCTGGCGGCGCATCGGCGGCGCGCCCTCCTGGAGCAGGCCATCAGGGAAGCCGAGGAGAGAAGCCTGTTGGCGCGATTCCTTCCGTCTCAGATCGCGCCGATGCTCACCGATGATCGACGAGACGATTTGCGGCGTGGCTGGCGAGCGGAGGTCGCCATCGTCGTGGTCGACATCCGCGGCTTCACGCACCTCTCGGAAAGCCTGTCGCCCGAAGCGCTGAGCGAATTCGTCAGCGCCTTCCGGCGGCGTATCATGGAGGCAGCGGATGCGCATGCGGGTGTCATCGACAAATTCATCGGCGACGGCGCGCTCATCGTCTTCGGCATACCGGAGCCGATATCTGGCGATGCGGCCAACGCGATCGCCTTCGGGCAAGCCTTGCTGCACCGGATCGAAACCTGGCGGCCCAACGAAGCGCCCAACCTCAAGATTGGTATCGGTGCTCATTTCGGCGAGGTCTTTGCCGGCGCCGTCGGCGATCTGTCGAGGCTCGAGTTCACGGTCCTTGGCGACGCCGTCAACGTGGCGGCCCGGCTCGAAGAGATCTCCAAGGACACCGATCAGGGTTTCATCGTTTCGGAAGCGTTGCTCAATGCAGCCGCTGTCCCTGTAGGCCCCGGCAATAACGATTGGATCCGGCTCGAAATGCTCGAACTTCGCGGCCGGGAGGCGGCCATTGTTGCTTTTGGCTGGTCCGACGGAACCGCAGCGCCCGTCGATCGATTTGCAGGCCGGGGAACCTTTGCTATAGAGCCTCGATCAAGCGTTGAACTTTCAGATTGACCGGTCCCGCATGTCCATGACCAACCCTGTCTTTTGCGCAATTGATCGCCCGGACCTTGCGGGCGCGCTCGATCTGGGTCGCAGCCTTGTCGGCCATGTGGGTGGGCTGAAACTCGGGCTTGAGTTCATGAGCGCCAATGGTCCCCAAGGTGTTCGGGCCATTGGCGAAGTCGGTCTGCCGCTGTTCCTCGACACCAAGTTCCACGACATTCCGAACACGGTCGGAGCTGCAGTGCGCGCCATCTCAACTCTCGAGCCCGCGCTCCTCACCTTGCACATCGCCGGTGGCCGGGCGATGGTCGAGGCCGCCCGCAACGCCGTACAGGGACTGGCCAAACGGCCGCGTCTGCTGGGCATCACCGTGCTCACCAGCCTTGACCAGAGCGATCTCGAAGCGACCGGCATCTCCCACTCGATGTCGGATCAAGTGCTCCAAATGGCCGAACTCGGCATCGGTGCGGGCCTTGACGGTCTGGTCTGCGCAGCACATGAAGTGCAGATGCTGCGCCAGCACTTCGGCCGCGGCATTCTGCTGGTCGTGCCGGGCATTCGCCCGAATGGCGCTGCGGTCGGCGATCAGAAGCGAACCATCGGCCCGACCGAAGCGATCGCCCGCGGTGCCGATATCCTCGTCATCGGCCGTCCGATCACCCAATCCACAATTCCATCCGAGGCAGCTCATGCGATCGCCAAAGAGCTGCGACAGGCCGCCTGAATTGCCGCCTCGCATCAAAATCTGTGGCTTGAAAAGGGTCGAAGACGTCGAATTGGCCCTGACCCATGGCGCCGATTTTCTGGGCTTTAACTTCTATCCTCCCTCGCCGCGGTCGCTGCCGACGGCAACGGCCGCAAAGCTTGCGGAATTGGCCCGCGGCCGGGCCGAGCGTGTGGCTGTCCTAGTCGATCCGAGCAATCAGCGTCTGGAGTCACTTCTGGACGAGGTCGAGCTCGATATTCTGCAGCTTCATGGCAATGAGAGCGTGACCCGCGTCGCCGCCATCAAGGCCGCAACCGGCAAGAGGGTGATGAAGGTCATGCGTGTCGCCGAGCCCGCCGATCTCCGGGATCTGCCGGCCTATGCGGCGGTCGCCGACCTGATCATGTTCGACGCCAAGCCACCCAAAGATCCGGCGGCCTTGCCGGGCGGCAATGGCCTCCGCTTCGACTGGCGACTGCTTGAGCATCTACCGATCGACCAACCTTGGGCACTTGCGGGGGGCCTCGACGCCGACAATCTTGCCGATGCCTTCAGGCTGACAGGTGCGCCGATCCTCGATGTTTCTTCTGGCGTCGAAACCGCACCCGGCATTAAAGATGCGGATCGTCTGCGCGCTTTTCTGAGAACGGCGAAATCACTCGGTCAAGCCGTGGCTCCGGGACACCGCGACACGACGATGGCCTGACCGCACCGACCTTAACCCTCATCATCATCCGGCTAATTCATGTACAAACCCAACAGCTATCGGGCAGGACCCGACGAAAGCGGCCATTTCGGCATTTATGGCGGCCGTTTCGTCGCCGAGACGCTGATGCCTAACATCCTCGAGCTTGAAAGCGCCTACGAGGCGGCCAAGCACGACCCTGAGTTCCACGCCGAGCTTGAGGTTTGGTTCAAGGACTATGTCGGTCGGCCCAGCCCGCTCTATTTTGCCGAACCTCTGACCGACCACCTCGGTGGCGCGAGAATCTATTTCAAGCGCGATGAACTCAATCACACCGGCGCCCACAAGATCAACAACTGCATCGGCCAGATCATGCTGGCGAAACGTATGGGCAAGTCGCGGATTATTGCCGAGACCGGCGCCGGCCAGCACGGTGTCGCCACCGCCACCGTCGCCGCTCGCTTCGGCATGGAATGCGTCGTCTATATGGGCGAGCGCGACATCCAGCGGCAACAGCCCAATGTGTTCCGCATGAAGCTGCTCGGCGCCGAAGTGCGGCCGGTGAGTTCCGGTTCCCGAACGCTCAAGGACGCCATGAACGAAGCCTTGCGCGACTGGGTCACCAATGTCGACAATACCTTCTACATAATCGGCAGCGTCGCCGGACCCCATCCCTACCCGGCTCTGGTGCGTGATTTTCAATCGGTGATCGGCCGCGAGGCTCGCACCCAGATCCTGCAAAAGGAGGGCCGCCTGCCGGACTGTCTGGTCGCCGCAGTCGGGGGTGGCTCAAACGCGATGGGATTGTTTCATCCCTTTCTCGACGATCCCGATGTCAGGATCGTTGCTGTCGAGGCCGCGGGCGACGGTCTCGAGACCGGCAGGCATGCCGCGGCGATGAGCGCCGGGCGGCCGGGAATTCTTCATGGCAGCCGTTCCTATCTGCTGCAGGACGACGACGGCCAGGTGATCGAACCCCACTCCATTTCGGCCGGCCTCGATTATCCGGGTATCGGCCCCGAACACTCATGGCTCAAGGATATGGGACGGATCGAGATTGAGTCTGTCACGGATCAGGAAGCGCTCGACGCGTTCGCCTTGGTCTCCAGGCTGGAAGGCATTCTGCCCGCTCTCGAGCCGGCGCACGCCATCGCGCACCTTAGCAAAATGGCGCCGACGATGAGCAGGGATGAGATCGTCATCATGAATCTCTGCGGCCGCGGCGACAAGGATATCTACACCGTCGCCGATGCCATGGGGGTCAAGCTTTGACGTCCGCAACAGGCGATCGTATCGCCCGCCGGTTCGAAGCGCTGAAGGCCGAAGGCCGGGCCGGCCTCATTACTTATCTGGTCGCGGGAGACCCCGATCTCGAAACATCCGAGATGATCTTGAGGGCCCTGCCGGCAGCGGGCGCCGATCTCCTTGAAATCGGTATGCCCTTCTCCGATCCGATGGCGGACGGTCCTTCGATCCAGGCAGGCGGCGTTCGGGCCCTGGAATCGGGGATGACCCTGGCCAAGACACTCGATCTCGTTCGACGCCTGCGGCAGTCAGATCCGGACACGCCCTATGTTCTGATGGGTTATTATAACCCGATTTACACTTATGGCTGCGAGCGGTTCCTGGATGAGGCCAAGGACGGCGGCGTCGACGGCCTGATCATCGTCGATCTGCCGCCCGAAGAGGATGACGAGCTCTGCGTGCCGGCACGGGATGCAGGATTGCATTTCATTCGTCTGGTCACGCCGACCACCGACGCAGCACGGCTGCCGCGGGTTTTGGCCAATGCCTCGGGCTTTCTCTACTACGTATCGATCGCAGGAACGACCGGAGCGGCGGCGCCGCGGGCCCAAGTGGTCGAGACAGCTGTGAGACGGTTGCGTGGTGCGAGCGAGCTACCCGTCGCCGTCGGTTTCGGTATCCGTCAGCCGGAACAGGCCGCGGCGATCGGGCGCTTCGCCGATGCCGCGGTCGTCGGTTCGGCTCTGGTCGATCTCGTCAAGGATCATGTCGACCATGGAGCAAGATCCCAGGGCGACCTCGTCGCGGCGATCGCGGGCCGTGTCGGCGAGCTCGCCCATGGCATCCGGCGGGCCCGCTGAGCCATGAGCTGGCTAACCAATTATGTTCGCCCGCGGATATCGGCCCTCGTTAACCGGACCGACGTGCCCGAAAACCTTTGGCTCCAATGCCCGGCCTGCGAGCGCATGATCTTTCACCGCGATCTTCGCTCCAACCAGCGGGTCTGCCCGCATTGCGATCATCATCTGCGGATCGGTGCCGAGGACCGGCTGAATAGTCTGCTGGACGACAATTACGAACGCCTCGAATTGCCCGCTGTGCAGGTCGACCCTTTGAAATTTCGCGACGTGAAGCGCTATTCGGATCGTCTGCGCGAGGCCCAGGCGAAGACCAAGGAGCAGGACGCGCTGATCGCGGCGCGCGGATCGATCGAGGGCTTGCCCGTGGTCATGGCGGCGATGGATTTCGCCTTCATGGGCGGATCGATGGGAGCGGCCGTCGGCGAGGGCTTCCTGACCGCCGCCCGCCGCGCAATCGAGGACCGGGCTGCGTTCATCGTCGTTACCGCCTCCGGCGGTGCCCGGATGCAGGAGGGAACGATCGCGCTGATGCAGATGGCGCGAACGACGATCGCGCTCAACGAGGTGAAGGAAGCCGGCCTGCCCTATATCGTCGTTCTGACCGATCCGACGACCGGCGGTGTCACGGCATCGTTTGCAATGCTCGGCGACATTCATCTCGCCGAGCCCGGCGCCATTATCGGCTTTGCCGGTGCGAGAGTGATCGAGCAGACGATCCGGGAAACCCTGCCCGAAGGCTTTCAGCGCTCAGAATATCTGCTCGACCACGGGATGATCGATCAGGTCGTCCACCGCTTCAAGCTGCGCAAGACCCTGGCGACGTTCCTCAGCCTATTGATGCGACCCGAAATTGCGTTCGAAGTCACGGAGTCCAAACCGATCGACGGTCCGGAGTTCGTTGAAACCCAAATTCCAGACGACGACGTCGAGGCCGATCCGGCCTATGAGATCCGCGCGGAGGCGGAGACCGGGCATGACCACGTTCGGGAGTGATCTGATCCTCGCCAGGCTGGAGCGCCTGCATCCGAAGAAGATCGATCTCTCCCTGGGTCGGATGGAGTTGCTGCTGGAGCGATTAGGCCGCCCCGAACGACAGCTGCCGCCGGTCATTCACGTGGCCGGCACCAATGGCAAAGGCTCGACCCTGGCCTTTCTCGACGCCATGCTGAAGGCGCAGGGATGCGTCGTCGATCGTTACATCTCTCCGCATCTCGTGCGTTTCAACGAACGGATGCTGATCGATGGCGAACCGATCGAGGAAACCGAACTCGCCCGCGTCCTCGATCTTGCCGAAAGCGCCAATGACGGTGCTCCGATCACGTTCTTCGAGATCACGACGGCAGCAGCGATGCTCGCATTTGTCGAGCACCGGGCGGATTATCTGCTGCTCGAGACCGGGCTGGGCGGCAGGCTCGATGCGACCAATGTGGTTGAACGGCCGGTGCTGACCCTGATCACGCCGATCTCGATGGATCATGAGGCATTTCTGGGCGATCGGCTGGAGCGCATTGCGTTCGAGAAAGCCGGAATCCTCAAGCCCGACGTGATGGCGCTGAGCGGTCCGCAGGAGCCAACCGCGATGGCGGTGCTGGCGCAGCGTGCGGCGACGGTTGGAGCGCCGCTGCACTTTCACGGGCGCGAATGGCAAATCGAAATGGTCGGCCGGGAATTGCGGTTTACGGACGGCTATGAGACTCTGGCACTGCCACGACCGGCGCTGGAGGGCGTGCACCAGATCGAGAACGCCGGGCTCGCCATCGCCGCCGCGCGCTCGCTTGGCGTGGCGAACGAGGCGATTGCGGGCGGGCTCTCGACCGCCCGGTGGCCCGGCCGTCTGCAGCGCCTCACACAAGGCCCACTGGTCGAGAAACTTGGCAAGTCGCATCAATTGCGGATCGATGGAGGCCACAATCCCGCGGCCGGCCAGCGCCTCGCCGAGAGCCTCGACGTCTTCGCCACGCTCACGCCCGTTCATCTCGTCATCGGCATGCTCGACACGAAGGATTTTCTGGGCTTCCTCCGGCCGCTCGCCAGTCGTGCCGAGAGCATGACCTTCGTTCGGATTCCGGGGGTGAAGGCCAGCCGTGATCCCGAAGAGATGCGGGCGCTGGCAGCGACGATCGGTATCGAGGCCAAGGCGGTCGAAACCGTCGAAGCTGCCATTGCCGGTCTGGCCGACCGGCATCTTTCCCCGTCATGCGTTCTGATCTGCGGCAACCTCTATCTGACCGGCCATATCCTTCGCGATCACGAATGAACCGGTGGAGTGCTTGAGCGCTTCAAGGTTGGGGCACACCTCCCGTTAACCTTTGGGTGCCATTCTGAAGACGCACAAAGCCCTCCGGATCAGCGACGAACGACGATGGAAACGGCCGCCCTTCCAATCCATGAGCGCCTTGGATCTGACAATGATCTGCCCGTCGCCGTCCTTGTGGTCGATGGCAGCGGATTGATCCTCGCCGCCAACGATCGCGCTTGCCGCCTTCTGGAAACAATGGCGTCGGCATTGTACGGCAAACGATTCCGCGATCTTGTCGACCAACCGGCTGGCCGTTTCTTTGACCGCGAGCCGGCAATCGACACGGCCGATCGGCCTTATCGGATCGTAATTGGGCCAAGATCACGGCAATGCATGGTTTTCCGAAAAGATCGCCTGGCTGCGAATGGCGAAATCCTCGCTTCAACGCTGGTCCTAACACCTGCGAACGAAACGTCGGCGCCGGTCGATTCTCCCGAGCGGATGAACGTGAACCGGGCAACGCATGAGCTGCAGCTCAAGGCATCGGCACTGCAGGAGGCGCTCGAGAAACAGAAGCAGGTCAATCTGATGCAGCGCCAGTTCATTTCGATGGTCAGTCACGAATTCCGCACGCCTCTCGCCATTATCGATGGCCAGGCGCAGCGATTGCTGCGCCGCTTCGAGCAACTGGACCGCGATGCCATCAAGGAGCGGACCAATAGCATCCGCCAATCCGTGCGCCGGTTGACTGACCTGATCGAGAGCCTGTTGGGCAACGCCACGCTCGATTCCGGAACCATCAGGATCAGCCCCGAATGCTGCGACCTCAAGGAGCGGATCCAAAGTATCTGCCGCGATCACGCCGAGCTGTCGCCGCGCCGGTCCTTCAGGATCGAGATCGATGCCCTGCCGCAATCGGTCCTGGTCGATGTCGGCTGCATCCAGCATATTCTGAACAATCTGATCTCCAATGCCGCCAAATACTCTCCGGACCACTCCCCGATCGTCGTCAAAGGCTGGCGCGAAGATGGCATGGCGGTGGTCAGCGTCAGCGACCAGGGTATCGGCATCCCCCGCAACGAGCTCAGCCGAATCTTTACCAGATTCTATAGGGCGAGCACCGCCTCGGCCATTGCCGGGACCGGCATCGGCCTCAGCCTTGTCAAACAGCTGATCGAGCTGCATGGCGGCACGATCAGCGTCGAGAGCCAGGAAAATTCCGGTTCAACCTTCACGTTTCGTCTGCCTCTCTTGGCCTCTGCCGCCAGTGCCGCTAGAGATGCACCGGAACGCTCTGACCTCCAACTTCCCAAGGAAGGTATCGGCCAGGGCCCCGAGATGCCGCACTTGTCAAGGTTGCTAGACTAGGGCATGTGCGTGCGTTTGTATGGTCGAGAACCTGGGATACGGATCGAGCCGCGGGAATTGCTGAGGCCCCGTCGGCTCGGCGCGCGATGGCATTAACCCAGCATCATACCACCATATGATGTCTTCGGTTCACCGGAGTGCCTTGTACCGGGTCGGCCAGAGCCCGGAGAACCACAGCCTTGAAGCGAAACCTTTGAACCGGCCGTATGTCGACAGTTTTTAGAATCTTTTGGCGCTCCGACGGCGCCTCGCCACTGATCACGCTGCTTTGCCTGCTCGCGGCAAGCATCACCGAAGGCATCGGCTTCGCCAGTCTGCTGCCGCTTCTCGCCATCGCCAGCGGCGATCAAGGCGATGAAAGCTCACCGTTTTTCCTCGCGGTCCGCGACGCATTCCAATCGATCGGTATGCCGCTGGAGGTGGGCCCGATCCTCCTGATCGTCATCACCGCCATCGTCCTCAAGTCCATGCTGACCCTCCTGTCGATGTTCTATGTCGGCCGTGCCGTCTCTGAAATCACCACGAGGCTGCGCCGCCGGTTCATGACGCTGATCATCGATGTCCGCTGGGATTATTACATCCGCCAGTCCGGTGGCAGGCTCACCAATACGCTGATGGGGCTTTCGCAGAACTCGGGCCGCGCCTACGAAGCGGCGGCACGATTCATGGCGTCATCGGTGCAGACGATCATTCTCGTCATCATTGCCCTGTTCGTATCCTTTAAGATTACCCTTGTCGGTATCGGCATCGGTGCCGTTATCGCCGTCTGCCTGCACTACTTCGTGCGAAGCTCGCGCCGTCTGGGCCGCAAGGAAACCATCCGGCAGCGCGAGATCGGCATGAGCTGGAACAATGCGATGGCGGCCATGAAGCCCTTGAAGGCCATGCACCGCCATCATGAATATTTCCGCCGGTTCGACAAGCTGCTGCTCGAATGGCGCAAAGCGGCAGTCAAGCAGGTGCTGCTGCGTGAGGGCCGCACCAGCATCCAGGAAGCGCTTTACGCGGTCGTGCTCGGCGTCGGCGCCTACATGGCGCTGGTTGTCTGGTCCGTTCCGGTGGTCGAGCTCATCGTTGTCGGGGTCATCCTGATCCGCGCCGTGCGCAGCCTCGGCAAGCTCCAACAGCAATATCAGACGGCCGTCGCCCTCGAATATCCCTATATCGAGGTCAATCAGGTACTGCATGAGATCGCCACGTCGCGCGAGAACCGCTCCGGCCAGGATCCGTGTCCCGAATTCGTCGAGGGACTGCGCTTCGTTGGCCTCACCTATGCGCATGGCGACCTCAAAATTCTGGATGGCGTCGACTTGGAGGTGCCAGCGCGCGGAGTCACCGTCCTGACCGGACCCTCCGGAGCCGGCAAGACCACGACGGCGGACATCATTCTTGGCCTCTACGAGCCCCTCGACGGCCAGATGCTCATCGACGGCCAACCCTTCACCGAGATCGACCTTACCGCATGGCGCCGGGCGATCGGCTACGTGCCGCAGGAATCGGTGATGTTCAACGCGACGATCCTTGAAAACATCCAGCTCTACAACTCACGCATCTCGAAAGAAGACGTGATTCGCGCGCTCAAGAGTGCGCGCGCCTGGGATTTCGTGAGTGCGATGCCGCAAGGGCTTGAAAGCCGTGTCGGCGACCGTGGCGAGACCCTGTCCGGCGGGCAGCGGCAGCGGCTGGCCTTGGCGCGCGCCCTTGTGGTTCGTCCGAAGCTCCTGATTCTCGATGAAGTCACCAGCGCCCTGGATCCGGAGAACGAGGAATTGCTGGTCGAGGCTCTGCGCGATCTGGCAAGCGAGGTGGCGGTTCTCGCCATTACCCATCGACCGGCCATTCTCGAGATCGCCACGAAGGTCTACGAAGTCCGCGACAGGAAGATCGTTCCCGTTGAACTCACCGATGAGGCGGTACGGCAACAGTTGCGGCTGAAAGAGCCCGAAGCGCTTGCAGTATCTTGAACCCTGAGGCCAATTCTCGCCGTCTTCCGGCGCTGCCTGCAGCCTGGGGTGACCGACCGACTGCTCCGGGCATGACGCTGCCTCTCGTCTCGGTCATCATCAGCAATTACAACTATGCAACATTTATCGGCGAGTGCCTGACCTCGGTCGCGGCTCAAGACTATCCACAGTTCGAATGCATCATTGTCGATGATGCGAGCAGTGACGGCTCGATCGAGGCGATCCAGGCCTGGCTCACCGAGCACAAACCCGAGCATCGCTTCGAACTGGTCGCAAGGAGCCGGAACGGCGGCCAGATGGCGGCACTTCGAAGCGGCATTGCCAAGGCTCGAGGTCGATTTCTGGCCTTCGTGGACGCGGACGATTTGCTGCTGGAGACATACCTCTCGCACCATTTGCGCGGCCATCTCGATCTTCCGGCGGTCGCCATGACGGCGTGCGGCTTCCGCCTGATCGACGCGGAAGCCAGGATGATCGGTGTCAAGGATACGCTCGCCGACCGCTACGGCGCGCCGCTGCACGTTGCATCCCAGCCCATCTGGCGCAGTCCCTGGTGGTGGTCTGCGATAAGCGGTGCGGTATTCAGGCGTTCGGCGGTCGACTTGATGATGACCGACAATGATGAGGGCTTCGTTGCCGGTGCCGACAATTATTTATGCCAGGCTGCCAATCTACTCGGCGGGTCCCTGTTGCTGCCGGGACATCACGCCACCTACCGCCATCATGGCCGGAACAATTATGGCTATCTCGAGATCTTCGGACAGGCCAAGCAACGGCCGCCGCGACGCAAGCGGCGCCGGGCCGATACCACATTCGAGATCCGCAGGCATCTTATCAAACACCGTTCCAGGCTGTTAGACGCACTGAGCGAATCGCACTATTGGCGGATGCTCGCCGCTGCGACGCCGCCTGCGGTCGCTTTCGCCATGCTTGTTGGACGCAACGAGGATGCAACAGCGCTTGCAGCGAAAGAACGCCGCAGGCTGTGGCGGGAAACGATGCGCATGGCCGTTATGAGGGGCAAGCGGGATCGAATCTACGGGCTCGACGGCCGGATCATCGATCTGAAGCACGCGCCGCGCTAAGCGAGGTTTCGAGACGATCCAGCAGGCGTGCAGCCAGGACACCGCGCTCATTGCACCTGCGCCAATCCAGGCGTTCGGGCGTCACGAAACGGTCCGCGGGTGCTGCTGCGAGTTCTGCGATTGCCTCACCAATGGCATTGGCGTCTTCGCCATTGGTGCACAGTCCGGCGCCAAGCTCTCGGATAAGTCCGGCTGCCTCGCCGTCCGGGCCGACAAAGAGGATCGGGCGGTCCGTCGCCAGGTAATCGGTCAGTTTGCCGGGCATATAGTCTTCGAGCCCCGCCGCAAAGCTCGCCAGCAGGACATCCATCGATGTCATCAGCGCAAAGACCTCGGACCTCGGCACATTTCCATGCAGCAAAATGTTACCACGCTCGACAGCGGCATCGAGGGCCGAATCCGCGACACGAATATCCCCATAGACATGAAGCTGCGGCGCCTTTTCGGCCGCACCCTTGTGATCCCTCAATGCGGCGACCACAGCCGGAATGTAGGTCGTCTTTCGCAAGCTGCCGAAATAGCCGATCTGCGGTCGTGCGATGACGCCACTGGATCGAGGCTCATCGGCTCGTGACACGCAGTCTTCCGGATCCCAGCCATTGGGCATGACGATGAACGCGTCGCTCCGATCCTGCAGGCCGAAACGTTCGATCAGGTTGTCGCGTTGCGCCGCTGTTGTGACGGTAACCCACTCGGCGGCCTCCAGACATCGCCGCTCCCATTGCCGTTCGAATTTCGGCGTTCGAAGAAACAACTGGTGCGAATGCGTGGTCCATTCATCGCGATAATCGAGGACCAACCCGCAATGCCAATCCAGGCTCAGCCAATAGGCGGCGACAAAGCCGAGAAATGACGGGCCCGAGGCCAGAACGACATCCGGCGGTGCGAGAGGTTCGCGATGAACCGCCCGATAGGTTGCCATCGCCTGGTCGAAGCCACCATGGACGTCGCGGATCCAGCCGCGTTTCAGTTCTCTGGCCGGTGGCGGAACATCGAGGATCCGATCGGCGACGGCACCGCGTAGTTCCATGTAACCATCGATGGACCGACCTTTGTGACTGACCCTTGGCACCACCACCTCGACCTTCCAGCGCCGCGCCTTGGCCGCATTGACGAGGCCCACGGTTCGATAGATGCCGCCGCTGACGATCGGCGGATAGTCGGTGGTAACGAGGACCATGCGCGGCACTGACGTGGGCAGGCCGGAATGCCGGGCGGCGCGTTGCCAGGCGCGTTCGAGCGCAAACACGCCGCGATCCGCGACATGCAATAGAGTATGACCGATCTTGACGATCTTGGCCGAATTCGAAACCATATTGTGCCGGTCTGGTGATTCGTTCGCCCACTGCGCAACTTGATACGAAGGTTGTGCAACCGGATCGCAACCTGACGCCTTGATTGCAATTTAACAGTATCGGCGGCACCTATAGCCTGCGACAGAAAGGCCGCAAGTGTTCCGTCAGAAACCTTCAGAAACGCGAGCCCACCGCGCCGGGGGCAAAGCCGGTGACATCAATACCGCGCTGCGACGGGAACTGGCCGCGGGCGTTCGCCTCGCCGTCCTCACTCGGCTTGCCGTACTCGTGGTCGTTGCGCTTTGGACCGAGGCACGGCTGGGCCTGGAGACGGGATCCTATTACCTGCTCTTCATCGTCGGTTTCGCGCTTCTGGGCATCGCGCAATGGTGGATCTGCCGGATTCCGGGCCGGACGGCAAGGCTGGTCCAGGCGGCATTGATTCTCGCCGATATGCTGTTGCTTTCCTTCGTCCTGACCCAGCCGCCACCAACGGCCCCCGAGGCCTGGCCCGAAGCCATGCAACTCCGCCTGGGCAATCACGACTTCCTCTATCTGTTCGTGGCTCTTTCCGTTTTGACCTACACGCCCGGCCTGGCACTTTGGACCGGTATTGCCGCGGCCTTTTCCTGGACCTTGGCGGTTCTCGATGTCCTCGCCGCGCCGCCAAGTTTCACCATCGCCAATCCTGCATTGTTCCGGGAGATGAGCACCCAGGAACTGCTGAATGTGCTCTTAGACGAGTACTATGTCAGCATGGTGCTGCTGGCCAATGAGGTCATCCTGACCCTGGCGATCACCGGGGTTCTTGCGGTTGCTGTCTGGCGCTCCAGGCGGCTCTTGCAGAGCCAGGTCCGCGCCGCTGCCGAAAGTTCCAATCTGGCCCGCTATTTCTCGCCCGATCTGGTGCCGCGACTGGCTCAAAGCGGCGGGATGTCGGATATCGTGCGCAGTCAGCCGGCAAATGTCCTCTTTGCCGATATTATCGGCTTCACCAAGTTTTCGGAGGGTCAGACCCCGACCCAGACGATCGCCATGTTACGCGAGTTTCACGGACTCATGGCCCAGACCATCTTCGCCTATCAGGGCACCGTGCATAAATTCATCGGCGATGCGGTAATGGCGACGTTCGGGGCGCTGCAGGAAACTGAACGCGATGCCGGCAATGCGATCGCCTGCGCTCGGGCGATGGTCGAAACCCTCGAGGTTTGGAACTTGCGCCGCGAGGCCAGTGGCTTGCCGCGGATCGCCATGGGCATCGGTGTCCACTACGGTCCGCTCGTGCTCGGCAATATCGGCGACGAGCAATGCCTTGAATTCGCGGCAATCGGCGATACCGTCAATGTGGCAAGCAGATTGGAAAACCTGTGCCGAGAACTCGACGCAAGTCTCGTCGTCAGTGCCGCCTCTTACGAACACGCTTTGAGCAGCGGTGAGAGGACCGGACTGCCTGACCTCCTGGCCCAGGGCAAGCGGGAGATTCGTGGACGCGACGAGCCGATCGAGATTTTTGTCCTCAGGCGTGGCCGCTGTCAGACGAGGATGTCGCAACCGATAATCGTCAATACCCGGGAACGAGAATCCTGATGATCGTCAAGAGCCTGACGCGGCCAGCCGAACAACTAGCCCATCTCGACGATACACTCGACGAGGCGCGGGAGCGGATGCGCCGCCAACAGCTCGGAGCACTCCCCGTCGTCGACGGCGATCGGCTGGTCGGGCTCCTGACGCACGCCGATCTCGCGGCGGCGGAACGGTCGAGCGACCGCACCGAAACCATACTCCGCGACATCGACCTGCCCGCGACGCACCATTGTTTCGTGCAGGACGATGCCGAACAGGCTCTGGCCACAATGCTGGCTGTCGGCAGCGATCACCTGGCGGTGCTCGACGAAGATCGAGAGCTGGTCGGCCTCATCGCCAAAACCGATCTATCCGATCATGTCCATCCCTCCTCTGCCAGGCCACGACCGCAGGTCGAAGGCTCCGAGGTCGAGTTCGAGGACAACCCTGGCCTCACGGTCTATGCGGAGCGGCCGAAGCTCAAAAGCTAGAGTTGCTGCGGCATCGGGTCCTCAATCGGTGCTTGCTTCGTCTCCATGTTGATCTAGAACATAATGGCAACATCAGAACCGCTGGGATGCATGGCGTTGGAGCTGAAACAGAAACTGGAGATTCTGGCCGACGCCGCCAAATATGACGCGTCTTGCGCGTCGAGCGGCACGGAGCGGCGGAATTCTTCCGGGACCAAAGGCATCGGCTCGACCGAAGGCTCCGGCATCTGCCACGCTTACGCCCCCGACGGGCGCTGTATTTCGCTGCTCAAGCTGCTGTTGACCAATTTCTGTGTCTATGAGTGCCGCTTCTGCATCAACCGCGTGAGCAGCAATACCAGACGGGCACGTTTCACGGTCGACGAGGTCGTGCGTCTCACCATGGATTTCTACAAACGCAATTATATCGAGGGGCTGTTTCTCTCCTCGGGCATCATTCAGAGCCCCGACTACACCATGGAGGAGCTCGGGCGCGTCGCCAAAACCCTGCGCCTGCGCGAAGGCTTTCGTGGCTATATTCACCTGAAGGCCATTCCCGACGCCGATCCCCTGATCGTCCGAGATGCGGCACGGTGGGCGGATCGCATCAGCCTCAATGTCGAACTGCCGACGGAAACCGGCCTCGCCCAGCTCGCTCCTGAAAAGCGCATGCCTTCGATCCGGCAGGCGATGGGCAGGATGCGTCACCAGATCGAGGCCGCCAGGGCCGACCCTGCCCGCACTGCCAAGGCCAAAACCGAACGGCGCCGTGAGCGGCTGGCACCGGCGGGGCAGAGCACGCAAATGATCGTCGGCGCGGATAGTGCCGATGACCGGGCGATCCTCGGCACTTCGGCCAACCTTTACGCAGGCTATAAGCTTCGGCGGGTCTATTATTCGGCGTTCAGCCCGATCCCCGAAGCCAGCGGTGATCTGCCGCTGAAGCCACCGCCTTTGGTTAGAGAGCATCGCCTCTATCAGGCCGATTGGCTCTTGCGGTTCTATGGCTTCGAGCTCGACGAGATCATCGAGGGTGGGGAAGCCGGCATGCTCGATTTAACGATCGATCCGAAGCTCGCCTGGGCGCTGAAACATCGAGAGCTGTTCCCGCTCGACCTCAACCGGGCCGCCAGGGAAACCCTGATGCGCGTGCCGGGATTGGGCGTGCGCACCGTGCAAAAGATCCTGCGGGCCCGACGCTACCGGCGGCTGACGCTGGAAGATCTCGGCCGGCTGCGGGTATCGCTCAAGAAGGTGGAACCGTTCATCATCACCGGCGAGCGTCAGGTCAAGGCACGCGGCCTTGAAAGCGAGCATCTGCGAAGGTTCCTGACACCACCGCGGCAGCAGCTCGATCTTTTTTCCCGCCATGCCTGACGTCGAGCTCGATCACGAGGCGGATTTCGCCGGCTGGCGTAAACATGCGCGCGAGCTTGCCGCGAGGCATACGCGGCCCGAACGCGTGGTCTGGACCGTGCATGGCTCGAACAGCGATCTGTTTGAGCGGCCCTTCGACGATGCCGGGCCGGCTGCCAAGGGCCAAAGCCCCCTGCGCGTGCCCAAATCCTTTCTCGGCCTCTCTCGAGACGTCATCTGCCACAGCGATCCGGTTCGCTTCAGCCTGCTCTATCGGCTCTTGTTCCGCCTCACCCATGGCGAGCCCGAACTGATGAAGATCCCGACCGACCGCGACCTCAACAATGCCGAGATACTGAGCAAATCGGTGCATCGCGACATGCACAAGATGAAGGCCTTTGTGCGGTTTCGCGAAGTCCCCGGCGACGATCCGGAGGAGCCCAGTTACGTGGCCTGGTTCGAGCCGACCCACTACACGCTCGAGGCGACCGCTCCCTTCTTCACGCGGCGCTTTACCGGAATGAAATGGTCGATCCTGACACCCTATCGAAGCGCCCATTGGGACGGCGGTAAGCTTGGCTTTGCGGGCGGCGCCGATCGCTCGGCGGTGCCGAGCGAGGATGCACTCGAAGATTACTGGCGCACATATTTCGCCAGCATCTTCAATCCGGCCCGGCTGAAGATCGGGGCCATGCAGAGCGAGATGCCGAAGAAGTACTGGAAGAACATGCCCGAGACGCGTCTCATTCCTGAACTGATCCGAACCTCGCCGGCCCGGGCGCAGGAAATGATCGACCGGATGCCGCAGGCACCGTCGAAACGACGCGCGGTCGGTCCTGAGGAGACAGCAATGCCCGAGGATGCCACGAGCTATGACGCCGCGCTGCGGCAGGCAAAGGAATGCCGTGCCTGCCATTTATGGGAGCCCGCAACGCAGACCGTGTTCGGCGAGGGGCCGATCGATGCCCGGGTCTTGATGGTCGGCGAGCAGCCGGGCGATCAGGAGGATTTACAGGGCCGCCCCTTTGTCGGGCCGGCGGGCCAGCTCTTTGATCGCGCCCTCGCCGAAGCGAAAATCGACCGCAACCGCATCTATGTCACGAATGCGGTCAAGCACTTCAAATTCAGCCCCCGTGGCAAACGCCGCATCCACCAAAAACCGAACGTCGGCGAAGTCGAGCATTGCAAATGGTGGCTCACCAAAGAGCTTGAGTTCGTCCAGCCGGAACTCATCGTGGCCTTGGGCGCAACGGCCGCACTCTCGCTCTTCGGCAAAACCATGGCAATCGGCAAGAACCGCGGGCAGCCGATCGCCTCGCCCTTCGGCCCCGTGCTGATCACGGTCCATCCCTCCTACCTGCTCCGGCTCCCCGACGAGGATGCCAAAGCCCGCGAATATCAGCGCTTCGTCGAAGAGCTAGCCTCGCTCAAGCACGTTCTCGAAGCCGCATAGTCCGCCGATGTGTGGCGACGAAGTCTCCGGTGGCGTCGCATTCACGATACTAAGATGCTGTTGACGCCGAACCGCGCCGATTGCGCTGAACCATCCGCCTTTGATTGTCCTTAATTCCTACGAAACGCCAGATGGATTGGGCCAAGAGTGAAAGGATAGCCACGTTCGCACGTTGCGTGCTCATGAACTTGTTTCGACTTTCGTGATAGCCAGGATAAAACGGACCGTCTGGATTGTCGGCATCGGCGATGCCCTCGCACATGACCTCCCGACCGTTTATGGTTTCGTTCCGCATGACGTAGAGCAGACCGTCGCCCATATCTCGATCGCTGACCACTTCACGCCCAATATTATCGGCCTGACGATGGTACTGCGTGATGTGGCCATACTCCGTAGCCGTCTCGAAATACACTGTCGGATTGTCATGAAGACTACCAGTGTAGCCGATGATGTTTTCAGCCTTGTAGAAGTCGAATCGATATCCGGGACAAATTTGGAAGAGATTGTCATAGTCAGGCATGACGGCCTCCATCTGGAATTTGGAAAACACTCATGTGTGCCGAACGCGAACCAAGAGGTTCAGATTTTTGCTCGGAAGAGGGCGAGGCCCCGGCAAGATCATGAGTTCCTGGCAACAATCCTCAGGCGCAAGTGGGCCAGCTGCCTAGAGCCTCAGACGACAGGCGCTATCTCGGTTGGGTCATCTTCAAGATCAATATTCACCTTATGCCAGTTGAGGTACTCGCGGCGCGTCAGGCGCTTCCAACCCTGATTTCCCATAAGATGTACTGCAACTACAGATAAATGGTTGTAGGCTCTATAGTTGAATTTATATTCAAGAATAGGAATTGCGTTGGAATGTAAATAATCATAGCCCCAGCAGTTCGTTTTTAATTCCATCGCACGCCCCGCGGCCTGATAGTCAAAATTTGCTGGCGGTGTTACGGCCCTCCCAGTCATGTTTCGCGTTATACGAACTTCGACTACCCGCCGGCGTTGTTGTTAGCGAGGTAAAGAGCGGCTCCGGCAATAGTCGTTGCTGTGTACAGGCCAGGCCCCAATTCTCCTCCTCCCCACCGATTTTCGGCATGGGCCTTGATACCATTGACCAGAATGGACGGAAGGTGCTGATACAATGTGGCATGATAAAATGTATCTCCGGAATTCAGTGGCATTTCATTCTCCAGTCCGTTTATTGGGTTGGTGTTGACCAACAAACGCAACCTGCTTTCTTTCGATCTGGCGTTTGTTGAACACGTCTGTGTGTGCCAGATGGGAGCGAAAAGGTTCAAAACTTTTTCTACTGGAAAGTTACCATCGAAAAAACTTTCGACGATGTTCCCAATCTTGTGTCTGCCGCCTGGACTGACACTTCCTTTGGCTGCACTCCATTGGTATGCCTTCGGCAATCGATCTAACGAACGGGGCACCAAGCCATGGCGACGGCAATCGAGCATTTCATCGGCGGTTCGCGGATAGCCGGCGAAAGCGGCCGAACCGCACCCGTCTATAATCCCGCCACCGGCGAGCACGTTCGCGATGTTCCGCTCGCCAATGCCGGCGAGGTCGATCATGCCGTGCAAACGGCAAAGGCGGCGTTCCCGGGCTGGGCCAAGACCCCGCCGCTGCGCCGTGCGCGTATCCTCAACAAATTCCTCGGTCTGCTTGAAACCAATGCCGATGAGCTCGCTGCACTGATTTCCGCCGAACATGGCAAAGTCCTCTCCGATGCCGCAGGCGAGCTCACCCGCGGCATGGAGGTTGTCGAGTTCGCAACCGGCGCTCCACAACTCTTGAAGGGCGAGTTTTCGGAGAATGTCGGCACCAATGTCGATAGCTGGTCGGTACGGCAACCCTTGGGTGTCGTCGCCGGGATCACGCCCTTCAATTTCCCGGCGATGGTGCCGATGTGGATGTTTCCGGTGGCACTCGCCTGCGGCAATTGCTTCATCCTCAAGCCTTCGGAGCGCGACCCCTCGCCGAGCGTCATGCTGGCGGAACTGCTCTTGGAAGCGGGACTGCCCAAGGGCGTTTTCCAGGTGATCCATGGCGACAAGGAAGCGGTCGAGGCGATCCTGGCGCACCCGGGCATCGCTGCGGTGAGCTTCGTCGGCTCGACGCCGATTGCCCGCCACATCTATGAAACGGCGTCGCGCAATAATAAGCGCTGTCAGGCCCTGGGTGGGGCCAAGAACCATATGGTCGTCATGCCCGACGCCGATCTCGATCAGGCGGTCGATGCCTTGATGGGTGCCGCCTACGGCTCCGCCGGCGAGCGCTGCATGGCGGTCTCCGTGGCGGTGCCGGTCGGCGAGGAAACGGCGGACGCGCTGATCGAGCGGCTCGAGCCCAAGGTGCGCGGCCTCAAGATCGGACCCGGCACCGATCCCGATGCCGAAATGGGGCCGCTCGTCACCGGCCAGCATCTGGCCAAGGTCAAAGGCTACATCGATGCTGGCGAGCGCGAGGGCGCCAAGCTCGTCGTCGACGGTCGCGATTTCCGCATGCAGGGCTATGAAGATGGCTTCTTCGTCGGCGGCACGCTGTTCGACGAGGTGACCCCCGAGATGTCGATCTACCAGGACGAGATCTTCGGCCCGGTGCTTTCCGTGGTCCGCGCCGCCGACTTCGATAGTGCGGCCTCGATGATCAACGCGCATGAGTTCGGCAATGGCGTTGCCATCTTTACCCGTGACGGCGATGCCGCCCGCACCTTCGCCGAGACCATCCAGATCGGCATGGTCGGCATCAATGTGCCGATCCCGGTGCCGATGGCATTCCATAGTTTCGGCGGCTGGAAATCATCACTCTTCGGCGACCATCACATGCATGGCCCGGAGGGTGTGCGGTTCTACACGCGCCTCAAAACCATCACCGCGCGCTGGCCGACCGGAATCCGCGCCGGTGCCGAATTCGTGATGCCGACCATGCGTTAGTTGTCATATCCAGCGGCATTGCCAAGAGCCGGAGACCCTGATGGCCGAACGCTTTCCCTTACATGATGAAGACACGGCACCGGACGCGGCGCGCGAGGCGCTGGCCACGACCAAGCAGAATTTCGGCATGATCCCCAACCTCGAGCGGGTGATGGCGACGGCGCCCGCACTGCTTGCTGCCTACAGCGCCTCTTGGGATCTATTCGACACGACCTCCTTGACGCCGGTCGAGCGCCAAATCGTCTATCAGACCGCCAATTTCGAGAATGAATGCGACTATTGCGTGCCGTGGCATACATTTCTCGCACGGCAGGCCAAGATGGCGTCCGAAGGCGTCGAGGCGTTGCGGACCAACGCGCCGCTGAGCGATCCCAAGTTCGAAGCGCTGCGTCAGTTCACCAAAAAGCTGATCCATACGCGGGGCAAGGTCGTTGAAACGGACCTCGAGCTATTCTTTGAGGCCGGTTACGCCCCGCAGCAGGCGCTCGAAGTGATCCTCGGCTTGGCGATCAAGACGATGAGCAACTTCACGAATTCGATCGCCGGAACGCCGCTCGATGACGTCATGCGCAAGCACGCTTGGCAAAAACCTAAAATCGGCATGCGCGAAACCGATTAACGCCAGTTTAAGGGAGCGGCCGGCCTTTCGAGACTGTCGACCGGCGGATCGTCCGCGATCTCGTCATGGGCGAAGCGTTTCGCCTCTTCTGACATTCTGAGGCCCAGGCCCGGGCGGTCGGGCGCAATGGCGACCCCATTCTCGAACCGCACCGGCTCCTCCAGCAGCCCGTTATGGTTCTGGAAGGAATATTCCATCCAGCGCACTTCCGGCAGGGCTGCCGCCATGTGGACGCCGAGTTCCATGGGCGTATTGCCGAAGGTGACGGGGATGCCGTATTCGCCGGCGAGCCAGGCGGCCTTGAGGCTGTGCGAGATGACGCCGTGAGTGTTGAGGATATCGGCCCCGCCCGCCTCGATCAGCTTTCGTTTGCCGCGGAGGTCGAGATATTCGCCGGTGACCACATGGGCGAACGGGACCTCGCGGGTGACCCTCGCCAGCGCCTCGAAATCGTCCCGCAGGCAGGGATCTTCCATCCAGACGACATCGAAACCCTCCTGCTTGAAAACGTGCAGGCGATGGATCGTCTCCTTTGCCGTCCAGGCCTCGTTGGCATCGATCATCAAGACGCTGTTGCCGCGGAGATCGCGCCAGATTGTCCGCAGCCGCTCGAGATCCCAGTCGATCTCGGGATGGCCCACCTTGATCTTGAAGCGGCTGAAGCCCTGTTGTGCGGCAGCCTGGAAAAAAGCCGCGGCGTCGTCATGGCTGAGATTGAAATCGAGCCCGCTGGCATAGGCCTCGACCCTGGGGTCGCGACCTCCCAAGAGCCGCCAGAGCGGCAGACCGAGTTCTTGCGCGTGTAGGTCCCACAAAGCCTGATCGACGGCCTGGCCCATGCGGAACGACGCGGCACGCTGATTGCCGCCACGCGGCCGCGTCTGGCGATGCAGGCGCGAGGCGACGGTCTCGCCGATCAGGCCCGGGCCAAGCTCCGCCTCGAAGATCCGCGTGAGTTCGCGGCGCGACGGCAGCGCCGGTGTCGGCTGGCCGAAAAAGCCGATGCCGGTGAGCCCGCCTTCGGCGTGGAGTTCGAGCGTGCCTTGATAATGATAATCGAACCGCACCTGGCTATCGCCGATGACCCGATCGGCCGGATAGCTGTAACGGGTGATGGTGAACCCTTCAATCCGCGCCGCCATGGCTGCCTCCCATTTTCTGAGTGATTTGTTCGAAAGACTGATGTATCAATTCGAGCCTGTGAAGCATGGAACACCAGGGGAGGCAATGATGAAACCCAACCATGTCCGACACCAGAAGGCTTTGGGCCTGGCTTTCGCTTCGGTCCTTGGACTTGTCGCTGGTGCAGCGACGGCCCAGGAAGTCTCGGGCGAAATCAATTACTGGCATCATTTCACCAGCCAGAGCGAGTTCGAAGGCATGGAGAACATCATGGCGGCGTTCCAGGAGCGCTACCCTGATGTGGAGGTGACCCAAGAGAACATCCCAAACGCCGAGTACATGTCGAAGTTCACGGCCGCTGTTGTGTCCGGCAGCCGACCGGACACCGCTATGGTAACGGCCGACCGCTTCCCCGACATGAATGCGATGAACGGCCTCACCGAAATCACTGAGCGCGTCAACAATTGGCCCCTCAAGAAAGACTTCCCGGAAAATCGATGGGAAGCAGTAACTGCCAACGGCAAAATATATGCCGTGCCCGCTTTCGCATTTGTCGGCTGGACCTATTACCGGACTGACTTTTTCGAGGAAGCAGGTCTCGATGGTCCCCCGACGACGTTCGATGAGTTCGTCGAAGCGTGCGTGGCGCTGACCAATGCCGAGGAAAACCGCTATGGCTTTGGTCTTCGCGCCGGCGACGGCGGACAAGGCTTTATCGTCGAAGTCCTCGAAGCTTTTGGCGTGCCGCTGGTGACCGATGGCGAGATCGATTTCCCGCGGGACAAGGCCATCGCCGCCATCCAGTGGTATTCGGACCTATTTACCAAGCACAAATGCGTGCCGCCGAGCGCACCAAACGACAGCTACCGGCAGATCATGGAGGGCTTCCGCACGGGGCAAACAGCAATGGTCTGGCACCATACGGGCTCATTCAAAGAGATCTCCGATGCTCTTCCCGCAGACAAATTCATGACGGCAGTTCGGCCGGCCGGTCCCGAGGCCCATGTCGCCCAGGTCAGCTATGCTTATAACGGCATCATGGATCCCGAGAACGAGGATGCGAGCTGGCAATGGATCAGCTTCTGGGGCGAGGCCGATCCTGCCATAGCGCTGCTGGAAGCCACCGGCTATTTTCCGGCCTCGACCGCAGTTGTAGCCGATCCCCGAATTGTCGATGAGCCGAAATACGAGGCGGCGGCAAAAACCCTGGAGTTCGGCCGGCCGCCGCCGAGCTTTCCCGGCGCCGGTGGCTGGTCGAGCAGTGTCGCGTTGACCGAGTTCCAGAAAATTCTCGTCGGCACCGCAACGGTCGAGGAAGCGGTCGATGCGATGATCGACGGTCTCGAGAAGACAATCAACTAGCCAAGACCCAGACGAGGGACCGGCTTCGGACGGTCCCTCACAATCCCTGGAAACACCTCCATGAAAATCACCGATATCCGCTGCTACGTGGTCGAAGAACAGTCCGCGGTCGAGCCCTATCGCTGGCGCGCTGGGCTCCCGGCCTCCAATGACGGCTTGGCGGAAGGCGAGGCACCGCGCGTCGCCTATGTCCGCATGGATACGGACGAGGGTATCACTGGCAGTTATCGCGCAACTCCGGCCGAAATCGCCGCCGGTCTTGTCAAACGCCGCTTCAAGGCGCTGATCGGCCAGGATCCAATGATGTCTGAAACTCTCTGGCACAAGATCTGGGAAATCGACCGGGTCGAGGAGATCCATATTCGGCTGCTTGGACTTGTCGACATGCTGGTGTGGGATATCAAATCGAAAAAGGCGGGCATGCCGGCCTATCAGATGCTCGGCGGCTATGCCGACCGCGTTCCGGTCTATGCCTCGACGGTCACCTGGGACACGATGGACGAGTATGAGCGCTACATCAAAATGTGCGCCGATGAGGGCTTCACCGCCTTCAAGCTGCATGCCTGGGGCGACGCCAAGGAGGATGCTCGCCTTTCCCGCAATTTGCGCCAATGGACGGGACCGGACGCCGTCTTGATGTTCGATGGCTCGGCGGGATGGGATTACGTGACCTCGCTCTGGTTCGGCCGCCAGCTCGAGGAGGCGGGCTTTCTCTGGCTCGAGGAGCCGATGCGCGAGTTCGACCTCACCTCCTACAAGAAACTTTGCGACGCGCTCGATATTCCGATCCTCGCCGCCGAAACCTCCGACGGTTGCCATTGGAACGCCGCCACCTGGATCGATATGGGTGCGCTCGACATGATGCGCACCAATCCGATGTTCAAAGGCGGCATGACTGGCGCCATCAAAGTAGCCCATCTGGCTGAATCGCACGGGATGAAGGCACAGGTTCACGGCGGGGGCTACGGCAATGCGCATATCTGCGGCGCCATCCCGAATAACGATTACTACGAGCAGCTCGTCTTCAACGAGCGCCAGATCAAGGCGCTCAAGACCCAGGAGCATCTGCCGATCAAAGAGGGCTGGCTCGAGATTCCGCAAGAGCCGGGTCTCGGCCCCGAGCCGGATTGGGCAAGGCTCGAGCGTGACGCCGTTTTGATCGTCTAGATCGATGGCAACTTACGTCAGAGAGGATTGGAAGACCCGGCAGCTGCGGCCGATCGATCGGTTCAATCCGTTTATCTGGCTCGGTTCGGTCTCGGAAACGCGCTACTGGGCCTGGTATCTCCTGGTGCCGAGCGTCGTCGTCATCGCCATGATCGTGCTTTACCCGACACTCTATGGCATCACGCTCAGCTTCCGTGAGATGCGTCTCACCAGGCCCGATCTCGGCACCGGATTTGTCGGCTTTGAGCATTACCGGGAGATGCTCAACGACGATATTTTCTGGCTCTCGCTCAAGAACACTCTGGTCTGGGTGACATCCGCCGTGGGCCTCGAGCTTTCATTGGGCCTCGCCAGCGCACTCACCCTCAATCGCAGCTTGCCCGGCCTCAAATGGATCGCGGTCATCGTCCTGTTGCCCTGGTTCCTGCCCAATGTCGTGGCCGGCAATATGTGGGCGCTTATGCTCGATTCGCGGCTTGGCGTGATCAACGATATCCTGGTGCGTATTGGCGTCCTGGATCAGTATAAGGCTTGGTTCGCCGATCCCAGCACGGCCATGGCGGCGGCGGTCGTGATCGAGGCGTGGCACGGTTTTCCGTTCTTCACGCTGCTCATCATGGCTGCCTTGAAGGGGATTCCGGACGAACTCTATCAGGCGGCGGCTGTCGACGGTGCGACGACGATTGACCGCTTCCGCTTCATCACCGTGCCGATGCTCAAAATGGTCATCGTCGCGGCCGTCGTCTTGCGCGTCATCAGCCTCGTCAACTCACCCGATCTGCTCTTGATCCTGACGGGAGGTGGTCCGGGACAGGCGACCATGGTGCTCTCGCTCTACGCTTTCGAAAACGCTTATCGCATGTTCGATTTCGGCTATGCGGGAGCCCTTTCCGTGATCATGCTGATCCTCTTGATGATATTTTGCTATTGCTACGTTCGCGCCTCGAACGTGATGGCCAATGCGTAGGGGGCGATAAATGGTCGGCAGCAAACGCGGAGACCGCATCCTCAACGGCATCACTTATGCCGTCGCCATCTTCTTCGCCCTCTTCTGTATCCTGCCCCTGGCGTGGTTGGTGTTCACTTCGCTCAAGCCCGAAACCGAGATCGTCACCTCACTCGGCGTCAAATACATCCCCGACACGCTGACCCTGAAAAACTACGCCGATATCTGGCGACAATCGGATTTCCCCAATCTCTTGAAGAACAGCTTCGTGACGACGATGACCACCGTCGTCCTCTGCCTGATCACCGGCACTTTGGCCTCCTACGCGTTCTCCCGTTACGAGTTCCCCGGGAGACGCAAGATGCTCTTGGGCTATCTCGTCGTCCGCATGTTTCCAGCCGTGATGAAGATCATCCCGCTCTTCATCATTATGCGCGCCATCGGCCTGCTCGATACCAGCTTCGGACTGGCGCTCGCCTATACGAGCTTTTTATTGCCTCTCTTCGTCTGGATCATGAAAGGCTTCTTCGATGCGCTGCCCGACGACCTCGAAGACGCGGCACGGATCGAAGGCTGCACGCGGCTTGGCGCCATGGTCCGCATCGTCATGCCACTGGTCCGCAACGGCCTGATGGCCACGACCATTTTCGTCGCCATCGCCGCCTGGAACGAGTTCCTGTTCGCGCTCATGCTGACGACGAGTTCGGGGTCGCGGACCTGGCCGGTCGGCCTACAGTTGATGATCGGCGAGTTCCAGCTGCCCTGGGGCCTGCTCGCTGCGGGCGGGGTGATCAGCATCATCCCGGTCGTAATCCTTTTTGCGCTAGTGCAGCAAACCATGGTCCGTGGCCTTACAGAGGGCGCCACCAAGGGGTAAAAACACCCTTTTCCGGCGCTTGCGCGACTATTCCGGTTCGCTAAACAGCACGATTATTGCTTGATGTTGCTGCGATGCACCCAACCTAGGTGTATGCATCGTACTAAGCATGCGCCAAGCATGTCGTGATTGGAGGAACTGGACGTGACCGCTCACGAAAGTGGCGATTCCGCTCGAACGGGCGATGGGAGCCTTTTCGAGCAAGCCCGGCGCAATAGGTCGGCGCTCCTGCAAGCGCCGTTCGGCCAAAGGACGGCGCCACAAACACCACCTCCTCCTGCTGCGCGTGAAGATGCGCCGCGAGTGTCCGTGGCAGCGGAAGTTCGGAACGAAGAGTCTGACATTCGCGATGCGGTCAATCAACCGACGCCTTTGCCCGAACCCGAAGCAGCAAGCCCTGTCAAGGCTCATGGCGATATTTTGCCTTGGCGAGAAACCTCCGACGAGGAGTTGCGATCTGCCTCCGAAGCGGTGGAAACGCCCCGGCCGCGGCCACACGTCCATGCGCCCGTATGGGATCGGGTGGCATCGGAACCTCGGTCGCCAAAAGACGAGCTGGAAGTCGGCAACGGGAGTGCAGAGGAAACGATAGTCCGGTCGCCTCCGCCGGAGACGATGGGTCGAACACGCTTCGTCATGATCACCCTGGCGCTGCTTCTGGTCTCCACATCCGTAGGCTTCGCCAGCGCCTGGATGGTTATCAATAAGAACCTTCCAGGCGGCGCTCAGCTGATGGCCCTGGTCGATTCCTGGCGGGGTAGTGCACCCACGGACGACCAGCCAATCCAGATTGAGACAACGCCCGGGGCCCCGGCACCCTCCGTTGATCGCGGCGGCGAAACGGAAGAGGTTGCATCGGACGACGCCCTGGGAAGTGTCCTCGAAAGGCTGAAAGCGCGCCCAGCGGATCGGTCGCCTCTTTTCGCAAGTTCCGGCCCACGGAGTTCGGAAGGCTATGCCTCGGATTCGCCGGCGGAAAATGGTGCGGGAAGTCTCGCGGCACTCAAGCTGGAACCTGCCAGCGCCCCAGCGCCGAGCCTGCAGACCTCGCTCGGAACGCCGGACCTGCCGGAGCAATTGGTTGCCGATAATTCGGGTCCGCTTCTGCGCTATGACGGCATTGGAGCGCGCGACGATGATCCCGCAGCCACGGAACCGGACGGCCTGCCGGGGCAACTGGTGTCTGCAGACCGGAATGGAGCCGAAATCGCCGCCGCTACGATCGGCGGGTCCCCGCCCCGCGTCTTCATTCACTACAATTCTGAAAATCCACGAGCTTTCGGGCGGGCGCTGGATATCGCCCAGACAATCGAGAAAGACGATTTCGTCGTCGCCGATCTGCGCGAAACCGGGGCCCAGATATCCGAGGCCAATGTTCGCTACTTCTATGGCTCGGATTTAGCGGCGGCACGCCGGTTACGCTCGTTGTTGGGATCGGAACCTAAAGTTGCCGACTTGATTGACGAGCCGCGGCTGTTGAACCTCGATCATTTCCGGCCGCTGCCGCGCGAGGGCACCATCGAACTCTGGCTGGCGACGCAGTGACGGCCATTGTGTGGCACTGGGAACCTCTTTATGAACATTTCGTTCTGACAGTTGGAACTTGTGCAATTGCCGTTTTGGGAGACAAATTATGGACCTCCGCCGCTTTTTGGCAACCTTTGGCATCATAGGCCTGTTCTTGGCGCTTGCCGCTTGCGGCGATACCTGGAGAGGCGCCAAGCAGGATACTGGGGAAAATCTCGAGGCAACCGGCGAGGCCATTGAGGGCGCCGGCGAAGCAGTCACACCGTCGCCATAATTTTGCCATAATCGCCGTCCGTGTCCCGTATGAAAGCGGACGGCGATTATTCGCAATTTTCACTTGGACTAAAATTTCCCCTATCGCCGCGCGCGCCGCTTGACCTTCATCAAGCTGTCATATCCGGACGCTACAAGCCTGAACTGAGGATTTGGTAGCGGAGGAAATATATGCGCATTTTTGGTTTGCTCAATGCCGCGATCGCCATTGTGCTCGCGCAAGGGGCGATGGCTGTGGAGCCGGTGGGCGAGACGTTCAATCTCGAAACCGACATCGATCTTGCAAATCTGAACAAAGACAATTTCCATGAGGTGCTGGAGCCCAGGGCTCGAGTCGAAGGCACTCTCGTATTCTACGACTTCACCGAATCCTTTACGCCGTTGTTCCAGGATCACATTATTCCGGCCTGGCAACGCGACTATCCGGACATCGAGGTGCAATATTTCTCGGTCGACGGTGATGCGGCGGTACAACAGCTGATCGCCGCCAGAACCGCCGGGCAGCCTTCGCCGGTCGACGTCTTCTTCATACCGAACGGTAGCGTCCGTACTGCGGATGAAGCCGGCATAATCGCCAACCTTCCGCTCAACACCATGCTGCCTAGTGCGCAGGACCTTGCCGAGGAGGCAGCCACGGTAAGCCGCGGCTATGAGCATGGCGGCAAAAATGTGCCCTTCCATCGCAATCAGACGGCGATGGGGTACGATACCCGGTTCGTCGACGCCGAAACGGCGCCCCGCACTTTCGATGCTCTGCTCGCCTACGCCAAGGCCGATCCAGGCACCGTGGCCGTCACCTCGCCGGCTCGCGGCGGCTCCGGCAGCGGCTTCCTCGAAAGTGCCATTCTCCACTTCGCGAGCGATGAATGTCTCGAGAAGATCTACGACTATGCCATCAGCGAAGCCGACGCCAAGGCTTGGGCCGACAGCGAATGCCTCGATCCGGTCATGGCCTATTTCGACGAGCTGATCCCCGAGGTCGAGGTCACCAACGGCAATTCCGATACTCTGACCCTCATCGCCAATGGCGAGGCGCATATCGGTACCGTTTGGGAAGACATGGCCTATGATTTCATGGGACGCGGCCTGTTACCGCCGACCGTGCGCCTGCTGATCCTCGATGACGGCCAGGTCGGCGACGGCGACGGACTGGTGATCCCCTCGGGTGCGCAGCATCCGGCTGCTGGTTTACTCTTCATCGACTTCCTGCTGTCCGATGAGATCCAGCTCATGAAGCTCGAGCAGAACGGCTCACGCACGGCACGTACCTCCCTCGATATCGAGGTGGCGCTGGGCGAGGAGGTGGCGCAAAAGCTCGTGCCCACCGAGCAGTATTCCGCTAACGGTCTGCCGCGGATTTCGGGAACGATTAGCTCGGCGGCCCAGGACCGCTTCGTCGAGCAACTGCTCCAGCAATAGCACAAGGAGGAGGAGCGGAAGCCCAGCTCCTCCCGTTCGACCGCAACGACTATGGCAGCGCTCGACATCAGGGGTGTCCGCAAATGCTTCGGCCCGACCGTCGCGGTCGACACGCTCGATCTTGCGCTCGACGACGGCGAACTGGTGACCCTGCTCGGGCCCAGCGGCTGCGGTAAGACCACCTTGATGCGCATGATCGCCGGGATTCTTCAGCAGGATCAGGGCGAGATCAGCCTCGGCGGCAGCGCGATCGACGATCTGCCGCCCGAACGCCGCAATATCGGCATGGTTTTCCAGTCCTACGCCCTGTTTCCCCACATGTCGGTCCGGCGCAATGTCGGGTTCGGGCTGGCGATGCGCGGTGTCGCCAAAAGCGAGGCGGCAAGGCGGATCGATACCGCGTTGTCTCTGGTCGATCTCAGGGTCTATGGCGAACGCTATCCGCGCGAGCTTTCGGGCGGCCAACAGCAGCGCGTCGCCCTCGCCCGGGCCGTCGTCATCGAGCCCGATCTCTTGCTGTTCGACGAGCCGCTTTCGAACCTCGATGCCAAGCTGCGGGAGCAGTTGCGCGACGATCTGCGCGATCTGCAGGCGCGTCTCGCCATCACCAGCCTCTATGTCACACATGATCAAAGCGAGGCGATGGCGCTGGCCGACCGGATCGTCGTCATGAGTGAGGGGCGCATCGTCGAGATCGGCACGCCCATCGAACTCTATCGGCACCCGCGTCACCGCTTTACCGCCGAGTTCCTGGGTCAGACCAATGTCATCGAGGCGGTCGGTCGGGACGGCGTCCTCCAATTGCCCTGGGGCCAGCGACTGAATCGGCCGATGGCAGGCAATGATCGCCTCGCTCTATCGCTGCGTCCGGAAGACCTGTCGATCGAGCCCGCCGAACCCGGCGAGGCGCACGGTCGGATCACCAATCGCACATTCCTCGGTGCCGCGATCGATTACCGGGTCGAGGTCGGCAAGCTGAATCTTCGAGCCAGAGCGACCGGGCAGACGGCGCACGTACTGAATCCGGGCCAGCCGGTCCGGCTGCATATGCCCGGCGAGGTCCACGTTCTTCAGGAAGATAGGGTCGAGGAGGACGCGGCCGATGCGACGGCAGAAGCCGCGTAATCTGCCCCTCTTGCTGGCGCCGGGCGGCGGCTACCTGCTGATCTTTTTCGGCATTCCGCTGGCGCTCGCGATCCTCGGCAGCTTCGGCATTTTTACGATCGGTGCGCCGACACGCGCAACCTTGGATCATTATGCCGAACTCTTCGGCACGGCGGCCATTCGCGATTCGATCTATTTCTCGGTCTACCTCAGCGTGGCGCAGACATTGTTGTGCCTGATCGTCAGCCTGCCTCTGGCTGTCATGCTCGATCAGAAATTTCATGGCCGTGCGTTTTTCAGAGCACTCTACAAGGTACCGCTGGTCGTTCCGGGCATTGTCGCCGCTTTCATCGTCATGACCCTGTTCGATCGCGGCGGCATCGCGCAGCGCCTCCTGGCGCCGGTCGGCCTCGTTCTGCCGAAGCTGGTACGCGATGAATGGGGGCTTGGGATTATCATCGCCATGGCCTGGAAAAACGTGCCGCTGATGACGCTCATCGTCGGTGGCTCGATCGCTGCCATTCCGCGCGACATTTTGGCCGTGGCGCGCACGCTCGGGGCCAATCCCTTGCGCATCTTCTTCCTGATGCAGATCCCTCTGGCCCTGCCCGGCATCACCGCAGCCACCCTATTGGTCTTCATCGATTCCATGGGGGCCTTTGCCATCCCCAATCTGCTGGGCCCGATCTATCCCCTCACCCTCTCCGTGCAGATGTATGAGAGCGCCTTCGGGGAAAACAAATGGGCATTGACCCAGGCCATGGGCACGGTCTTGAGCTTGGTCTCGATCGCCGTATTGTTGAGCTACTACGCCATCACGCGTCGTGCTCGCCTCGCCTATGGCGGGGCCGGACGATGAGCGCCGCTCTGCCGCTGACGGCCACCCAAGGCAACCCGACACGAGGACGACGCGCTCGGCATGGGCTGAACTGGATTACAGCCGGGCTTTATGGCTCGGCTTTCCTCGCCCTGTTCCTGCCCCTGCTCGTAGCGTTCCTCTGGTCGGTCGTGGACCCGGCAACCGGCTGGTTCGCCCCCGACATCGTCCCACGCTCGGTTTCGCTGCATCATTGGCAGCAGGCTTTGGGCGATCCCTCGATCATCCGAAGCATCGTGCTCAGCCTCCTGATCTCGACGGTGGTCACGGCACTTACCGGCATTCTGGCGCTGCCGACCGCCTTCGCCCTCGCCAAGATCCCATTCCGTTGGAAGCGTGCGGTCGAGATCTTCATCCTGGCCCCGCTGATCGTCCCTGGGATCATTATCGGGATCGGCGTCGGCACACTCTTCCTGCGGCTGGGGCTCGCCTACACGGTGATCGGTGTCATCCTGGTCCAGACTATCGGCACCCTGCCCTTCATGATCCGCATTCTCGCAGCGACCTTCGAGGGCATCCCTGACGACTTGCTGCACGCAGCGAGAACGCTGGGCGCCACACCAGCAAAGCTTGCCCGCCACATTCTCATCCCGCTCGCCTGGCCGGGTTTCATCGCCGGTGGTCTGTTGAGTTTCATCCGCAGCTTCGAGGAATTCGACAAGACCTTCATCGTCGGCGCCCCGATCGTCCAGACCATTACGGTCAAGCTCTGGAGCTATCTCGGCGGCAAGCTGATCATCTTCCCCAATGCCGCCGTCCTCACCTTCATCCTGATCATGCCGATGGTGATCATCTTCTTCCTTGCCGAAAGATTCCTCAGGGAAGACGTGCTCGCGGCAGGCATGGGCAAACTATAAAGGAGGCACGCCATGCGCCTGCTCGCGTCTGAAAACGGCTTCACCCATGTTTGCGGCCATCGCGGCCATTCGTTGGGATCACCCGAAAACACCTTGGCCGCAATCCAGGCAACCAAGGATCAGGGCGGCACGATGTGCGAGATCGACATTGTCCTCACCGCCGACGACGAGATCATCCTGCTGCATGATATCACGCTCGACCGCACCACCGACGGACGAGGCCTCGCCGCAAAGTCGACCCTCGACGAGGTCAAGGCACTCGATGCGGGCAGTTGGTTCGACCCCCGCTATGCTAGGGAACGGGTGCCGACGCTCGGCGAAGCGTTGGAACTCGGCCGGGCTCTCGACCTCGGCTTCACCGTCGAAATCAAGGAGCGCCAGCGGATTCCGTCGATGATCGACCGTCTGAACGAATTGCTCGGTCGGAGCGGCGACGAGGAGCGCGTGATGGTCCTCTCATTCGATCATGTCGACCTGATGACTGTCAAAGCGCGAATTCCCGGAATCCGAACGGAGGGGATCACCCATGCCCGCCATGTCGATTTCGTCGCTATTGCGCGTCAGGCGGGTTTGGATTCGCTCTCGATCGAATTTCTGCGGTTTTTTCCGGACGATGCGCGCAAAATCCACGATGCCGGGATCGCCATTCGCTGCCACCTGCCCGAACCCGCCACACTTGAGGCCGCACGCGATCTCGGCCTGGATTTTGAAACATTGATCGGGCCGGCGCTAGAAGCCGGACTTATCGACAGTCTCTCCGGTGACGATGTCGGCTTCCTGCGCGCGCTCGTCGACCGCCATCCGATACGCAGCCGACTTTAGGGTCTTTATTAGGGAATTGGGGCGAACGACGCGACTTGAACGCGCGACCTCCAGGGCCACAACCTGGCGCTCTAACCGACTGAGCTACGCCCGCCATTTTGGATTTCGGTATTTGGCGCATAAGGCATGAGGCGTCAAGGCGGCGAGATCAGTGCGTACCCAACGGCTGGGCAGAACTTATGCAAACCGTCTGCTCAAATATTTATCAGCGTGATCAATGATTAGGCAACGATGAAAAGCGAGCGATTGCTCCTGGCACTTTCAGCGCTACGAAGCATGGGCTAACGAAACGAATGCCGTTGATTGCCAGGATGGCACGATCCATGCTTCAAACGACTTAGCTTTGACCCGCGGGCTGGTCCTGCGCACAACGTTATTGGAGTTCACCCAGGCATGAAGAAGATCGAGGCGATCATCAAGCCGTTCAAGCTGGACGAAGTGAAAGAGGCGCTGCAGGAAGTCGGCCTCAAGGGAATGACGGTCACCGAGGTTAAGGGCTTTGGGCGCCAAAAAGGACACACCGAGCTTTATCGCGGTGCGGAGTATGTCGTTGACTTCCTGCCCAAGGTGAAAATCGAGATTGCGGTTGACGACGACATCGTCGAGCGTGCCGTGGAAGCCATTCAACAGGCGGCCAAGACCGATCGCATCGGTGACGGCAAGATCTTCGTGCTCGACATCCTTGATGCAGTGCGCATTCGAACCGGCGAGAAAGGTGGCGACGCCCTTTAGCGCCGCCGGCACCTTCGCGGCTTGACGCCACTAACGTTGGTCTCGGTCGCGGGCCTGCGGCCGACACCCACGAACTAGAATCGTAAGAGAGAGGACCAAGAAAAAATGTCATTGGGATGCAAGACCTCGTCCGACGTTATGAAGGTGATCAAGGATCAGGACGTGCAGATGGTCGATCTGCGCCTGACCGACGTGCCGGGGATGTGGCAGCACACCTCGTTTCCGGCCGCGGCCTTCGACGAGAGTCAGATTACGGACGGGTGCGGCTTCGATGGCTCGTCGATCCGCGGTTTCAAGGTGATCAACGAATCCGACATGTTGTTGATGCCGGACCCGACCAGCGCCTTCCTCGATCCCTTCACCAAATACAAGACGCTGGTGATGGTGTGTGCGGTCAAGGACCCGATTACAGACGAGCTTTACAGCCGTGATCCGCGTGGCATCGCCATCAAGGCCGAGGCTTATTTGCAGACTCTCGGCATGGGCGACCGCGCCTATTTCGGGCCGGAAGCGGAATTCTTCGTCTTCAACGATGTCCGCTACGGCCAGGATACCAATTACGGCCAGTACTTCGTCGACAGCAGCGAGGGCCACTGGAACTCGAACGATTACGAAGAGCCCAATCTCGGCCACAAAATCCGCGCCAAGGAAGGTTACTTCCCCTGCCCGCCTTCCGATTCAATGATGGATTTGCGAAGCGAGATGGCCCTGGTCATGGCCCAGATCGGCCTCGTCGTCGAATGCCATCACCACGAGGTGGCAACCGGCGGTCAGTGCGAGATCGATCTCAAATTCGACACGCTGGTCTCGATGGCCGACCAGCAGATGAAGTATAAATACGTCGTCAAGAATGTCGCCAAGCAGCACGGCATGACCGCGACCTTCATGCCGAAGCCGCTGTTCGGAGACAATGGCTCGGGCATGCACGTGCACCAGTCGATCTGGAAGGGTGACCAGCCGATGTTCGCCGATGCCGCAGGATACGCCGGGCTCTCCGACATGGCGCGCTACTATATCGGCGGTCTCTTGAAACATGCACCGGCGATTCTGGCCTTTGCCGCACCGACCACCAATTCCTATCGCCGCCTGGTTCCCGGCTACGAGGCGCCGGTCAATCTTGCCTGGTCGCTCCGCAATCGCTCGGCCGCCTGCCGCATTCCGATGTACAGCCAGAGCCCCAAGGCCAAGCGCGTCGAGTTCCGCTGCCCCGATCCCTCGGCCAATACCTACCTCGCCTTTGCGGCGATGCTGATGGCCGGCCTGGACGGTATCAAGAACAAGATCGATCCCGGTGAGCCGGTCGACAAAAACATTTACGATCTACCGCCCGAGGAAGCCGCCTCGATACCGAAAGTACCCGGCCAGCTTTCCGAGGCAATTGCAGCGCTCGAAGCCGATTTCGACTTCCTGACGGAAGGCGATGTGTTCACTACCGACTTCATCGAAAGCTACGTCGAATACAAGCACGAGGCCGAGTTGGACCCGATCCGACTCCGTCCGCATCCTTATGAGTTCGTGCTCTATTACGACATCTGACTTGTCTTGGCCTCCCTAACGCTGGCGGTCCTTCGGGGCCGCTTTTTTTGTTTTGGCGGTCAGAATGATCCCCTATGCCTCATCACGACGTAATTCGGGCCAGAGTTCAAAATCCGTGAGGTCGTGATTGAGTTATCGTCGTCCAATCTGCGCCGCCATCTCGCTATCGATCGCCTTCGGCTTGATGCCCTTGCGGCTCGATGCCGCCAGCTGCAACGGCATCGAATTCCCGCCTGATCTCCCGGTGGACGGCCAATCCCTGGTGCTCAATGGCATGGGCCTGCGCGAAGCCACCATGCTCAATCTGGATGTCTATGTTGCGGGCCTCTATTTGCCCGATCGAGAGACCCGTGCCGATGCCATCCTCGACGCCAATCCGATCTGGCAGGTCGACATGGAATTCCTCCGTCACGTCGATGCCGAGGATATCCGGGAAGCCTGGAATGAAGGTCTCGAAAACAACGGCGCCGAAATGAAGGCGATGGCGGATTCGATCGGGGCGCTGGATGCGCTGGTTCGGGATCTGAATGCCGGCGACCGTCTCAGTTTCAGCCACGTGCTCGGCAAAGGCCTCCGCGTCGGCATGAATGATCGAGACACGTTGATCCCGGGTGACGACTTCGCGCGCGCCATGCTGGCGATCTGGCTTGGACCCAATCCGCCGGACGCCGATCTCAGACAGGGCCTGCTCGGCGCCAGCTGCAGCTAAGCATCTGTCAACTTTCATTGACACGTTGTTTTGCGCTAATGGCCAAGATTTTTGAAAACTGTATGAACTAGTTTACATCCGCAACGTACAAGGCAGAACGTCGGTCAGGGACGGTTGGGGCGCTCAGTTCGTCAACGGGTCGCACCCACGCTGTTGCAGAGACGCCGGGATGTCGGTTCCAATCAACTAGACGAGTAGTTTTAGAAGAGATGATCGATAGTTCGAGAGCCACGATGGTCGACGGGCCGTCATCGCCCCGTTTTCATCCACGGGATGAATTTCTGGTCGACTACGCGACCGGGGCGGCGCCGGCTGCCCTAGCGCTGATCGTCGCCAGCCACGCTCAAGCCTGCTCGGCCTGCCGCAACGAGATCAGATTGTTGGAAGCGCTGGGCGGTACCCTCATCGAGACCATCGAGCCAGCCCCGCTTGCCGAACTCGCATGGAACCGAATGCTTGAGGAAATCGGTGAGCCCATGCCGGAACCAGAGCCGGTATCGATGCGGCAACTCGGCAATGATCGTCTGCCTGGGTCGCTGCGGCACATCGTGAAAGGGTGCGGCTCCGGCCTGCGCTGGCGCCGGTTCGATGGTCTGTTCGAGGAAGCGCTGTTGCAGGGGCCATCGCATGGGCACAGGGTGTCCCTGATACGGGCTTCGAAAGGCGGCTATGTCCCGCATCACGACCACGAGGGCGATGAGCATATGCTGGTACTGCAGGGTGGTTTGACAATCGGCGGCACCAATTATCGAACAGGCGACTACGCTTTCGCCGCAGCCGGCGAAGCCCATGAGCCGATCGCCTACACCGAAGAGGAATGCCTCTGCCTCCTGGTTCTTGCAGGCTCATTGCAATTTGACGATCGATACGCCACGGCCTTCAACGAATACTTCATGTTCAAGAGTTAGGACAGCCACATTTTCTTGTTCACTCCCCGACCAAGAGAGACATTTAACGTCATAATTCGCACGTGACCAGCACCTGAATTGACGGTAGATCAGCCACTGTAATTAACGGCTGATTTGAGACAAATAATGCGTGGCACGCTGAAACGCCTCTCGGCGAAACTCGACCAAAGCAATATTTTCGAGCGCCTATCAGCCCACTCGATATTATACAATCGCCTGCCCGAAGTTGTATCTTCCGATATTGCCAAGACGCGAGAGGATTTGTGGCGCGATGCCATCCGCAAGATCGGCAGTGACAAAAAAATCCTCTTGTTGGAGTTTGGTGTTTTCCAAGGCTATTCGATGAATGTCTTTTGTCAGGGCTTCACCAATCCTGATAGCCGATTTGCGGGCTTCGACTCCTTTATTGGTTTGCCGGAAGACTGGAATATCCAAAAAGCCGGAACCTTTTCAACAGATGGCCGCCTCCCCACGATCGAGGACAACCGTGTTACCTTCGTCAAGGGTTGGTTTCAGAATTCCACCAGGCCCTTTCTCGATAAGGTTGATTTTGATACTTTTGACGAAGTCCTTATTCACTTCGACGCAGATCTCTACAGCTCAACGCTTTATTTGCTCTCGACTTTAGCTCCCTATGTCAAAAGCTACTTTTGTATCTTCGACGAATTTTGGGGGCACGAAGCACGGGCCCTTCACAATTTCCGTCAAGCCTACGGCGCCGAGCTCGAATTCTTTGGCCACACCCGTAGCCATGAAGAACTCCCCATTCAGGTCTTCGGCCACATCCGCCTCGCGGAAATCTACGAGCCTTAGGCAGGAATGATAAGACATTGCCAGGTTACTATCAGAACGCCAATAGCAAGTCAAGGAATAAATGCTTATAACCATGGACAAGGCCTGCCGGTCTCATAGCCTGTCCTTGCGTCACGCCTTCGCGAGGATCATGTCGGCGGCTTTTTCGGCGATCATGACCGTTGGGGCGTTGGTGTTGCCGCTGGTGACCGCTGGCATGATCGAGGCATCGACGACGCGCAAACCCTGCAAACCGCGGACGCGGAGTTCGGGGTCGGTGACGGCCATCGCATCGACACCCATCCGACAGCTACAGGTCGGGTGGAACTGCGTATAACCGGCCTGCCGTGCAAAATCGACCAACTCGTCCTCGCTTTGAACCTTGGGGCCGGGCAACATCTCTTGCGGCTTATAGCGCTGCATTGCTGATTGCTTCATGATCTCGCGGCCGACTCGCAAGGACGCGGCTACAACGCGCTGGTCGGTGTCTGTCGCCAGGTAATTGGCGCGCATCGAGGGTTGCTCGCGCGGATCGGGCGAGCGGAGCTTCAGTTCGCCCCGGCTTTCCGGCCGCATTTGCGAGACGATCGGCGTGCAGCCCGGATAGTCATGGAAGTGCCCGGGCTTGTCGCCGCTCACCGGGTTGAAATGCAACTGCATGTCCGGCGTGTCGAGCGCCGGATCGGTGCGCGCGAACCCGCCCGCCATCGAAGGTCCACTGGCGAGCGGGCCACGGCGAAACAGGGCGAAGCGCAGGCCCTCGCGTGCCATTTTCAGAGGATTGCGCCGTACCTCGTTGAGACTTTCAACCCCCTCGACCCGATAGATCAGCTTGATCTGAAGATGATCCTGCAGGTCCTGGCCAACGCCGGGCGCGTCGTGGACGACCTCGATCCCTTGCGCCTTGAGCTGTGCTGCCGGCCCTACACCGGACAGCAACAGCAGATGCGGTGATTTGATGGCGCCGGCCGAGAGGATGACTTCCTTGCCCGCTTCGAAGATCTGCTCGGGCCCCCCCTTGATGCTCACGGCAACGCCCTTGGCGCGCCTGCCGTCAAAGACCACGCGATTGGTGAAGGCCTCGGTCCGGACTTCGAGATTGGGGCGTTTTTCGGCGGGGCGGAGATAGCCGACCGCAGTGCTGCAGCGCCGGATATTGCGCACGGTCAGCTGGAAATAGCCGATCCCCTCCTGCGTGGCGCCATTGAAGTCGTCGCTGCGCGGCAGGCCCCATTGCACGCCGGATTCGATGAAGGCGTCGGACAATGGGTGGCCGTCTTCGATATCGGAGACACCGAGCGGGCCGTCATGGCCGTGATAGTCCTCGTCCTCGATCCGGGTCTGACCCTCCGCACGCTTGAAATAGGGCAAGACGTCGTCATAGCCCCAGCCCTTGCAGCCGCGCTGCGCCCAGCTGTTGAAATCCAGCGGCTGGCCTCGGACATAGACCATGGCATTGATCGAGGAGGAACCGCCAAGCGTGCGGCCGCGCGGCCAGATCATGCTGCGCCCGCCCATCGTCTCCTCGCGCTCGGTCTCGAAATTCCAGCTCAACACCGGGTGATAGATCAGCTTGTAATAGCCGCCGGGCATGTGGATCCAGGGGCTGCGATCGCGCGGCCCCGCCTCGAGCAGCAGCACTTTGTTCTTGGGATCGGTGGAGAGGCGATTGGCCAGAACGCAGCCGGCCGAACCGGCGCCGACGATGATGTAGTCCCACATAATGGAGGGTCAGCCCTTGCTGGCGCCGAGCATAAGCCCGGCAATGAAATGTCGCTGCATCAAAAAGAACATGATCACCGGCGGCAATGCGGCGACGATCGAGCCTGCCGAGATCAACTGCCAGGAGGCAACCCACTGGCCCTTGAGCGCACTGAGACCGACCGTGATCGGCCTGACCTCGTCGCTTTGAACAAGCACCAGGGCCCAGAAATAATCGTTCCAGATGAAGGTAAAGATGAGCACACCTAGGGCTGCAAGGGCGGGCCGGACCAGCGGGACAATAATCTGGTAGAAAATGACGAATTCATTGGCGCCGGAAACCCGAGCCGCCTCGATCAGCTCGAACGGCAGGGCCTTGATGAAATTGCGCATGAAGAGCGTGCAGAAGCCTGCCTGAAAGGCGATGTGAAAGACTATCAGCGAATAGTAGCTGTCATACATGCCGAGATCGACCATCAGATCGCGCACGGGGATCATCAGGATCTGAAACGGAATGAAATTGCCGGCGATGAACATCGCGAACAGCAAAATATTGAAGCGGAAATTGTAGATCGCCAAGGCAGCGCCCGCCATGGTGCTGATGATCAGCGTGCCGATCACTGTCGGCAGGGTAATGATCAGGCTGTTCAGCAAATAGCGCGCCATGGGCGTGGCACCGAAGACTTGCGAATAATTCTGAATGAGATCGAACTCGCTCGGCCAACCCCAGTAATTGCCCTGATTGATGTCCTCAAGCGAGCGGATCGAGGTCAGCATCACCGCCAGCAAAGGCAACAGCCAGACGACCAGTGCTACCGGCAGGGAGGCCTTGTAGAGCCCCCTGGCCGCGGGGGACGCCGTTTGGATCGGTGCCGGATACATCAGCCGCCCCGCCTTTCCTGCCGCAACATGCGGGTCAGGAAGAAGACGATATAGATATCCATGATCAGGAACAGGACCGTCGCAATCGCCGCCCCGTAACCCATGCGGTAATTGAAGAGCGCCTGCTCGTACATGTAGTAGGCCAGCACATTCGAGGTGCCGAACGGGCCGCCGCCGGTCATGATGGCGACCAGATCGAACGAGCGCAGGGCACCAATGACGGTGACGACCAAGGCGATGAAGGTCGCCGGGCGTAATTGCGGCAGTATCACGTGCCAGAGCATACGCCAGCCGACAGCGCCGTCGATCTTGCCGGCCTCGATGACCTCGGGCGAGACATTGTTGAGGCCGGTCAGATAGAGGATCATGCAATAGGCGGTCTGTGGCCAAAGCCCCGCCAGGATGATGCCGTAGGTGACGAGGTTCTCGTCGGAGAGAATCGGCACAGGTTCAAGGCCAAGGCCGGTGAACAGTTTGGCCAGCAGACCGAAGCTCGGATCATAGAACCAGGAGAACACCAGCCCGACGACCACCTGGCTGATCACAAAGGGAAAGAAGAACAGCGATTTGACCAGCCGGATGCCGAGCACGTTCTGGTTCAGATAGAGCGCGACCGCCAGGCCGGCCGGCAGGGCCAGCAAGTAGAGAACGAGCCAGATGATGTTGTTCTGAAGCGAGACATAGAAGAGCTCGTCATCGAACAGCTCGCGATAGTTGGACAAACCGACCCAAATCGGCGGGCTCAGGCCGTCCCATTCATGGAGCGAGATCCAGAGCGACTGGACGATCGGATTGACGACGAAGACCAGAAACATGATCAGCGCTGGCGCCAGCAAAACGACCGGCGCCAGACGCTGCTGGTTGCGCTCGAAAAAGCCCGCTTCGACCATCGGCTCTAGCCGTCATCCAGGTGATGACGGCCGCTCACTGCCAGTCAGTTCTTGAAGATGCGCTGGCGGGCTTTCTCGAGCCGTTCGAGAATGGCGTCCTGACGGTCGGGCTTGACCATGAATTCCTGAAAGCCCTGCATGCCGATCTTGGCCATCTCGGGATCGGTGTCGCGGTCATAGAACTGCGCCAACCCCGCGGCATCGGCGAGCATCTCGAAGCCTGCCTCCAAGAAGCGGTCTTCCGGCACGGGCGCCTCCTTGTTGGGTGGCAGATTGCCGAGCGCGGCATTGAGTTCGCCCTGGATCCCGGCCTCCGACATGTAGGAGAGGAATTTTAGCGCATCCTCCTTGTTCTTGGCCCCCGCCGGAATGTGGAGGGTGTCGGTCGGCGCATCCTCGCCTACAGGAATTCCTTCATCGATCATCGGAAACTGGAAGAACCCGATCTTGTCGGCGACACTCTCAGGAAACTGCGGGACGATGAAATTGCCGATCAAATACATCGCCGCATCGCCCTGATAGAGAAAGGGCTGCGCTTCCTGCCAGCTATAATTGGCGTGATTGGCAAGGAAGAAATCGGCGTCGATCAATTCCTTCCAATTCTCGAAGGTCTTGACGACGCGCTCATCCGTATAGGGCACCTTGCCGTCCATCAGCTCGATATGAAAATCGAGGCCGTTGGTCCGCATATTGATGTAGTCGAACCAACCGGCCGCCGTCCAAAGGAACTTGGTGCCGATGGTGACGGGGGTGATGCCGGCCTCGTTGAGCTTGGCACCGACCTCCTTGAACTCCTCCCAGGTCTTGGGCGGCTCGGTCACACCGACCTGCTCGAACAAATCCTCGCGGTAATAGACGCCCCACTGATAATAAGCATAGGGCACGCCCCATTGCTTGTCGGCGATGGTCATGGCCGAACGCGATGAGGCCATCTTCTCGTCGAGGCCGTTTTCCTGCCAAAGCGGGGTCAGATCCTCGAACAGATTGCGGTCGACGAAGACCTTCATGCGATTGCCGGCGAACCAGGTGACGACATCCGGCGGCTCGGTCGTCAGGAAGTTTCGAATGGCGGTCTTGAAGGCCTCGTGATCGAACACGTTGAACTTGACGTCGATATCCGGATTGGCTGCCTCGAACTCGGCAATCGCCGTCTCGAAAGCAGCCTTGGGCGCCGGATCGGAAGTGTTCGAATTGAAGATGATGGTGCCGGCCTCGGCCATACCGGCCGCCGCAAGACCCGATCCCAGCACCGTAGCAAACGCGATTTTTCGCATCGACATATCAGCCTCCCGAAAAGCTTCTCGTCGAAGCCTCATGCCAAGCGGCGGCGGCGTCAACCGAAGAATTGATCACGATGTCTCGCGGCCTAATTTGGCCCTATGCCCAAGCACTTCGCACCGACCCGCAGATCCTTCCTCGCCGGCGCCGCATCGACGCTGGCCGTTGTCAAGTCGGCCTACGCCCAGACCCAGAACCAGGCACAGTCTTTCGATGACACGGCCAACCACGCCAGAAGCCTCGACCAGCTGCACGGCCTGATCGTTGCGCAGAACGGCGAGATCCTTCTGGGTGAAGCCTTTCGGGGCCCGGCGCTCGAGCGCCCGGTCAATGTCAAATCGGTCTCGAAGACGATCGTTGCCGCCCTCACCGGTGCGGCACTCGATCGGGATATCCTCCAAAATACCGACCAATCCGTTGTCGATCTGCTGGGAGCCCATGTGCCCGAAGGTGCTGATCCCCGCATAGGCGACCTCACGATCGATCACCTCTTGACGATGCGCGCGGGGCTCGAGCGCACTTCCGGCCGCAATTACGGCGCCTGGGTGCAAAGCCCCGACTGGATAGCCTACGCCCTGAGCCGCCCCTTCGTCGCCACACCCGGCGAACGGATGCTTTATTCGACCGGCAGCTATCATCTGCTCGGCGCCGCCCTTGCCGAGACCGCAGACCGCAATCTTCTGAGGCTCGCCCGTGACTGGCTCGGCGCGCCTCTCGGTATCGAGATTCCGCCTTGGACCCAGGATCCCCAAGGCTTCTATATGGGCGGCAACAATATGGCCCTCTCGCCCATCGCCCTCTACCGCTTCGGCGAAACCTATCGCAACCGCGGCATCTTCGAGGGGACCCGCGTCCTCAGCGAAGGCTGGATCGAAACCTCCTGGCAACCCCGCACCCGCTCGCCCTTCTCCGGCCACGACTATGGCTATGGCTGGTTTCTCGCCCGCGCCCGCGGCCACATGGTCGCCTATGCCCGAGGCTATGGCGGCCAGATGATCTACGTCGTCCCCGACCTGGCACTCACCGTCACCGTTACCTCCGATCCGAACCGCCCGGCCCGCTCACAAGGCTATGCCGGCCAACTCAACGCCATGCTCGCGAATCTTATCATCCCCGCAGCCGAGCAGAACTGAGGTCGAAGCGAGGATTCCTTGAAGGGGCTGCCACCACCCTCATGCTCCCGGGGTGAGTTTGGGTTGGGCGTCACGCCTTGCCGGCGTGGCCCGGTTATGCTGCCTTGGCGAGGGCGGCGATGGCCTTGCCGATGTGCTCGGGGCTGGGCTCGGCGATGCCCTGGAGCTGCGCCATCAACTCGTCGGCCAGGGCGTCGAGGCCGGCTGCGGCAGGCG
>JBGSYN010000023.1:0-20387 GCA_041750975.1 Geminicoccaceae bacterium | reverse complement strand
AATCGGACTGCCCGGTTTTGGGCCGTGGTGAGGGCGGCTTCGGCGGTTTTGAGGCCGCGGCCGGAATTTGCAGCCGGCCACGCCGCGCCATCCGGTCGAGGGCGCCGAACATGCCTATCGGACGATCGAACTCGAACTCAGGCGTGCGCTCGGTCAATTGGGGCGGCCCGATTTCGCCATGGTGGATGAGACGCCGGTGTTTCGTCACGCCCGCGAGGACCAAACGATCAAACACAATCGTACGGTCTCTGATCGATAGCGATATCATCCGGAACGCACGGACCGAATCCCGCCGCCCGATAAAGCTCGATTGCTGCAATGGTGAGATCGGCCTGGGTTTCCGCGCGCTGCTGCAAAGCGCTGGTCAACTCGCGCTGCGAATCCAGCACATCGATGAAATTGACGAGACCGCCGTTGAAGAGGGCTCGTGCCTGCTCGAAGGCGCGGCGATTGGCGTCGACACTGAGATCGAGGGCGGCAAGACGCTCCCGCAGGCCGGCATAATTATACATCGCCCCCTCGACCTCCTGCAGAGCGGTGAGCAGGGTCGAGCGATAGATCAGGAGGGCCTGCATGGCGCGTGCCTCGGCGGCATCGAGCCGCGCCGTCCGGCCGCCGGCGTCGAACAGCGGAATGTCGAGCACGGCACTCAACGAGCCGACCACGGCGCGGACGATATCGCCCGTGCCGATGCCGTCGACGGTGAACGTCAGTTGGCCGGGCAGCGTCAATTCGGGATAGAAATCTGCCTCGGCGACGCCGATTTCGGCGGTGGCCGCAACCAGGGTCTGTTCGGCGGCGCGGATGTCCGGCCGCCGCCTGAGGAGGTTGACCGGCGCGCCGAGCGGCGGGCCCGCCTGGAGCACGGGTATCGCCGTATCCCCTTCCTGTACCGGCAGCGAAAAGACCGATGGCGGCTGGCCGAGCAGAATGGCCAGCGCATCCGTGGCCCGCTCGATGTCGGTCTGGACCGGCGCCAGATCGGCCCGCAACTGGGCCACCGCCGCCTCCGCCTGGGCCAGATTGAGCCGCGGCGCGAGCCCGGCAGTGACCCGGCCACGCACGATTTCCAGGGTTCGACGCTGCAGTTCCAGAGAGTCGCGGCCGAGTTCGAGCCGGCGCTGGAGCCCGCGCAGATCGACATAGGTCCCGGCGACGCTGCCCGCGACATCGAGGGCCACGGCCTGGCGCAGCCAGACCTGCCGAACCGCCTCGGCTTCGGCCGCCTCCTCGGCGCGCCGCAACCCGCCAAAGAGATCGGCGCTCCAGCCGAAGACGGCGCCTGCGGCAACCGCACCTTGGGTTTCATCCTCCTGGCCGCCATTACTGCCGCTGATCACCCGGTCGTAGAGCAGGTCTCCCTCCGCCTCGCCGTCGAGCGACGGGAAGCGCTCGGAGCGCACCGACCGGCGCTGCGCCGCCGCTTCGCGGATCCGGCTTCGAGCGAGCAGGACGTCCAGGTTCGCCGCGACCGCAATGGTCACAAGTTCCGCGATGACACGGTCGTCGAACTGGGTCCACCAGGCGATGTCGGCGTCGGCCTCGCCGACCAGCGGCGGGATCGGCGCCCGATAGCCGGCGCCAGCCTCAAGCTCCGGCTGCCGGTAGTCCGGACCGACGGCAGGACAGCCCGCCAGCAGCGCCGAGAGTGTCGGCACAAGAAGATATCTTGCGCCCGAAATCCGCCCCCGAATCATTCGGCGGCGTGCGCCGGCATCCACTCGACGACTGTCTCAGAATCCTCGATCTGCTCGGCCAAGCGGTCGCCATGATGGGCACGGGCACGGCCGAGCGGGGCAAGGAGACTATAGAAGATCGGTGTCAGAAACAGGGTAAAGAGAGTGGCGATGCCGAGCCCGCCGAAAATGACCCAGCCGATCGCGGTTCGCGCCTCCGCCCCCGGGCCGCTGCTCAAGATCAGGGGCAGGGCGCCGAGCACCGTCGAAAGCATCGTCATCATCACGGGCCGGAGGCGCTCGCGCGACGATTGGCGGATCGCCGCTGGCACGGCGAGGCCGCGGTCGCGCAGCTGATCGGCGAACTCGACGATGAGAATGCCGTTCTTGGCCATCAGTCCGACCAGCATGACAAGGCCGATCTGGCTGTAGATGTTGAGCGAGGTGCCGGTGACATAGAGAGCGAGGATGGCGGCGGCGAGCCCGAACGGCACCGTCAGGATAATGACGAAGGCGCTCAAGAAGCTCTCGAACTGTGCCGCCAGCACCAGAAGGACGACAAGCACCGCAATGGCGAACGTGATCGCGATTTCGCGGCCGGTCTGCTCGAGCGTTGCCGCTTCCCCGAGCAGAATGAATTGGATGCCGGGCGGCAAGACCTCATCCGCCAGGGCCTCGAGCGCCTCGATCCCTTCTGCCAGGGTGTAGCCCTCGGCGATGTCGGCATCGACCTCGATGGCGCGGCGTTGCTCGGTCCGGTCAAGCTCGGCGGCGACACCCTCCTCCCGAATATCGATGAAGGCCGAGAGCGGGACCAGAGCGCCATTGGCGCCGGAGACGAAGAGATTGCGAAGGTCCGAGGGGTCATCGATCGCACCCGACGCGGATTCCAGGAGAACCGGGAAGGCCCGATCCTCGACCATGAGTTCGGTCACTTCGAAGCCGTCGACCATGGCGCGAAGCGTACTGGATATGCTGTCGATCGGGACGCCGAGATCCTCGGCGCGGCGCCGGTCGATGTGGATCGATATTTGCGGCTGGGTCGGCCGATAGGACATCCGGAGGTCCCGGAGGCCAGGGATCCGTTCTCTGATCGCCGCGACGAACCCGTCGGCCGCCATGGCGATATCGGGATAATTCGATCCCAGCAACGCGAATTCGAAGCCGCTGCCGGCACCGCGGATGCTCAAGCTGTTGGAGGAGCCGACGCGAACATTGGCGCCCGGCATGTCGCTGACGGCAGCCCTGACATCGTCGGCAATTTCGAACTGGCTACGGCTTCGCTCCGACCAGGGCTGCAGCGGAGCGACGATGATCGCGCGGTTCGGGTCCCAGCGGCCGACCACGGTGAAGATGTTCTCAACTTCGCCGCTCTCGCGCAGCGGCTGAAGTGCGGCTTCGACCTTTCGCGCCTGCCGCTCCATATAGTCCCGGCCGACGCCGTCAGGGCCGGACATGGAGACATAGAGACGGCCCCGATCTTCTTCCGGCAGCAGTTACTGATCGACTTGATCGTAGAGGAGAAAGGCCATGCCGGCGCCGGCGACGAAGATGCCCAGAGCCAGAATACGGGCCGCCAACAAGCCCTCCAGCAGGCGCTCATGCAAACCCGCAAGCCATCGCCCAGCGGGTGCCGCAAAGCGCTCCCACCATCCGGCATGCGCGGTTTTGCCGGCCTCCGCCATCGCCATGCGGGACGCCAACATCGGGCAGAGCGAGAGGGCGACGAACGAGGATATGGCAACGGCGATGGCGAGGACGAAGCCGAACTCCGTGAAGAGCCGGCCCGCCTCGCTCGGCAGGAATGCGATCGGCAGGAAGACCGAAACCAGGGTTGCCGTGGTTGCGATGACGGCAAAGAAAACCTGCCTCGTGCCCGTCACGGCGGCCGCCAGCGGTCCCAGCCCCCTGGCGCGCTGGCTCTGGATGTTCTCGAGCACGACGATGGCGTCGTCGACGATCATCCCGGTCGCCAGCACCAGTGCGAGCAGCGTCAGAATATTGATCGAAAAGCCGAGAAGCCAGATTGCAGAAACCGTGCCGATCAAGGCGACCGGGATCGTCACGGCTGGAATCAATGTCGGCCTCAGCTTGCCGAGGAAGACATAGATGACCGCAATCACCACCAGCGTCGCGAGGCCAAGGCTCTTGACCACTTCTCGAACCGAGCCCCGGATGAACTCCGAATCGTCGGAGGTGACGACCAGCTCCGCCGCGTCGAGCGTCCGGTTCAACTGCGTTACGGCGGCAGCCACACCGTCCGCGATCGAAATCGTGTTCGACTGGGCTTGGCGGATCACCGAGAGCCCGACGACCGTCCTGCCGTCGAGCCGCACCATAGAACCGGCGTCTTCCGGCCCGTAGATCACTTGTGCGATGTCGCCGACGCGGATGCCGTTACGGACCTCGAGCTTCTCGATTTCCTGCGGCTGCCAGACCAGGGCCTCGGCCCTGACGATCATCAACTGGTCGCGCGAGGTGAAGCTCCCGGCCGGCACGTCGAAATCGGCCTGCCGCAAGGTATCGGCAACCGCGTCCACCGAGAGCCCGTAGCTCGCCAGACGCAGGGGATCGACGATAATCCGAAGGACCCGTTCCCGCTCGCCACTGAGCTCGATACTGGCGACGCCGGGTACGGCTGCGAGATCCGGCGCTATCTCGTTCTCGGCGAGATAGGTAAGCTCTTCGGCGGACAGCGTGTCGCTTAGAAGAGCGAGACGGATGATCGGGTCGGCATCGTCATCGGCCTTGACCACAGTAAGATTGTCGGCGCCATCGGGCAATTGCCGCTCGACCGTGGCCACCGCCTCCCGCACGTCGTTGGCAGCCGCGTTGAGATCGACGTCCTCGCGGAACGAGACCCGGATGCGCGCATTGCCTTCCTCGCTGCTGCTCTCGATGGCCCTGATGCCGGGTACGCGGGCCACTGCACCTTCGAGGACGCCCGTCACCTCGGCGTCGACCGTCTCCGGTGCCGCACCTTCATATTCGGCTCTGACCGTGACGACGGGACTGTCGACATCGGGCAGTTCCCTCACCTCGACCCCGGTGAGTGCAGCGAGCCCGGCAATGATGATCAGGAGATTGACGACGATAATCAGGACCGGTCGCCGGACGGAGAGTGAGGGAAGATCCATCGGGCGATCCGGTCAGCTACTGGGCGAAGGTTGGTTGTCTGCGGCCGCGGCGGGCGACAGACCTGTCGTTGCCTCGTCGAGGATACGGACCTCGGAGCCGGCGCGCACCCGCTGGACGCCTTCCGAGACGACCTGATCCCCGACTCCGAGCTCGCCATCGACCAGCACCCGCGCCCCGTCGCGCCGAACGATACTCAGGGTGACGCGCTCGGCTCGGCCCTCGACGATCCGCCAGACATAGGAGCCGTCCCGATCCCACATAACGGCCACCTCCGGCACGCTCGGATAATCGTCGCCCGTCACCGCCAGGACGATCGCGAACGACATGCCGGGCAGCAGAATGTCATCGTCGTTCTGCACCGTCGCCCGCACCCTCAAGGTGCGGGTTTCCGGATCGAGGCGACTGGCAGTCGCCGAGACCACGCCCTCGAACAGCCGCTGCGGCAAGCTCCAGGCTCGAAGCTCGACCGTATCGCCGCGCTGGACCCTGCTCGAGAACGATTCGGGGACGTCGAATTCGACATGAATACGTGACCTGTCGTCCAGTGTTGCGAGCGGCACGCTTTCATCCACCCTGTCGCCCATATCGACCTGGGGCAGGCCGACGACACCGGCGAAAGGGGCTTCGATCGTGCGGTTGTCGAGGGCGATCTCCGCCCGCCGCACTTGGAGCTCAGCGAGACGCAGATCGGTCCGTGCCGAATCGAACTCGAGCTCAGAAACGGCCCCCGTGGGCATGGCCTGCTCATAGCGCTTGAGCACCTGCCTCGCCTGCTCGCCCTCGACCTGGGTCAGGTCGAGGGCGGCCTGCTCGTCCTCCGCGTCCAGACGGACCAAGGGCTGATTCGCGTCGACACGATCGCCGGCTTCGAACAAAATCTGAGCCACCTCGCCGGGAACGGACGGATAGACCATGATAGATTGCTCGGCTCGCCCGGTGCCGACTGCCTCGACCACGGTCGAATCCGTCGCCATCATGGTTGGCGTGACAACTACCGGGATACCCGCCGCTTCACTGCCGCGGATCGGACGCACCTCGGTATCCGAGGCCACCTGCCGCGTGTTCCACAGCCAGACCCCGCCGAGACCGGCGGCGAGAACAATCAGAATACCGAATTGTCGAAACAACGACATGAATGAGTTCAGCAGTTCTCAGGGATAAAGGCAACCGCTGCAAATATCCGTCCGGTCAGGCGACACCTCATCATCCCGAATGACGTCAAAACCATTTACCCGTAATCCGCACTGATCCGCGGGAAGGAATGATCATCATGGATCGAATATCTTGCGCGATATAACCCAGAGTTAACTAGTTCAAGAAGGATGAGAGTGTAGAGCGAACCTTGCGAACCGTATCATAAAGGGCTGCCGAAGCATCCGGCACACTATTGCAATGCTGCAAGTGGTATAAGCGGCACGCTTCACGCAGCCTTCAACAGGCAGTCCGCCAAGGGGCTTTCAACCCCCTCGATCGGCGCGCTCCGGGAACGAAAACCGCATGACGACAATGTAATGCAGCAGGCGATAATTTCATGTTGCCTTCCGCGAGGCTCTGCCACACCTTAGGCCGCACAACGAGTTATCGGGGAGAAGATAACAGTGACGAGCTTTGGAAAACTAACCCGCAGGAACGTCTTGCACACGACCGCCGCCACCAGCGCCGGTCTGTTCGCAGCGGGGCATGGCATCCCGGCTTTTGCCCAGGACGCGGAGCTGCCTCGAGGCAGTGCGGGCACGCTGACAGTGATCCACCGCACGGAATATTTCGAGCAGGCCCAGACGCTGTTTCGTGAAACCCTTCAGGACTTCGCTGCGGCCAACAATGTCGGGCTCGATGCCTCGACGACCAATGCGGAAGCCTTCGGTGACTTCCTTGGCAAGATGTCGGCTGCGGTTCGGGCCGGGAACCCGCCGGACCTTGCCTATACGAGTAATGTCAGCATCGTACAAATGTCCCTGCTCGACCTCGTCGAAGACGTCAGCGACGTGGTGGCGGAAGCCGAAAGCCGCTATGGCCGAATCATGCCCGGGATCAACGCGGCAAAGCAAGGCAAGATCAACGGCGCCTGGAAATCGATACCGTTCATCGGCGGCACGGCGGGGAATTTCATCCGGGGCGACAAGCTCAAGGAACAAGGGATCGATCCCGCCAGTCTCGATACGTTCGACAAGCGTCGTGACGCTGCCCTCGCGATGTCCGACCCCGACAATGAATTCTGGGGCTGGGGCCTGACGCCCAATCAGAGCGGCGACGGCTGGGGCTTCCTGGTCCTCGCGATCCAGGCGTTCGGCGGTCACTTCACCGACGAGACCGGCCTGATCGTCCAGTTCGATTCACGGGAAACCGTGGCCGCGGTCGAGTGGCTCGCCGAGACCTACGACCGCAGCGGCAAATATGGCCCGATGCTGCCGCCCGGCGTCGAGAGCTGGACGGACACGAGCAATAACGAAGCCTTTCTGGCGGGCAATATCGGCTACACGCACAACGCCTACAGCGTGTACGCCCAGGCCAAACGGGACAACAATCCGGTCTTCCCCAATATCACGGTGCTGACCAGGCCGAACGCGAATAACGGCGACAGCCGTAAGGGCGGCGAAACCAATGGCTGGCTGACCATCTTCAAGGGCGCGCCGAACATCGATCTCGCCAAAGAGCTGGCTCTCGAATTGCTCGATCCGGCGAACTTCACGCGGATGTCGGAGGTGGCCGGCGGGTTGTTCATGCCTGCCTATGAGGGCTTGTGGACGGAGGAGCTGCTTGCCGCCGATCCGAACTTCCGGATCATCAAGGAAGAGGTCAGCGTGGAGGATCCGTTTGTCGGTCCCTCATGGCCCGCCGAACCCAATGCCGCAATCGACGCCATTCGGCCGCAGGGCATCGTCGAGCAGATGATGGCGAATGTCATTTCCGACCGCATGGCCCCTGCCGAGGCCGTGACGGATGCTCATCAGAAAATCGTCGCCATCTTCGAAGAAGGCGGCATTATGCAGCCTTAGGGCTGGTCAGACCGAGAGGGCGGCGTGGGCCGCCCTCTTACTTCCCGACCGCAACCCCAAGGCTCGGAGACGAAGTGTTCCGGCTGGGCCATAGGATCATGAGCCCGTTCAAATGGAAAGATATGGCTTATGGCTAATCAAGCCCGGCTGAGCACAACCACGATCCAAGCCCCCCCCTTTCCTGGCACGCGCCTCAAGAGAATCCTGGGCCGGGACTGGAAAGTGGCGATCCCCTTCGTGTTGCCCATGGCTCTGATCATGATCGGGCTGATCCTGTGGCCATTCATCAGCGCGATCCTCCTCAGTACCACCTCCCTCAATTTTTTGACCGGCGAGACCGTCAATGTCGGTCTCAGGAACTATCGGAACTTGTTGACCAACAGCGACTACTTGCTGTCGCTACAAAACACCATTCAATTCACCCTCTGGTCGCTGGCCGTCAAGTTCGTGACCGGCATGACCATCGCGATGATCCTCAACAGCCGGTTGCCCTATCGCAGCCTCTTGAGCGGCATCATGCTGTTGCCCTGGATCGTTCCGGAAATCGTCACGGCGCTCGCCTGGAAAAGCATCTATGACCCCATTTTCGGCGGTTTGAATCCGATCTTGCTGACCATGGGCGTCATCGACCAGCCACAGGGGTGGCTTTCCGATGCCGATCTGGCGATGCCGAGCGTGATCGCCGTGAATGTGTGGAAAGGGATTCCGTTCTACACCTTGCTCCTGCTCGCCGGCCTCAAGGCGATCGACCCGCAATTGCTGGACTCGGCCGAGGTCGACGGAGCGAACGCCGTGCAGCGCTTTCGGCACGTCACCCTGCCCGGCCTGCGCTACGTCATCGTCGTCGTGCTCCTGTTGTCCTTCATCTCGACCTTCAACCAGTTCGGCCTGATCTATTTGATGACGGGAGGCGGTCCGGGAGGCGCCACGCGTCTCTATTCGATCCTCGCCTATGAGAAGGCCATCGGCTCGCTGCAATATGGACCGGGCAGCGCCATTGCCCTTAGCGTCGCCCCCTTGATGGCGGTCTTGATCTGGTTGCTGGCGAAGTTCATGCGACACGACGATCGGCCGGTCACGGCCGACCGGAAGACCAACCTCGGCGATCACCTGTTGCGCTATGTCCGGCGCGTCTGGGAGGCCGTCCTCGACTTGATCTTCCTGCCTTTCGAGCTGATTTTTCAGGCTATCGGGAGTCTTGGCAGTGCTGTCGGAAGCCGGATCACCGGATCGCCCGGACAACCGCTTTTCAAGCGAGAGGGACGAGAACGCGTCAACCTTACCTTGCGGCTTCTCCTCCTGTTCCCGATCATGATCTTCGTCCTGTTCCCGTTCTACTGGGTGATCGTGACCTCGCTGAAAACCACGCCCCAGATCAGCGAACGGTCATCGATCTTCTGGCCCGAACCGGCGACGATCGAGCAATATACCTCCCTGCTCCAGGCGACGCCGTTCCTGACATGGTTCGGCAATTCGATGCTCGTGGCGACGATCAGTACCGCCGTCTCGGTCGCGCTCGCCGCTCTCGCCGCCTATGCCCTGTCACGGCTCAAGTTCCTGGGCGCCGGTCTGCTGACGACCTTCCTGTTGATTACCTATCTCCTGCCGGGAACACTCCTGTTCATCCCCCTCTATCAAGTTCTGACCGATCTCGGCATCATCAATACTTATGGAGCGCTCCTGGCGACTTATCCGACCTTCCTCCTGCCGTTCGCGACCTGGGTCATGCTCGGCTATTTCCGGTCGATCCCGGTCGAGCTCGAGGAAGCGGCGATGATCGACGGCGCCAGCCGGCTCTATGCGTTCTGGCGCATTACCCTGCCGCTCGCGGCACCGGCGCTCCTGTCCGTCGCACTCTTCGCGTTCACCAATGCCTGGAACGAATTCCTCTTCGCCTTCGTCTTCATCACCAGCGAATCGCTTCGCACGCTGCCGATCGGTCTGCAATCGATGGTCGTGGGCGACATTCTCCCCTGGGGCCAGCTGATGGCGGCGTCGATGCTGACCGCCATTCCCGTCGCCCTGATCTACATTTACGCGCAGCGTTTCCTGGTCGAGGGCCTGACCCTGGGCGGCGTGAAGGGCTGACATTAGGTTTTCGCCATTAAGGACGTACTATTTGGTGAATGACGACGATGTGCGCATGGCGGCCGACCATGTCGCGCAATGCCGGTTAGACGCCAGTAAGCTCGAGAGATTCCCGAAGGCGTGGGGAATTGCGGGGCTGGATGAGGCCTATGCGGTTCAGGCCGCTGCCAACAGGATCGTGGCGGCGCAATTGGGGGCGCCGGCGGGCCTGAAGATCGGCGGCACGACGCAGGTCATGCGGGATCTGATCAATGTGCCCGAGCCGCTTCTGGGCGAGGTCTTCGGCCGGACCGTTCACCCGAGCGGCGCCCGGCTGAGCTTGAAAGACTATCGGAGGATGGGGATCGAGAGCGAAATCGCGGTGGCACTGGCACGGCCACTCGAACCCGGCTCTGCCCCGTTAAGCCGAGAGGAAGCCGCCGAATTCGTCGGCGCGTTGATGCCGGCAATCGAGATAGTCGAGGATCGCTACGTGGATTTCTTCACCGTGGGTGCCGAAGTCCAGATCGCGGACAATGTCTTCAATGCCGCGAGCGTGCTGGGACCGCGCCTGACAGCCTGGCAGGGCCTGCCGCTCGACCGGTTGCGCTGCCGGACCTCGATCGACGGGGTCGAGGTCGCCACAGGCCTGAGCGACGCCTTGATGAGCCATCCCCTGGACGCCCTGTTGTTTGCCTTGCGGCGTTGGGCGGGGCTGGGCCGCAGCCTGCCGGCCGGCTCATTCATCAGTCTCGGCACGATCACCCCTGTGATCTGGGTGGAGGCTCCGTGCACCACCGAAGTCCTGATCCAGGATCTGGGCCACGTAGCGGCGACGATCACCTAGATTTTACGGCGCGCAAAGGCTGACGGCGCGACGCGCTATGGTGCGGGAACCGGTCTGCCGCCAATAAATCTTCCCAGCAGGCAGATGACAAAATTGTGGCAGGGACCGCCGGCCGGCGGATACTCTATTCCGGGTAGCGACGCGCAATGCAAATGCACCAGATCCGCTATTTTCTCGCCGTTGCCGAGACGCTGAATTTCACGCGCGCGGCCAGCGATTGTCATGTTTCGCAGCCGTCGCTGACACGCGCGATCAAGCTGCTCGAATACGAGCTGGGGGGCGACCTGCTCAGGCGCGAGCGCGGCCATACGCATCTGACCGATCTGGGGACGAAGATGCTGCCATTGCTGATGCGCTGCTATGAAAGCGCCACGGCGGCAAAGTCGATCGCCGTCGCAATGAATACCGGGACTTTCGCTGTCCTCAACCTGGCATTGCCGGACGCGGTCGATCTCGCACCCTTCATGCCTCCGCTCGTCGAGCTGCTTGGGTCGTTCGATCAAGTGGGGCTCCGCCTGACACGCGGTTCGACCGTCGAAGTCGCGGCAAAGCTCCGGGACGGCAGTGCCGACCTTGCCTTGTCCACGCCGGCCGAGATGGAGTGGACGCGGTTCGAATCCTGGCCGCTGTTCGACGAGGCAGTCAGGATCGCGTTCAGCAAGGAGCATCCCTTGGCGCAAAAACGCCATCTGGCCCTTGCCGACCTGCGCAATCAAACAATCCTGCTGCGGCCGTTCTGCGAAACCAGCTCCGCGATCGTCGAAGCGTTGCAGGCGGACGCTATCGATGTCTCATTCACGGTCGAGGCGGCGAACGACAACGATGTCATCGCCTTTCTACGGGCCAGAATTGGTGTGGCCATTGCGCCGGAAAGCGTGGCCATGCCGGCCGATGTCCTGACCGCCCCGATCGACGGCCTGAGGCTTCGTCAAAGTCTCCGGGTGTTTTCCGTCGCCGGGCGCCAACGCAGCCCGGCCGCGTCGCTTCTACTGACCCAGCTGCGGGCGGCAGACTGGAGCAGGCTTCAGCGCCCGACGGCAGCAACCGCCTGAAGCATTGCATCGACATCCATGCGCCGTCTCGGATCGGGATCGACATGGCGCGCAATCACCCGGCCATCGGGTGCGACGACAAAGGTCGCTGGGATCGGCAGGAACAGACCCTCGTCGCCGTTCGTCTCCGAGAGATCGATGCCGAAGCGCGCCATATGCGCACGCACCTTTTCGCCGATCGCCACGACCAGATTCAGCGACGCTGCGTAGGCGCCACCAGCGTCCGACAGCATCGGAAATGTCGCCTCCGCAACCTCGATCTGACGCTTGGCGAAGGGTGCGCGTTGCGGTGCCACGGTAACCAGACTGGCGCCCGCTTCGACGATGCGCGGATGGGCCTGCGCCAGCGACACCATGTTGACCTGACAGAATTCGCACCATTCGCCTCGATGAAAGGCGATGATGACGGGGCCGCGCTGGCGCAGCCGGTCGAGCCGCCATAACCGGCCGAACTGGTCTGGCAGCAGGAAATCCGTGATCATCTCGCCATCCTTCGGAGCACCGCCTCCGGCTTCGGCCGCCTTCAGCCGCGCGACCAGCCGATCGATCTCCGCGTCATATTCCGGATGGTGTATCTTGCAGGCGTCGGCAACCATCGCCAATCTGGCGCCGACCGGCGCGGCCAGAGATCGCGCACGCAACACCATTTCATTGAACTTGACTGCCACGCGTCGTTCTCCAGGAAGACCGTGCCGTTAACGCTTGCCACGAACGCGAATGGACGTCTATCGCCGCCTCGCGCTCCTCTGCCTGGCTGCGGCGATCCTCACCCCGATTTGTCCTCGGTCGTAAACAGGGCTGCGATATGCCAGCCATCGGTTTTGCGGCGACAGAGGACGCCGACCAGCCATTTTACCTGCATGGGTTTTTCCTGGGAGCCGACCGTCAGCACCAACGGCATCGCCAGATAGGCGGCGTTGGCGGCGAGCGAGACGACGCGCGAGCGATCGACCTTGGCTTCGACCTTCCAGACATCCGACATCTGGAATACTGCCAGACGCGCGACCAGGGCGTCCACACCCCAGAACGGCCGGCCATCGCTGACCCAGAGAAAATCCGGCGAATTCCAAAGAGCGCGCCGGACGCCCCGCAAATTCCGGGCGTTCTGAGCATCGAGAAAGCTGCCATAGAGCCTGCGAATTTCTTCCTCGATTTCCGCCTGAACCGCAATCGCGTCTGGTCGAAGCGACCAGCGCCGCCGCTGCGGTGAGATCCCTGCGTGTAAGACCCGATGTCATGCGTCCAACGCCGCCACGGTCATGTCGCTCTTCAACTCGTGAATGACGAAGCCCTCGAGAGGATCGGTCGTTTCCAGCCACGGCGCTTCATGGAGGACTTGCACCATGTCCTGCCGCCCGGCTTCCAATCGCGACGCCACGCTCTCTTCCGAAAAATCGATATCCTTCAAATGATCTTCGTTCTCGAGGCGCGGCGCCAGCAGCCGCACGACATGCATGCGGGTGGTGCAGCCATAGCCCTGCAACTCCTGCACGGCCGGGTCGTGCATCAGCTCGTCCGGCAGTCGTGCCGCGAGTTCGGCGATCACATGACGGAGGCGATGAATCTGGCGCTGCCGGCGGATATGACTGTCGGCGCGGCTGGCATATTGCAGATCCTTTTGCCGGTTGGCGACCTCCCAGATGGATCGGGGGTCATCCCCTTGCGGCCGCCACATATGAACGACGAAGACGATCGAATCCCGCCGCGACTCGTCGTCGAAGATCGCCTCGACCGGGGTGTTCGACAAGATGCCGCCATCCCAATAGAGTGCATCTCCCAGACGCACCGCCGGAAACGCTGGAGGCAGGGCCCCCGACGCCAGCACATGCTCGATCTCGAGCCGCTCCTTCTGGCTATCGAAATACCGCATCTCCCCGCTTGCCACGTTTGCCGCCCCGACCGTCAACCGGACCGGACCTTCGTTCACACGATCGAAATCGGTCAATGCGGCAAGCGTTTTGCGCAACGGCCGGGTCGAGTAGTAGCCTGCATTTTCGGGATGAAGCGGAATTCGCGAACCCGCAAAGGCGACCGGATTGGGCGCAAAAAAGCCGGGCAGCCCTCCTACGATCACATCCATGGCCGCTGCCATTCGGGCGGCACCCGGGACCGTCTGCAGCAGGGCCGGAAGCGATGGTCTGGTGACACCGTGCCAGAATTCCTCCAGCCGCTGCAGCCGTGCTTCGGCCGGGTTCCCGGCGATGAGTGCGGCATTGACCGCACCGATCGAGGTGCCGATGACCCAGTCAGGTTCGATACCGGCCTCATGCAGAGCGCGGTAGACGCCCACCTGATAGGCGCCGAGGGCGCCGCCGCCCTGCAGCACCAAAACCACTTGACCAAGCCCGGCGAGCGAAGCCGATCCACCATTCAGCACCATCGAAGCGATCTCCCTGGAGGGTCGCCGGCACGACGATCCCCATGCAAGAACCGAGGTCTTTTTCGACGTCCACGAACATCGGGAACGCGATTTCACGATGGCCGTGGGCTGCAGGTTCCGGAACTACCGAATGGCTACCGGTTCGATAGCGACGCGCTATGAACCGGCGCGTGGATAGTCAGCAGGTATGGATTCGAGTGGTGATCGGCATTTCCGCCTTCCGTACGTCTGACCGATGATCCCCGTGTTGCCGGGACCTGAACCCGACAGAACAAGCATCATCTAGGAGAACCGCACATGCTGACCCCCCGAAAGAGTTCACGCCATTTCCTGGCGGCCATGCTCGCGAGTGCCGCGATCTTTACGGCGACCGGCGCCATGGCCGGCCAATGCCCCGAGGACCAGATGCTCCAGGAACCCCGCCAGCTTACCGCCCCGCCAGACGTCGGCACGCAGCGGGAGGTGCTCGATTGGGTAGACCTTACCGGCTGGCGGAATGTCGATGGCCTGGCGCTGCGGATGCGCCGACTGACGACTGCCAAGGACGGCTTTGTCCCGCTTCATTGGCACAATGACCGCCCCTCGATCGTCTATGTCGTCTCCGGTGAGATCATTGAGCACAGCGTGTTCTGCAAGGTGCCGATCCTGCACAAGGCAGGCGAGCACACCCCGGAGTTCGGCCCCAACCATGCTCACTGGTGGGAGAACAAGAGCGGGTCCGAAGTGGTGCTGATTTCGACCGACGTCGTGCCGCTCGAAAACGTCAATTTCTGAGCTTCAAGGCCGAAGACAAATCGGGTGACCTTCAACGGTCACCCGATTTTTTTTGTGGGCGAAATTCCTGGCCGAAACGCCCGAGGCTAAGCCGCGTCCGTCAGGCTGGAACGCTCGCAAGGGCCGGCGTACCGGTTGTCTCCTCATGCAGGATGAAGCCTTCGAGAGGATCGAACCCGCCTTCCCAGGGCTTGGCCTCCAGGATCCGCATGGTGTCGGCATAGCCTGCATCGCTGCGGGTCTTGATGCCTTGCAGGCTGAAATCGATATCCTTCTGGTGGTCTTCCCCGGCGAGGCTCGGCGCCAGCAGGCGCACCACATGCATTCGCGTCAGGCAGCCATAGCTCTCCAGCTCCTTGACTTCCGGACTGTCGCGCAGATCGTCGGGCAAATAGGCCGCTAATTCCTTGACGACATGGCGCAGGCGATGGATCTGGCGCTGTCGCCGGATATGGCTGACGGCACGGCTCGAATACTGGATGTCCTTTTGCCGGTTCATCACCTCCCAGATGCTTTCCGGCTCCTCGCCGTCGGGATTCCAGAGATGGACCGTGAAAACCACGGCATCGCGCCGGGGATTGTCATCGAAGACCGCTTCCACCGGCGTATTCGAGAGGATACCGCCATCCCAGTAGAGTTCGCCGTCGATGCGGATCGCGGGAAAGGCCGGGGGCAAGGCACCGGATGCCATGACATGACGGGCATCGAGCTGTATGTCCTTGCTGTCGAAATAGCGCATCTCGCCGGTCCGCACATTGGCGGACCCCACCGTCAGGCGGGTCGGGCCGTCATTGACCAGGGCAAAGTCGACGAGGCTGTCAAGGGTGTCCCGGAGCGGCTCCGTGCCGTAATAGCCCGCGCTTTCAACGCCAAGTGCTGCATGAACGCTCGAGAACGCCATCGGATTGGGCCGGAAAAAAGGTTCTATGCCGCCGACCAGGGTCAACCAGTTCGAAATCATCGGACCGACCACAGGCACGCCGGAGAAGAGTTGCTGCAGGGGCGAATGACCGACGCGGCGCCAGAACTCCGTCATCCGCTCGAGCCTCTCGCCCGGGGCGTTGCCCGCGATCAGGCTGGCATTGATGGCGCCGATCGAGGTGCCGATAACCCAGTCCGGTTCGATGCCGGCACTGTTGAGCGCCTGATAGACGCCGATCTGATAGGCGCCGAGCGCCCCGCCGCCCTGGAGGACGAGAACCACCTGGCCGGGGAGACCGGAACGGCGCGCGGGACCGCTGCCGCTCGTGCCGGCTTCAGGCAGTGCGGGAACGATCGGATCCGCCGTTGGAGTTCGTGTGGCAATGTTCATCGGAATGGCTCCCAAAAATGGTGAGGCGCTACTTCGCGTGCGCCATCAGTGTCAGTGCGCACTGGCTTCCCGCCAACGGACGACGGCGGCCGTGACGAGGCCGAAAATCATGTGGCCGGCGCAGGAGGCCCAGGCCAAGGGGACGAAGCCCAGAAAGGCCGGCAGACCGGCGATCAGATGCGCCATCACGTAAAGGGCGAACACCCAGAGGCCCAACCCAAAGCCGATGCCGACCACCCACCAGGGCAGAAAAGGTGCCGCTACCTTTGCGATCGGGCGGGCGACATAGAGAAATACCAGGGGATAGAAGACGACGCCCACCACCCCATGGATCACCTCGGCCCAGAACCAGCTCTGCAGGCCGAAGACCGATTGGACCAGGGCCGCGGGCTGCAGCGGCCCGCCAACCAGAAGCGGCGTGACGAGGCGCGCCCATCCTTCCCAGACAAGATCGGCGGCGGCACCCGCCAGCACTGCTGTGAGAAGCGTCGCCGCGGTCAGCGGTGGGAACAAACGCTGGTCGAAAGCGATGGCGTGTTGTGCAGTATTCATTCTCAGCTTCCGGTTGCGGGTCGGGTGTCCGCACCATCGAGCAGAAAAGATCCGCGCGCAAATACCGTTTGGGTATCGTGCCAATTCCGTCCGGGCATTTCCCTCGTGCACAATAGTGTGGCCACTATCCGCGCCGACGCACCCTGTTCGGTCGCCGAATGCGAAGGCGAGAAGCATGAAAGCCAGTGAGCCGTTGAAACGCGAAAGCGAACCGCGTCGCCAGGATGGGCGGAACGAATTTATCCGGATATACCGCCCGCTTCTTGTGGGCAACGCCACGGGCAGCTTAGGCCGCGATCATCGCGTCGGAGGCCATGTAGGCCGGCCGGCTCATCCGCTCCACCCAGGAATAGCGTCGCGATTCGTGCACGAACGCGCCGACCGAGGGTGAATGCGGCCGGCCGCGGACCGTAACCAGGTTCACCGTCCGCTCGAATTCGGGTTCGACGAGGGGCCGGGTCACGAGGCCGGGGGTCGTGACCGCATATTCCGGGATCAACGTAAAGCCGAGCCCGGCAAGCACCATGCACTGGATCCAGTCATCGCGCTCCGAGGCGTAGCGTATCTTGATCTCGACACCCATTTCCTCGCGAATGCCACGAATATGTTCCCGGTACTCACAGTTGACCCGGCTCAAATAGCTCTGCCCCTCGAGATCCCGCAGCCTGATCCGCTCGAGCCTGGCGAGCGGGTGGGTCGGCGAACAGGCGATGACGAACCGTTCCGAATAGAGCGACAGCGTATGAAGCGCGTCACTCGGCGCCTCCGGTTTGCAATAGATCGCCACATCGATATCGCCGGCGGTGAGTTGCTGTTCGAGCGTCGAGGCCGAGCCATCCTTGAGGTAGAGCTGGACGCCTTCATAGCGCTGATAGAATGACCCGAAGAGATCGATCAGTCGCGATGGACCTACCGTGCACATCAACCCCACGGTCAGGGTGCTGTCGCTGAGCCGCACCAGATCGCGGGCGCGACGTCGCGCTTCCTCCATCTGGCCGAACATCTCGGCGAAATAGGGCCGCATCATCCGTCCCAATTCCGTGAGGTGAGTGTTGCCCCGCTCGCGGTGAAGCAGATCGCCGCCGAGCTTTTCCTCGAGACTTCGAATGGCCCGCGTCAATGCCGGCTGGGTGACGTTGCACACCTCGGCCGCCCGGGTGAAGTTCAGCGTCTCCGAAAGCGCCAGAAAATAGCGAATTTCGTGAATTTCCATGGCGCGAATCCCCGCAATATCCGTCCTGGCATGCATTCACCGGATAGACTCCCTCGACCAGAGCTAAATAGCCGGCAATTTCGGCTTCCCATAGTCAATTTTCGAATACCGCCCGTGATACCCCCCTGTCGATGCGGTGTGCGATCACGTTTGATTATGGTTCCGCTGCCGAGGCGGCATTTCTCTCCGCTCCGCTGCCGCGTCACAGTCATCTGGAGGTCGTCATTGCGGCACTCTCGAGCCAGGGACGGCAACCACCCCCGTTACATCAGGAGCGGTTTGCATGAACGTCGCCACGCAACATTCCAGCACCAGCGTCACCAAGACTCTGACCGGCCGGGTCGCCATCGTTACTGCCCATGCGCTGGCCGAACCGGGCGCCGACGTCGTGATCGACGGATGGCGGTTGGACCGCCGAATGTCCCGTCGCGGTCTCCGTTGCCACGAACTTCGAGCCCGACGTCACAAGATCAACTCGAAATGAATGAGAGCACCCTCACCTTGACGCCGTCTTCACCCGCTACCCAGCAGGATTCGATCCTGCCCCGCAACGCGATCATCGGCCTCATGGGATTTCTTACCCTGGTCGATCTGTTCGCCACTCAGGCGATCCTGCCGACCCTGGTCGAGGCCTATGGCGTCAGCCGTGCCGCGATGGGCTTCGCGGTCAATGCCAGCACCATCGGCATGGCCGTCGCCGGCCTCCTGGTCTCGTTGATTGCGAGGCGGATCGACCGCCGCCGCGGCATATCCCTGAGCCTGATGCTGCTCGCGATCCCGACGACGGCGCTTGCCTTCGCCCCGGACCTCGCAAGCTTTACCGCTCTGCGTATCGTTCAGGGCGTATTGATGTCCTCGGCCTTCACCCTGACCATGGCCTATCTTGCCGAGCGCGCCGGCCCGCGGGACGCGGCTACGGCACTCGCCGCCTATGTGACCGGCATCGTCGCGTCGAACCTAGTGGGCCGACTGATTGCGGGGTCGGTCGCGGACCTTTTGGGGCTCGACGCCAATTTCTACGTGTTCGCCGCCCTCAATCTTGCTGGCGCCGGGCTGGTCGGCATGACGCTTCGACCGACCATGAAAATGCCGGTCATGTGCCGCAAACCGCAGCCACCCTTTGCCGCCTGGGCCCAACATCTGGGCGATCCGGCGCTGCGGTCGGCTTTCGGTATCGGTTTTCTGATTCTCTTCATCTTCATCGGCGTGTTCACCTACGTGAATTTCGTCCTCGCCGGTGAGCCGATCGCCCTGGCGCCGATGTATCTGGGCTTCGTCTACCTCGTCTTTCTGCCATCGATGATCACAACACCGCTTGCCGGACGGGCGGTCGGACGGATCGGCGCGCGCCGCGTCGTGCAGGGCTCGATGCTGCTTTGCCTCGCGGCACTGCCACTGCTCGCGACGACCAGCCTTGCGCTGGTTCTTGCCGGGCTCGCCCTAACCGGAGTCGCCACGTTCTTCGCGCAGGCCGCAACAACGGGCTTCGTCAGTAGGACGGCCGTTTCCGACCGTGCTGCGGCAAGCGGGCTCTACCTTTCCGCCTACTATATGGGCGGCCTCATCGGGGCCGCAGTCCTCGGCCAGATCTTCGACGGCTACGGCTGGCCGGCAACCTTGGCAGCCCTTGGCTGCGCCGTCGCCGCCGCGACCCTCCTCGCAACGAAACTGCAGCCCCGGCTCGCCTGACCATTCGAAAGGGACGGACTTTCATGAAACGTCTGATGATCCAGTTCTTCATTCTGGTCCTCTCGACCGGAACGGTCCTCGCCGACACGGCGGATGAGATCCGCGCCACCTACGACCGTTTCGCCGAAGCCCAGAACGCCCGCGACCTCGACCGCATCGGCGCCTTCTTCGTCGACGGCCCGGAGTTCCTCTGGGTCAGCGACGGGCGCAGCTATTGGGGCCGCGAGGCCGTGCTGGCGCGGATGGCGGGGTTCCAGAAAGCGGAGATCTGGCGCGTCGAGCCCGGACTGGATGCCTCAGCGGTCGTCGAACTGGATGACATGACGGCCATGCTTCACATGCCGCTGACACTGGTCATCGGCCCGTCCGCCTCGCCCGACCATCTTCCCTTCCTCGTCACGATCCTGTTCGTGCGCCGCGACGAGACCTGGCGGATCGCTTCCCTGCTGACGACGACGGCCAAATGATCACTTGGTGACCGCCACCAGTCCCTTGACGGCTTCCTCGTCGATCGCGATGCCGAGGCCTGGGCCTCCGGGGAGCGGCAGTTGGCCATCGATGAGAGAACGGCGATCGGCGACGGGGGTCTTGGTGATGGCGTCCCTCAGCGGATTGCCGAAGATCATGCACTCATAGGTCTCGCAATTGCGGGCCGAGGCTGCGAGATGCAGGCTGGCCGCGGCACAGACCG
>JBGSYN010000022.1:0-12009 GCA_041750975.1 Geminicoccaceae bacterium | reverse complement strand
CGCAACAATAAAGGCAGTGCGAAATGTGCGGTCCGCAATTTCGATACCCGCACCACCGCCTCCAAGAAATACGTTAACTGGAGCACCGTCTATAGCGGCCGGCCCAAGGTCGTGTCTTCCGGCAATTCCTTCGGGAATTGCGCCTGATCAGCAGGAAGCCCACATTTCCGGTCCGATCCCCATGAGCAATTTGCTCGGTTGGGTCGGGCCGGAACCTATAAAATGCAAACATCATCGGCTAATTCAGGGGCCGATCAGTCACCGATTCAAAAAGCATCGGCTGTTTGCGGCAGCGCGGGAACCCCATCCTTAAATTTGGCGTTTTTCCGCAGGTCGGATTCGGGCATATCGAACCGAACCCGCATCCCCCAAACTGCCGGACCGACGGTTTTGAAACTCTTCCGATGCCACCACTGCGCGCAAGTGCTCTATTTCGAGAATTGGCGCTGCGAGCGCTGCGGCCATCATCTAGGTTACGCACCATGGCTCAAGGATCTGCTCGTCATCGATGGCGACGATCGCCGAGCTGACGGTGCCCGATCCTGCCAGAACTCGCAGCTTCAAGCTTGTAACTGGCTGATCCCAGCCGGCGAGGCCGGTGATTTGTGTCGGGCCTGCCGTCACAACCGGATGATCCCGGACCTCTCTCAGACAGCAAATCTCGCCCGCTGGCGCGAATTCGAAGCGGCCAAGCGGCGGCTCTTTTACTCTCTTATTGGCCTCGAACTCCCAATCCCGACGGCCGCCGACCATACGCTCGGTCTAGTCTTCGATTTCCTGGCGGATCCCGATGGCCCGAATGAGGCTCCGGTGATGACGGGCCACGCCGATGGAGTGATCACGATCAATATCCTGGAGGCCGACCATGCCGCCCGAGAATCGATCCGCCAATCGATGGGTGAACCCTACCGCACCGTCCTCGGCCATTTTCGTCACGAGATCGGGCATTTCTACTGGCAGCTCCTGATCGACACGGAACCCCGCAAAGAGGATTTTCGCGCTGTCTTCGGCGACGAACGGGAAGACTATGGCGAGGCGCTGCAACGGCATCACAATGTCGGGCCCCCCGCCGACTGGCAGAGCGCTTTCGTCAGCGGCTACGCAACCGCCCATCCCTGGGAAGATTTCGCCGAGACCTGGGCGCACTATCTCCACATCGTCGACACGCTCGAGATGGCCGATGCGTTCCGAATTTCCGTCGATCCCAGGGTTTCATCCGATCCCTCACTTGAGGCCGAGATCGATTTCAACCCTTATACCGTTGGCTCGATCGAGGGCCTGATCGAGCGCTGGTTACCCTTATCTTTCGCCGTCAACAGCCTCAACCGCAGCATGGGGCATGCGGATTTCTATCCGTTCCTCCTCTCGCAGCCGGCGGTCGCAAAGCTTGGCTTCGTTCACGATCTTATTCACAAGCAATGCCATGATTCCGCACCCATGCGGTCCGCTCCCTCATAGTAGTCGGAAACAAAAGCTGCAGTTCTGTATCAATTCTAATTCTTAACTGCCGCTTTCATATTTGACGATCGACACTTCCGCCAAATAGATGTTGCACGAGACTTTTGGCGGCAATGTGACATGATGCGAGATTATCCGGGCAAATACACGAGCCAGACGATCATCGATATGGCATTGATGACGGCACTGGCCGACCGACCGCAATGCTTTCTTGATGTCTTGAACGAAGTGCGAATCCGACTAGCGCCGGACATACCGCCCACGGCCGATGTTCTGAGTTCACGGCTGCAGCAATTGGCCATCCAAGGCGTTATCGACGCGCCTATCGATGGCGGAACGATCGCATTGAGCGAGCAGGGAATGGAGTGGCTCCAGTCTCTGGCCCTCTTGCCGCTGGCCGGCTTCCGGCATGAATTCGGCCACGTCGTCGAAGCCTTGAAGGTCGGCTGTCTCGTTCATCTCGCAACAGACGTCCAAAAGCGCGTGCTTACCGACATCATGGCCGCTCGTGACCGGTGCCTGGCGGTCCAGCGGACCAGGCTCGAACATCATGCGGATCGCGGCGAAGTCAGCACCATTGCAGCGCACAAGTTCCGGCTCGCCGAGGCAGAAACAGTCGATCTGCGCCACCGCCTCAAGTCTTTGAGCCTCGATACCAGCTACCCCGAACATGTCTGAGCGAGATATCCGATGCAACAGCCTGGCAATGAAGATCACCATCCTATGCCTTCCGTGCCGGAGCTCGATACGGCCGGACAATTCATCGTCTGGGCGATGCGCCAACACGCCTTGAGCGGCTCCAGCCAAGACGCCGCGCTTATCGAGGGGTTTCTTCTGGCGTTCGGCCTTGCGCACATAGAATGTGCCCTTGCGAACTTCGAGACATTGACCCGATCGATCAGCGCCTATGCTTTTCGGCCGTTCGACCTTCGACCCCTTGCCGACCGTCGGCTCAGTGCCGACGAGGCCATGCTGGTACGGCTATTCTCGTTAAACCGGGCGGGACGAACGGTTGGGTCGCATACAGAAGCACGAACCTTCGTGAAATCGGAAGGCTGGCTCTTCATTGTGGCGTCACTGTCCGAACTCTCCAGGCTTTTTGCGGCCAGCGCCCTCATGACAAGCGATATCAGACGACCAATCGCTGCGACTCATCCCGAAAGCCTGACACGGCACTAAATGCGATGCGGCGAACAATGAAGGAAGGAGCAACACCACAATGACTACGAACAATCGGACAACGAGAGGTAGCGCCAGTTTTGCTGTCCTCCTCGTCGCCGGATTAGCGGCGACGGCAGCGGAGGCGCAGGAGCCGCGTGCCGTTATCGACCATTATGCCGACATGGCCCTTGCGATATATTCGGACGCGCTGAATACGGCGCTGGACCTCGACGCATCGATCGAGACCTTGCTGAGCACACCTGACGCGGATGGGTTCGCCGCCGCCAAGTCAGCATGGCTTCGGGCCCGGGTCCCCTATCAGCAGAGCGAGGCCTATCGCTTCGGCAATGTCTATGTCGACGAATGGGAGGGCAAGGTGAATGCCTGGCCGCTCGACGAAGGGCTGATCGACTATGTCGCCACTGATTTCTACGGCGAGGAAAGCGACGACAACGCTTTCTATGCGGCCAATATCATCGCCAGCCCGGAGATCGCCTTGAGCGGCCGGGCCCTCGACGCGAGCACCATCGACATGGAGTTGATCCGGTCGTTGCACGAAGTCGATGCGGTCGAGGCCAATGTCACCACCGGCTATCACGCCATCGAATTCCTCCTGTGGGGCCAAGACCTGAACTATACGGGCGCCGGTGCCGGCGAACGGCCCTGGACCGATTACGCGGCAGGCGATGACTGCACCAACCGGAATTGCGATCGACGACGCGACTATCTGGCAGTCGCAAGCGACCTCCTGGTAGCGGATCTGGAGGATATCGTGGCGGCCTGGAGCGAGGGCGGCGAGGCACGATCCGCTCTCGATGCGGCGTCGGACAACGAGGGTCTGGCCACCATCCTCACCGGCATGGGCACACTGTCCTACGGCGAGCAGGCGGGCGAGCGGATGCAACTCGGTCTCCTGCTCCACGATCCCGAGGAAGAGCATGATTGCTTTTCCGACAATACCCACAATTCGCACTACTACGACGCCAAAAGCATTCAGAATGTCTATCTCGGCCGCTACGAGCGCATCGATGGCAGCGTCATCGAGGGACCGAGCCTGTCGGAACTTGTCCGCGCCCGCGATGAAGCCTTGGATGCAGCGATGCGGGTCGATCTTCAGGCAACGATGGACGCCATGGCCGCGATCAAGGAAACCGCTGACAGGGGCCGGATGGCTTACGATCAGATGATCGCCGAAAGCAACGCGGAAGGCAATGCGATGGTCCAGGCCGCGATCGACAGCCTCATCGGCCAGACCGCGACCATCGAGCAGATTGTCGTGACGCTGGAACTCGAAGCCATCGATTTCGAAGGTTCCAACAGCCTCGACAACCCCGAGGCTATTTTCCAGTGAGCCTGTTCCTCGTTGATGGCAACCGGCTTCGGCACTTGGTCTGATATCGTGGCAAGTCGATCCGGGTCGCTGGCGGCGCTGCTGCTCCTGGCGGCGCCGTTGGCTGCTTGGGCTGCGATGTCACCTGAAGAAAGGGCAGCCATCCTCGCGCCGACGGCCGATTTCTCGAAACCCGAGAGCTATGAGGCATTGCCGGGCGGGAGCGCCACCAATCGGCGGCGGCTCGACCGCGACGCCTTCTCGCAGCCTTCGGCCAGTCTGGATTTTGCCGAGCGCAGCGATTTCTTCGTCGGCAACGGCCTGTTCAAGCGCGTCTGGGTGACCGCACCCAGTTCGACCCAGGCGGCCGATGGGCTCGGCCCGCTCTACAACGCCCGGTCGTGTCAATCCTGTCACTTGAAGGATGGCCGGGGCCATCCCCCCGAGAGTTCGGACGACAGCGCGGTCTCGATGTTTCTCCGGCTCTCCGTGCCGCCACAGAACGATGCCGATCGGGCGCTCCTGGCTTCGGGTGAGGCCGCCATCATTCCCGAGCCGACGTATGGCGGCCAGCTGCAGGACCTGGCGGTGCCGGGTGTCGCCGCTGAAGGCAGGATGAACATCGACTATGAAGACGTTCCCGTAACCCTCGGCGACGGAACGAAAATCGAGCTTCGACAGCCGCATTACACGGTTCGGGATCTGGGCTATGGACCGCTCCATCCGGAGAGCTTGCTGAGCCCACGCGTCGCACCGCCGATGATCGGCCTCGGCCTGCTCGAAGCCGTCAGCGCCGATTATATCCTTGCCGCAGCCGATCCCGAGGATGATGACGGCGACGGGATTTCGGGCCGAGCCAACCAGATCTGGAGCGATCTTCACAGCGAGACCATGCTCGGCCGGTTTGGCTGGAAGTCCGGGATGCCCTCGATCGATGAGCAATCCGCCGGCGCCCTGGCCGGGGATATCGGCATTTCCAACCCGTTGGCGCCTGGCCCCTGGGGCGACTGCACGGATGCCCAACCGACCTGCCTGAACGCCCATCATGGCACGAGCCCGCAATACGAGGATCTCGAGGCGAACCGGGAGATCATGGATCTGACCGTCTATTACAGCCGCAATCTCGCGGTACCGGCGCGGCGTGACGTCGGTGACGCTGGGGTGCTCGAGGGCAAGAAACTCTTCTATGAGATCGGCTGCGCGAGCTGCCATTCGCCCAAGCATGCGACGTCGAACGACTATCCGGTTGCCGGTCTCGGCGGTCAGTTGATCTGGCCCTACAGCGACCTCTTGCTGCATGACATGGGCGTAGGTCTGGCCGATGGTCGTCCGGAAGGTTTGGCGGACGGAAGAGAGTGGCGGACAGCGCCGCTTCGGGGCATCGGCCTTACCGAAACCGTCAACGGCCATACCTATTTCCTGCATGACGGCCGGGCCCGCAACCTCACCGAGGCGATTCTCTGGCACGGCGGCGAAACCGAGGCCTCCCAAGAGGCTTTTCGGTCCTTCGGCAAGGCCGAGCGTGAGGCCCTGCTGGCTTTTCTGAATTCACTTTGAGGGTATGAAAACCGATGAAAATCCTTGCGTTGTCGGTCTTTCTTGCAGCACTATGGCTGCCCCTCAAAGCAGAGGCCCTGAGCTTTGGCAAGGTCAATCTGGCGCTTGCCGATCAGGTCATGATTCCGGCCTACGATGCGCTCTCGATGCGAACGACGATACTAGAAAGGCGCCTCGGAGAACTCTGCGAAGCCCCCGACCCCGAGAAACTTCAACGGGCGCAAGCGGCGTACCGGGATGCAATGCTCGCCTGGCAACGGACGCAGCCGATCCGGATCGGCCCGATCGCGAGGGCCAACCGGGTGCCGCGGATGTATTACTGGCCGGACAAGCACGGCACCGGCGGCCGCCAGATCCGCTAGGCATTGATGAGCCGGGATGCGAGCTACACCAAGCTCGAAAGTCTGGCCCCGAAAAGCGTTGCCGTCCACAATCTGGACACGCTGGATCGACTTCTCTTCGGCGAAGATGAACGTTTTCTCTCGCCGCCGGGTAATAACTTCGGTTGCCCTTTCGCCGAGGCGGTCGCCGACTATGTCGATACGCTCGCGACCGAAATTCTGGCCGAGTGGACGGATCTCGAAAACGGCTTTCGCACCGAACTGGCGGCACCCGCGCCCGATCCGGACGATGAAGCCAAGCTCGAAACGACGCGGGACATTTTTGGCGATCTTACCAGCCAGCTGGACATGATGTTCCAGGCAAAACTCGCCGATCCGTTGGGCCGGAGCCTCGAGGAGGCCGCCGGAAAGCAAGTGGAATTGCGGCGAAGCGGTATGGCGCTCGCCGCTCTCGCGGCCACATGGCTGTTGCGGCGATCCCGCCACCGCTGGAAACCGCCGTCGGCGATCCGGCGGGACGCGAGGCCATCGATGCGCTCCAATCGAGACTACTCGAACTGCGCGACCTGCTCAGCCCGGCTGCTGCCGAAACGCTGGGGCTGCCGATTTTCAATGGTTTGGACGGAGACTAGGGTGATGATTTCACGCCGTCAGATGCTGAGCGCCATGGGCGTAAGCGTTGCCACCACAACGACTTGCCGCCGCAGCTGGGCAGGAACGTCGCCGCCCAAGCTCTTCATCGCCTGCCTTGGCGATAAGGTATCCCACTATAAGGTTGCCGGCCTTAAAGCCAACGGCGACACCCGCTTCCGGCACGAGCTGCCGGCCCGAGGCCATGCGGCGGCATTTCACCCCTATCGAGGCGAGGTCGTCGTGTTCGCGCGGAGACCCGGCACTTATGCGCTCGTCTTCGATAGCGAAACGGGCGACCTCATCCAGGAAATGACCAGCCCGGCAGAGCGCCATTTTTATGGTCACGGGGTGTTTTCGAGCGACGGGCGATGGCTATTCACGAGCGAGAACGCCATCGCCACGGGCGAGGGACGAATCGGCATCCGCGACGCCGAAGATGGATACAGGATCGTCGGCGAAATGCCCGCAGGCGGGATCGGACCACACGATCTGGCGCTGATGCCCGACGATCGAACCCTGGTCGTCGCGATCGGCGGCATCCGCACCGATCCGGCACAGGAGCGGGCCAAGCTCAATCTGGAAACCATGGAGCCGGCGCTGGTCTATCTCGATCTCGATACCGGCAAGGTCACCGGCCGGTATCGACTGGCCCCTCAATTATTTCAGCTCTCGATCAGGCATCTGGACGTCACCGCCGAGGGCGAGGTCGCGATCGCTATGCAATATGAGGGTGCTCCGAGCGAGCGCGTGCCGCTGATCGCGCTGCATGACGGCGCCGATCGCCTGGAGCTTCTGGACACGCCACCCGATCTGGTCTCGTCGATGGCGCAATATACTGCGAGCGTCGCTTTCGATAGCACGGGCCAGACGCTTGCGGTCGCGCATCCGCGCGGCAATCTCGTGACGTTCTGGGACAACCGCGACCGCAGCCTGCTTCGCACGTTCCGCACTGTCGACGGCGCCGGCATCGCGGCCTTGGACGCACCTCTCTAATTTCTGGTGACCGGCGGTATGGGTCAGATCGTCGGGATCAACGCACGAACCGGCGACACAGCCCATCTTGGCCGTGCCCCTTCAAGTGGCGGCAGGTCGCTCGCCTTCGACAATCATCTCGTCAGCGCGACTTAAGACGCTCTGCAGATGGGCTCAAGTGTGATGAAAAGGCCCGGAAATTCGTCGCGTATCACATCAGCCAAATGATCGGCAGAAGGATCAACAGCCAGAGAAAGCACGACAGCAAGGCGATAAAGCAGACCGAGCGGCGTACCGACCACCGCGCCCCCTCTCTGGATCCGGGAGACGAGACAATCCGGATCCGCGGCCTGACCGCGTCAGCCGGCCACGAGTGCTGGCGGGAAGCGTGGTTAGAGGCTATTGGGATGGGTCTCAATGCTGGCATTTGGTGGACGATTCTCTTTGAGAAACAAGCGCACGCAGTGGCAATTTGTTCCGACATTGCGATAGGCCAAGTTCGCTGACGTTCCAAGGAGTATTTCGCCACCAAGTTGAGATTTTTGGTAGAGCTTCTTGCGCATTTGGCGAATTATCGGAAGATCTCGGCTAGAGCATGGATGATTTACCGCGCGCCGCATTGATTACCGGGGGGGCCAGGAGGCTGGGACGCGTCATGGCGCTCGAGCTTGCCGGCCTCGGCTTTGACGTGGCACTGCACTATCGAAACTCAGCGACTGAAGCGGCCGCGACAGCGAGAGCGGTCGAAGCCGTAGGCCGGCGCGCCATTGTCCTGCGACGCGATTTCAACCTCCGCTCGGAGGCGGGATCGAGCGCCGGCTACGGCGATCTGGTGCAGGAAGCTCGCGATGCGCACGGCGAATTGGGCGTCCTCGTCAACAATGCAGCACTCTTCACGCATGATCGCCTGGCGGATTTCGACCGTGCCAAGGCGCAGCGCCAGATCGATGTCAATTTGATCGCCCCGATCGAGCTTGCCCAGGCATTTGCGGCGCAACTCGGCGAGAACGCTCGCGGCCTGATCGTCAATATCACCGATGCGCGGTTGGACGATCTTACGGCGAACTATCTCTCCTACAGCGTCGCCAAGGCCGGGCTTTGGGCCGCGACGCAAATTCTTGCGCGCGATCTCGCACCGATGATCCGGGTCAATGCCATCGCGCCGGGCCCGGCTCTGCCCTGGCCTGGAGCGAGCAAGGCCGATTTGGTGGCACTCACTCGCAGATATGCGCTGGGCCGGGGGCCGCAACCCGAAGAGATCGGCCGCGCCCTGGCATTTCTGGTGCAGTCTCCGTCCATTACCGGCCAGGCGATCACGGTCGATGGCGGCCAGCATTTGCGCCAGCACCGGCATACCGCTAGCCCGGGAGCAGACAACGTACCTTCCTGAAGAATATCTCCAAGAAACCTGATTTTGAGGCTTAACCTCGTCGCCAAACTATTTTATCAATAGAGCAATTTAGGAACCTACAAGGAAACTAAATCGATCAGGGTCTTCCGCTGAAGGCGAGCATCCCCATTGTCAGGATCTCAGCATGCCTTATCGTCGGAGTACCTATGCACGGATTCAGCGACGCTTCGTTCTGGGCATCATCGCCGCTGGATCGATCGGCGCCGCCATTTCTGTCATCATCCACATCGGTCTGGCCCGCACCGTGATCGGGATCGAGGGTGAGTTGCCGGCCAATTTTCTTGGGTTCGCCCTGTTGCTGACCGCTCTTGCCGCAGCCCTTCCCGGATACGTCGTCTATCTGTTCAAGCGTCGCTGGCAAGCCCGCTATATGCGTGAACGCGGCTATCTGTTTTGATATTCGAGGAAAGCCGGAGATGGATCAACCGCCCTGGATCGTGGGCGTCCTCAACGTCACGCCCGATTCCTTTTCGGACGGCGGTCGCTTTGTCGAGCCCGATGCGGCCCTGGAGCAAGCCAGAGCGCTGCATCGAGAGGGCGCGCACCTGGTCGATATCGGCGGCGAATCGACCAGAGCGGGCAGCAAACCCGTCTCGAGCGACGAGGAATGGCGGCGAATCGGGCCTGTGGTGGCCGAACTTGCGGGTTCCATCCGCCTCAGCCTCGATACCTACCATGCCCGCACCGCAGAGCGGGGCCTCGAAACAGGTGCGGTCTGCATCAACGATGTTTCGGCGGGACGCGCCGATCCGGACATGATGGCCTGCGTCGGCGCCAAAAAGGCCCTCTATGTCATGACCTTCGCCAAGGACGGCCCCCTGCCCCATGCTTCCGACCGACCGGTCTCCTATGACGACATCGTCGGTCATCTTGCGGCCTTCTTCCAGGATCGCATCGAAGCCGGGCTCAAAGCCGGGATCGCCATCGAGCAATTCGTTGTCGATCCGGGATTGGGGCGGTTCGTCAGTGCGGATACCCTGGATTCATGGCGCATTCTCGCGGGCATCGAGCGCCTGATCGAGGCCGTGAAGCCGGTTCCCCTGATGATCGGTGCGTCCCGCAAGGGCTTTCTCGGCGGCAGGCTGGCCGATCGCGATCCCCTATCGCAGCACGTTTCGTGCCTGATGGCCGCACGCGGTGCCCACTATATCCGCACCCACAATGTCGCCATGGCCCGCTCCTTCCTCGACGCCGACCGCAAGCTCGGGATCCTGCCGGGCGACTGACAAGAGGGATAGGGCTCTTGGTCAGCACTCACCACGAGAGTGACGGCAATTGGCAGCGTTTGGACTGGAATGTAACAGCTATCGGCGGCTATACGCGGCTGTTGAACGACGACGCCGACAGTCCGATCGTCGATGATGTCGGCTCCGCCGACCAGTTTTTCGTCGGTATTGCAGTGAGCTATGGCTCTAGCATCGGCGAGTCTCGATCGGTCGGCCACACGGCCGGGCCCTGATTTAGGGGAACATTAACCTCTTTCGGCTATCGACGTCCCGAGCATTCATTCATTGCTTGGGGGTAATGGCGTTGATCAGCGGAGCCGGGCTCGTGCAGCAGCATCGCCGCCTTGGACGCGTGGTGTGCGTGTCCGGTTCGAGGCTCGTCGCAACGCTGGAGGACACCGAGGAGGAAGTCGTTCGGATTCAAAAAGGTGCGATCGTCAAGATCGCTCTTCCCGACACCGACGCCTTCTGCATGGTTTCGGGCCTGAGCGTTCCCGTCCCCTCGGGCCAGGCTGAAACCGGCGAGACCCGGCTGGTCGAACTCGAATATCTGGGCGAGACCGTCGGCCTCGGGCTCGCGAAACGTTTTCAGCGTGGGGTGACGGCCTATCCCGCCCTTGGCGATACGCTGCATGCGGCGAACGAGAACGACCTTGCCCTGATCTACGCGACCAATACCCAAGAGACGCTGCTCATCGGCCACACGTTCCAGCACGGCAACCAGTCGGTGCACGTCAATCCCAATGCGCTGCTCGGCAAACATTTTGCGGTGCTCGGGACCACGGGGACGGGCAAGTCCTGCGCCGTGACGCAGGTTCTTCGCGGCCTCCTCGAAGGCCATGACAACGCGCACATCGTCCTGCTCGACCCGCATGATGAATATCCGAAGGCCTTCGGCGACCGGGCCGAACGGCTCGGGCCGGACCGACTGCAACTGCCCTTCTGGCTGTTCAATGCGGACGAGATCTCCTCGGTCCTTCTGGGACTTCCACCACGCAATCACACCGAGGAAGGTGCCGAGGGCATCCTCAAGGAGTTGATCCCCCTCGCCAAGCACGAGGCCAATCCCGAACTCGGCAAGGAAATTTCGATTACGGTCGACACGCCCGTGCCCTACCGGCTGAGCGATCTCGACCGGTTGATCGAAGAGGCGATGGGCAGGCTCGAAAAGGCCGACCGGCTGGCGCCCTTGAAGCTCCTCAAGGCGAGACTATCCGTGCTCCGCAACGATCCCCGTTTCGCCTTCATGTTCGGCGGTATCACCATCCACGACAATATGGCGGCGATCATCTCGAAGCTCCTGCGGATCCCGACGGACGGCAAGCCGTTGACCATTATCGACTTGTCCTCGGTGCCCTCCGAGGTGCTCAATGTCGTCGTCTCCGTGTTGTGCCGGTTGATCTTCGATTTCGCCGTGTGGAGCCGCGGTGCCGAGCCGATCCTCCTGGTCTGCGAGGAAGCGCATCGCTATGCGCCCGCCGACCCGAAGCTCGGCTTCGGTCCGGCCAAGGACGGGCTCGCCCGCATCGCCAAGGAGGGACGAAAATACGGCCTGTCCCTTTGCATGGTATCGCAGCGGCCGTCGGAACTGTCGCCGCTCATTCTCTCCCAGTGCAGCACGATCTTTGCCTTTCGCATGACCAGCCTGCGCGATCAGGAGTTCATCCGCGGCATCATCCCGGACGATTCGCTGGGATTGCTCGATTTCCTGCCGTCTCTCGGCGATGGCGAAGCCATCGTCGCCGGTCAGGCGGTCGCCGTGCCGGTGCGGGTCAAGGTGCCGCGCCTTGGCAGCGAGGATTGTCCCTCGAGCAGTACCGGGCATTTCTCCGACGCCTGGAGCCGCGCGTCGCTCGACCGGAACTTCGTCGAGCAGATCGTCGACAAATGGCGTCGCCAACGCCGCTGAGCTCGACCAAG
>JBGSYN010000021.1:0-15596 GCA_041750975.1 Geminicoccaceae bacterium | reverse complement strand
GGGAGGCCTGGCGAACCGGGAGGGCCGGCGGGTGATGCTCGCACATTGACAAGGTCGTTGAGTGTCATTCTTATCGGCATCGCGCAATCGCAGCGGCGATAGGGTCGGCTGCGGGCGGTTATCCGGCAGCGACGACCGGGTGCGCCAACCAAATCCGGGAAGGTATGAACGATGACGACGACGAAATTGATGACCGGTCTTCTGGCAGGTACTGCCATCGCCTGGGCCGCACTGGCGAGCCCTGCGGTTGCCCAGGAGGATACCCTGATCGGCCTCATCACCAAGACCGACAGCAACCCGTTCTTCGTGAAGATGCGCGAAGGTGCGAGCGCGAAGGCGGAGGAACTCGGGGTCACGCTGCAGAGCTTTGCCGGGCAGTTCGACGGCGACAATGACAGCCAGGTCGCAGCGATCGAAAATCTGATCTCGGCCGGCGCCAAGGGCATCCTGATCACGCCGAGCGACACCGTGGGTATCGTGCCGTCGGTCCAGAAAGCGCGCGACGCCGGTCTCCTGGTCATCGCGCTCGACACGCCGCTCGATCCGATCGACGCCGCCGATGCGACCTTCGCCACCGACAATTTCAAGGCCGGCCGGCTGATCGGCGAATGGGCCCGCAAGAGCTTGGGCGAAGAAGAGGCCGCCGACGCGCGGATCGCCTTCCTCGACGCGCTCGAGGCGCAGCCGACCGTCGATGTGCAACGCGATCAGGGCTTCATGGAAGGCTTCGGCATCGATGTCATGGACCCCAAGCGTTATCTCGAGGAAGAGGATCCCCGCATCGTCGGGCATTACTGGGCCGGGGGTGCGGAGGATGGCGGCCGTACGGGCATGGAGACGCTGCTGCAGAAGGATCCGACCACGAACGTCGTCTACACTATCAACGAGCCGACCGCGGCGGGCGCCTATGAGGCACTGAAGGCCGCCGGCATGGAGGATAGCGGCATCATCATCGTCTCGGTCGATGGCGGGTGTCCGGGTGTGCAGAACGTGGCGGAAGGCATCATCGGTGCCACATCCCAGCAATATCCGTTGCTGATGGCGTCGCTCGGGGTCGAGGCCGTGGTCGAGTACGCCAAGACCGGTGCGACGCCGGAGCCGACGCCGGGCCTCGAATTCTTCGACACCGGCGTCTCCCTGGTGACCGATAATCCGGTCGAAGGCGTCGAATCGATCGATACCGACAGGGGTCTGGAGCTTTGCTGGGGTTGAACCCTGATTTCCAAAACGGCCTCATATAGTTGAGAGACCTGTAGTTCTGACCTGAGGGGCGCCGCTGTCGAGGCGTCCCTCGCATTATGTTCGAGTGATAGTCTTGGCATCGACGACAAGCGAAACCGATCAGGAAACGGCGCTTTTTGCCGAAGAACGACGAACGCCGCTTCGGCGCATCCAGTATTTCCTCCACCTCTACCCGACGACGATCCCTTTCCTGGTGCTGGTCCTGGGCATTGTCGTCTTCGCCTCGATCGTCGGCGATCGGTTCTTCCACCCTTTCAACCTCTCGCTGGTCCTGCAGCAGGTCACGGTCATTGCCTTGCTTGCGGTCGGCCAGACCATGGTCATTCTGGTCGCCGGCATCGATCTTTCCGTCGGCGCCATCATGGTCTTGTGCTCGGTGGTGATGGGCCGTCTCGCGGTCGTCACGGGCTTGCCGGCGGAGATCGCACTCGCCGCGGGAATCCTGACCGGGGCTGCCTGCGGCTTCGTGAACGGCATCTTGATCACCGGCCTTCGCCTGCCGCCCTTCATCGTCACGCTCGGCACCTGGAGCATCTTCCAGTCCATCAACTATCTCTATTCGAAGAACCAGACGCTGCGACAGCAGGACGTCGAGCAGATGGCGTCGCTGCTGCAGCTGACCGGCCGATCCATCCGGCTCTATGATTACATTCCCTTGGAGTTCCTGAAGGGCGCCGTGCTGACGTTCGGATCGGCGTTGATGATCGTCGTCGCCATCTTCGTCGCCTATGTCTTGAGCCGGACCGCCTTCGGACGCCATGTCTACACTACCGGCGACGATCCCGAAGCGGCGCGCTTGGTAGGCATCAATGTCCGCCTGACCCTGATCCAGGTCTATACCTCGGCAGGGGTCATCTGCGCGCTGACCGGCTGGGTGTTGATCGGCAGGATCGGCGCGGTCAGCCCCAATGCCGGGTTCAACGCCAATCTCGACAGCATCACCGCCGTGGTGATCGGCGGCACGAGTTTGTTCGGCGGCCGCGGTGCGATTATCGGCACGCTTTTCGGCGCCCTTATCGTCGGGGTCTTCCGCAACGGCCTGGCGCTCGCCGGCCTCCAAAATAACTGGCAGGAACTGACGGTCGGCGCCCTGATCATCGTCGCGGTGGCACTCGATCAATGGATCCGAAGGGTCTCGACGTGAGCGGCTCCGACGTCTCGGTCGGCCATCCGCCAGTGCTGCAGGCGAGGGGGCTGGTCAAGCGCTATGGCCGTGTCGTCGCTCTGGATCATGCCGATTTCGATCTCCTGCCGGGCGAGATTCTGGCGGTGATCGGCGACAACGGCGCAGGCAAGACCACGCTCATCAAAGCGTTGGTGGGCGCCATTCAGCCCGATGCTGGCCAGATCGTGATGGACGGCAAGCCCATTCATTTTCGCTCGCCGATCGAGGCCCGGGCCGCCGGCATCGAGACCGTCTATCAGAATCTCGCACTGGCCCCGGCATTGTCGGTCGCCGAGAACATGTTCCTCGGTCGTGAGCGTCGCAAATCCAACTGGGTCGGGAAGTATCTGCGTACACTAGATCGGAACGGGATGCGGAAAGAGGCGCGCGACAGGTTGGCCGCCTTGGGTATCCTCACGGTCCAGAATATCGATCAGCCGGTGGAGTCGCTCTCCGGCGGCCAGCGGCAGGGGATCGCCGTTGCCCGTGCGACCGCCTTCGGCACGCGCGTCGTGGTCATGGACGAGCCGACGGCGGCCCTTGGCGTCAAGGAATCGCGGCGCGTGCTGGAGTTGATCATCGATGTCAAAAGTCGCGGTCTGCCGATCATCCTGATCAGTCATAATATGCCGCACGTGTTCGAGGTCGCCGATCGGATCCATATCCATCGTCTCGGCCAACGAGCCGCAGTGATCAAGCCGGATGAATATTCGATGTCCGATGCGGTCGCCATCATGACGGGCGCGATGCAGCCGCCCGATACCGAAGCGATACCACTTGCCGATACGGGCCGATCGACGGTTTCAGGAGTGGTCCACGTGCCATGACACGACGCGGCATCCTCACGGGCGGAACATGGTGCGTCGATCGCAATATCATGGTGGATTCCTGGCCGGAGGAGAACGGCCGCGCCGATATCCTTGAGCATTTTCAATGCGGCGGCGGGTCAGGCTACAATATGGCGGTCGATATCAAGAAACTCGATCCGCAAATGCCGGTGGCGACCGTCACGCTGGTTGGCGCCGATGCGGATGGCGCCTTCCTGATGGCGGAAGCCGAAGCCCATGGCATCGACCACGCCCGGATGATGACGACGGCGGAGGGCCAGACCGACTATACTTTCGCCTTTGCGTCGAGAGACAAAGGGCAGCGGACCCATGTCAGCTTTTTCGGCTCGGCGCATTTGCTGTCACCGGATCATTTCGACTTCAGGAATTATAACCACCGGATCTTTCATCTCGGTCTGCCGGGCATCCACGAGATCATGGACGCATCCTGGAATGGCTACGCCAATGGCTGGGCCGCGACGCTGGACAGCGCTCGAAAAGCAGGGCTCGAGACCAATATGGAACTCGCCAGTATAGCACCTGATCGGCTCGCTTCCCTCATTCGCCCCTGTCTGCCTTATCTCGATCTCTTGATTGTCAACGATCATGAGATCGGCGGCATTGCCGGTATCGACACCGTGTCGTCCGGCCAAACCAATCTGGATGCCTGTATCGAGGCTGCCAGTTCCGCGCTGGCCATGGGAACCATGGAAGTCGTGGCCGTGCATTTCCCCAAGTGTGCCATTGTTGTCGCCCGAAATGGGCAAATCTTGCTTCAGCCGTCATTGGATGTGCCGAGCAGCGTGATCAAGGGCGCCAATGGCGCAGGCGATGCCTTCGCCGCCGGATTCCTCTATGGCTGGCATCAGGAATGGCCGCTCGACGAGACGATTCGTCTGGCTCATGCCACGGCCGCAGCCTCACTGCGTGACATCACGACGACTGCCAGCATCGAGGCCTGGCAAGCATGCCTCGAGCTTGCCGAGCGGTGGGGTTGGCGCGACATGCATGGTCGTGATGTCGCTCCTGACTGAACCGCGCACCCTATGACCGAAACCAATATTGCATAACCAAAGGACCGACGATGCGAGCTCTCGATCGCAAGCTGGCCGAAATTCGATCGGGTCGATACACGCCCGATAACTTCATTATTGCCGATGCCAAGGACGGCGATATCGGCTTCGGACGTGCGGCACCGGTGCCTGATCCGGAAATTCCGGGACGATTTATGTCGAGGGCGACGCACCTCGAGGCGATCCGCGAGATGACCCGGTCAGGACTGGTCGATATCATGCTGATGTCGGCGTCGACGGGTGAACGCCTGGCCAAGGAGGGTCTTTTTGAAGGGAGCGAGGTGACGCCCGCGATCCGCCTCAATGACACGACCGACATCTGGTCGGCGCGTGGCGGCCGCTACCGCGAGGCGCCGTCACGACACCATCGGACGGCGCGGATCGATCAGGCCCGCGTCCACACCGATCTCGGGCTCTATTCGATAACATTCTCCAACCAGCGCGATATCGATACCCTCAATGCCGAAGCCTATAGCGCCTTCCGGCAAGAGGCCAGCGAGTATGGCATGCGCCATTTTCTGGAGGTCTTCAATCCGGCCTTTGATATCGATCTCGCCGGCAATGCCGATATCGGCTCATACATCAACGACAATGTCGTCCGCACGCTCGCAGGCGTGATGGAAGACGACTTCCCCAGGTTCCTCAAGCTGCAATATAATGGTGCCGCCGCCATGGAAGAGCTTGCCGCCTATGATCCGGGCCACCTGATTGTCGGCATTCTGGGCGGCTCGGCCGGCACCGCGCGCGACACGTTCGAGTTGTTGAGCCAGGCCGAACGATATGGAGCGCGCGTGGCGCTTTTCGGTCGCAAGATCCATCTCGCCGAATCGCCGATCGACATCGTCCGCTTCATGCGCGAGGTCGTGGCCCGAAATCTCAAGCCCGAGGAGGCGGTCAAGGCCTATCACGGGGCCCTGCAGGAGAAGAACGTCCGGCCCAAGCGTTCCCTGGATGAGGATCGTCTGGTGACGGAGGAGAGCTTGAAGGCCGCTGCCTGACCGCACCTTGAGCAGCCGTTTGCTCGGCGCCCGATCGACGCCGATGGGTACCCGATCCCCCGGGCATCCATTCGTGATTTTCGCTCGTCAGAATCGGTGAGATATCAAGCGTGCACGCTGCCGCTCCGCCGGACTCTTGGCTGCGGTTGCGATCAATCGGTGGGCGGATATAGAGACGGCCTGTTCACTTGTTATTCCGCGACGCTTTGAAGCTCATCTCGATCCGGAGAAACTTGCGGCATAGGAAGTTGCGACGACCCGGTTTAACAGGGTCCGGGAGAGGATGCGACGTCACTGGAGAACGGCGTGACGGAAAGGAAAATCAACGCTTTTGCGTACATGCAGCGGATCTCGGAACTGCTCGCAAATGTGGTGACGGACGAACTCGACGCTATTCGCGGGGCCGGCCGGATCTGTGCCGAGGTCATCGACGATGACGGCATGATCTACGTCTTCGGCACCGGCCATTCGCACATGCTGGCGGAGGAGGGGCACTATCGCGCAGGCGGGCTCGCCTGTGTCTGCCCGATCCTGGCATCAAGCCTGATGCTTCACGAGGGGGCTGCCACCAGCACCGGTCTCGAGCGGCAAAGCGGCCTCGCCCAGGTCATCCTTTCCCGCTACGCGATCGGCGGCAACGATGTGGTGATCGTGTTTTCCAATAGCGGCATCAACGCCGTGCCGATCGAAGCGGAATCTTATGCCCGCATGCGCGGCGCTCGTACCATCGCGGTGCTGTCGCGCGACTATGCCGAAACGCGAAAGGCGCCGAATGCAGCGACCATCGCCGATAATGCAGACATCGTCATCGACAATCACTTGCCGCCGGGCGATGCGCTCGTTCCCGTGTCGGAGGGCCGTGCGATGGGGGCGGGCTCGACGACCCTCGGCGCTTTCATCCTGAACGCCATTTTTGCCGAAGCTCTGGGCCAGGTGCGCAATCTCGATGCAGCGCCGATCTACATCAGCGCCAATATGCCCGACGCCAAAACCCACAATGCCCGCCTGGTCGAACGCTACCGCGCCCGCAATCCCCATTTGTGATCGATTTTGTCGTATCCTTAGCCGTTGGCGAGAAACCTGGTTAACGCGAGCTCCAGCTGCGCAAGCCTTCGCGAACCGTGGCAAGAGCGCAATCGGAACATTGAATTGCTCATGCTCTGAGCAAAAATCCTGCACACTCTCCAGCCGACTGCCGGAGCCGATTTCCCGCACGTCGTCGCGACGCCCCTTCAAGTGCGGGGGGCAGCCTGATAGATAAGGTTCAGGTCAAGAGGGAAACAATGTGACAGCGCAATTCATCCCGGTCGATGCGTTCGATCTGGTCGTGTTCGGCGGTACCGGCGATCTCGCCATGCGAAAGCTTTTGCCCGGGCTGTATCGCCGCTGTTGCGACGGCCAGCTGACCGATGACAGCCGCATCATCGGCATTGCCCGAAGCGACCTCGATGACGAGACCTATCGCTCGAAGGTGCTGGAAGCCCTGCACCGGTATGTTGCGGACGATGTCGAACCGATGCTGCTCGAGCGCTTTTTGCAGCGGCTGCATTTCGTCCGCCTCGACGCCATGCAGGACGATGACTGGTCCCCCCTGCACGCCCGTCTGAACGGTCACGATGACCGTGTCCGTGTATTCTATCTGGCGACGGGACCGAGCCTGTTCGGGCCGGTCGCGCAGAAGATCGCGCGCAACGAGCTGCTGACGGGGAATTCCCGCGTGGTGATCGAGAAGCCGGTCGGTCACGACCTCGCCTCGGCCGAAGCGATCAACCGCGAGATCGGCGAGGTGTTGCGCGAGGATCAGATCTATCGGATCGATCACTATCTCGGCAAGGAAACCGTCCAGAACCTCTTGAGCCTCCGTTTCGCCAATATCCTGTTCGAGCCCTTATGGAACAGCCAGGCGATCGAACATGTCCAGATCACCGTGGCCGAGGATATCGGGGTCGGCGACCGAGGCGGCTATTACGACCGCTCGGGGGCGCTGCGCGACATGGTGCAGAACCATATCCTCCAGCTTTTGTGCCTGGTTGCCATGGAACCGCCGGCAGCACTCGACGCCAGTGCCGTTCGCGACGAAAAGCTCAAGGTGCTGCGCTCGCTCCGGCCGATTACCGAGTTCAATATCAACACCCACACCGTGCGGGGCCAATATACCGCTGGTGCCGTCCATGGCGAACCGGTCAAGGGCTATCTCGACGAACTCGGGACCGGCGGCCGCAGCGATACCGAGACCTATTGCGTCGTCAAGGCCGAGATCGACAACTGGCGCTGGGCGGGCGTGCCCTTCTACCTGCGCACGGGCAAGCGCCTCGCCGTGCACCAGTCGGATATCGTCATCCAGTTCCGCGCCGTGCCGCATTCCATCTTCAACGAGGCGACCAGCCAGATCGTGCCGAACCGGCTGCTCCTCCGGCTCCAGCCGGACGAGGGGGTCAAGCTCTATATGATGACCAAGGAGCCCGGTCCCGGCGGTCTGCGTCTGAAAAACGTGCCTTTGAACCTGTCCTATGCCGACACGTTCGTTGTCCGTTATCCCGACGCTTATGAGCGGCTGTTGATGGATGTCGTTCGCGGCAACCCGACCCTGTTCATGCGCAAGGACGAAGTCTCGGCCGCCTGGACCTGGATCGATCCGATCCTGAAGGCCTGGGATGCCCTGGGTACCGCGCCCAAGCCCTACCCCGCCGGCAGCTGGGGTCCGGCGGCGGCCACGGCATTGATGGCCCGTGACAATCGAAGCTGGCTTGAGGAAGTGGTCTGAACACCTGCTGCTAGCCCAATTTCCAAGGGAGCGAACAATGTCGCAACTGAACGCCCGTCTCGGCGAGGTCACCGAACGCATCGCCAAGCGCTCCCATGAGAGCCGCAGCCGCTATCTCGATATGATCCGCGAGGCTGGCCGGCGCGGCCCCAACCGGATGAGCCTTTCCTGCAGCAATCTGGCCCACGGTTTCGCCGCCTGCGGTGCTGAGGACAAGGCCGATCTTGTGGGCGAGGTGAAGGCCAATATCGCCATCGTCTCCGCCTACAACGACATGCTCAGCGCACATCAGCCGCTCGAGCGTTTCCCGGCGATCATCAAGGCGGCGGTCCGGGAGGCCGGTGGCGTGGCGCAGTTCGCGGGCGGTGTTCCGGCGATGTGCGACGGAGTCACCCAAGGTCAGGCCGGCATGGAGCTTTCCCTGTTCAGCCGTGACGTGATCGCCATGGCCACGGCGATCGCCCTCAGCCACGATATGTTCGATGGCGCGCTCTATCTGGGGGTTTGCGACAAGATTGTGCCGGGCCTGGTCACGGCAGCCCTCAGCTTCGGCCATATTCCTGCCATCTTCGTGCCGGCGGGTCCGATGACCTCGGGCCTGCCCAACGATGAAAAGGCCAAGATCCGCCAGCTTTACGCCGAGGGCAAGGTCGGTCGCGACGCCCTATTGGATTCGGAGAGCAAATCCTACCACGGCCCCGGAACCTGCACCTTTTACGGCACCGCCAACTCGAATCAGATGCTAATGGAGATCATGGGCCTTCACCTGCCCGGCGCCTCCTTCGTCAACCCCAATACGACGCTGCGGGACGAACTCACCCGATATGCCGCAAGGCGCGTCACCGAGATTACCGCAATGGGGAATGACTACACGCCGATCGGCGAAGTCATCGACGAGCGCGCCGCGGTCAACGGCATTGTCGGGCTCCATGCGACGGGCGGATCGACCAATCACACGCTTCACCTCATCGCCATGTTACGGGCCGCCGGACTGCAGCTCAGCTGGGATGATTTCGCCGACCTTTCCGAGGTCGTGCCCTTGATCGCTCGGATCTATCCCAATGGCCTTGCGGACGTGAACCATTTCCATGCCGCCGGCGGCATGGGCTATCTGATGAGCCAGCTGATGGATGAGGGCTTGTTGCACACCGATGTCCGCACCGTGATGGGCGAGGGCGGTCTCGAGCGTTACCGCAGCGAACCCTTCGTGACGGCCAACGGCCGCGGTGAGGCCATCGAGTGGCGGCCAGCCGCAACCGAAAGCGGCGATCCGCACATCCTGAGTCCGGCGCAGAAGCCATTCAGCGCCACCGGCGGCTTGAAATTGCTTTCCGGCAATCTCGGCAAGGCTGTGATCAAGATCTCGGCGGTCAAGCCGGAGCGTCACATTATCGAGGCGCCGGCCCGTGTCTTCGGCGACCAGAACGAACTGCTCGAAGCCTACAAGCGCGGTGAACTCGAGCAGAACTTCGTCGCCGTGGTCCGCTTTCAGGGACCCAAGGCCAACGGCATGCCCGAACTTCACAAGCTCACCCCGGCCTTGGGCGTCCTCCAGGACAAGGGCTTCAAAGTGGCGCTCGTTACCGATGGCCGGATGTCCGGCGCCTCGGGGAAGGTGCCTGCGGCCATCCATGTGACGCCCGAAGCCGAGGACCAGGGGCCCATCTCAAGGGTTCGGGAAGGCGACATGATCCGCCTCGACGCCGTTGCCGGCACCCTCGAACTCCTCGTCGATGCCGCCGAACTCGCCGCGCGCACGCCGGCCACGGCCGACCTGTCTCACTACCATCGGGGTCTCGGCCGGGAGCTGTTCGCAGCGTTCCGCAGCCATGTCGGCGCCGCGGACCATGGCGCCACCGTGCTGGGATACGTCTAAAGGGGCACTCGACGCCGTTGCACATTCGGCCGCACTCATCGATAAAGCCTGCCTGATTCATCAGACCCAGCAGGTTGAAATCGAGAGGCTTATGGCGCAACCTTCGGACATACTCGCCCAGATCGACGCCGAGGAGATCAAGCTCGTCGATCTCCGCATGACCGATCTCCTCGGCCGGCTGCGTCATGTCACCCTCGAAGCTTCCGGCGTCGATCGGGAGATTCTCGAACACGGCATCCTGATCGACGGCTCGGCACTTCCCGGCTGGCGCGACATCACCATGGCGGATCTCCTGCTCGAGCCCGACCTCGAGACCTGCTTTGCCGATCCCTTCGCCGCACAGCCGACCTTGACGCTGACCTGCAATAGCTCCGAGCCCGCTACCGGCTTCAGCTATGAGCGGGATCCCCGCTCGATTGCCACCCGCGCCGAGAGCTACCTCCAGGCCAAAGGTGTGGCCGAGACCCTCCTGATCGGCGTCGAAGTGCATTTCTATCTGTTCGACGATGTCCGGGTCGAGATCGGCCCGACCAAAGTCGCCTCGATCGTGAGTGCGCATGAGCATCATGTCGAAGGCGGCGAGACCTTCCGAAGTGGCAATCCAGGCCACAGACCGCCCAATCGCGCCGCCTACATGATCCAGTCGCCGGCCGACCATTTCGCCGATATCCGCTCGGAGATGACCACAATTTTGCGGCATCTGGGCTTCGAGCGCCTGCGCCACGAACACGGACTCGGACCCAATCAGGGCCGTATCACCTTCTCGCCGGCGCCGCTGACCGAGAGCGCCGATCGGTTGCAGACCCTCAAATATGCGGTCCAGCAGGTGGCCGCGTCCTACGGCAAGTCCGCCACCTTCATGCCCAAGCCGCTGGTCAATCAGCGAGGCAACAGCCTGCGCATCCATATGAGCCTGAAGAGCGGCGACACCTTTCATTTCGCCGGCAACGGCTATGCCGATCTGAGCCCGACCTGCACCAGCTTCATTGCCGGCATCATCACCCACGCCAAGGCCCTGAACGCGCTCACCAATCCCACCACGAACAGCTATCGACGGCTGATGGCGGGGCAGGACGAGCCCGTGGTGCTATCCTATGGCGCCCATAACCGTTCGGCCGCGATCCGCATCCCTTACGCCGCCCACCCGCGTCACAAGCGGATCGAAACCCGCTTCCCCGATGCCGCGGCCAATCCCTATCTGGCCTATACCGCTCTGCTTATGGCCGGTCTCGACGGTGTCGCGAGGAAACTCGATCCCGGCGATGCGATGGACCGCAACCTCTACGATATCATGCCCGAAGACATCGCCGATCTGCCGAATTGCGCCCGCAATCTCGAAGAGGCGTTGGCCGCCCTCGAAAAGGACAATGACTTTCTGTTGGAGGGCGATGTGATGACGCCGGACATGATCGAGAGCTATATCGGCCTCCGCCGCGAGGAACTGGCTCGCCTTGCGACCATGCCCCATCCGCTCGAGTTCGAGATGTATTACAGCGGCTGACAGGCGAAGTTCGATCCGGGGCCGTGAAAACGTGTGACCCGATGGTCGAGCCCAACCAAAGCACGTGCGTTACGCGATGTGACAAATCCCATAGTTGAACTTTAATTTGAAAATTGGGAATGTCCGTGGTCCGGGAAGCGTCTATAACGCCAGCAATCAACGCGACCTCGGTTGGGCTTTAGCAACCTATCGGAAAGGTGACGTCAGATGCCCGTAATGCTGTCCGCCGAAGGCGTGCTTTGCGAATCGATCTTCGATGAATTGCCTGACGTCATCGTCTTCACGGACGCCACTCGCACTATCGTGCGTGTCAATCCCTCAGCCCGAAAAGTCTTCGGCTACGAGCCCAATGAACTGATCGGTCAAAAATCGGCAATCCTCTACGAGACGAAGGTCGAATTCCTGCGACAGGGCCGCCTCCGTTACAATCTGAAGAACTGCGACAACCCCTCGATCCATATGACCGATTATCGGCGCAAGGATGGTTCGATCTTTCCGGGCGAGACCATAGGCGGCCCGATCCGCGATAGCGGCGGCGTCACCATCGGTTTTCTCAGCATCATCCGCGATGTCTCGGCACGTGTGGAAGCCGAGCGGAATCTTCAGGCGGCCCAGCGCAAGCTCGAGCAATTGGCCCTCACCGACGAGCTTACCGGGATCGCCAATCGACGCCATTTCATGTCCGTTGCCCACTACCGGTTTGCGCAGGCGACGCGCTATTTTCAGCCCCTGTCCCTGATCGTCATCGATATCGATCATTTCAAGCAGATCAACGACAGCTATGGTCACGAAGCCGGCGATCGTGTGCTCAAGGCGCTATGCGAGGCCTGCCGGCCGATGATCCGCAAGGACGACCTGCTCGGCAGGATCGGCGGCGAGGAATTCGGCCTGGTCTTGCCGAATGTCGACCAGCGTGCCGCTCTCAGCCTCGGCCGTAGGCTGAACGCGCTCTTCCGCGACATCACGATTGGCTATGGCGAGGCTTCCCTGACCTTCACCGCAAGCCTCGGCATTGCTACGTTGAATATGGCCGATGGCGATTTCGGCGTCCTGTTACGCCGCGCCGACCGCGCCCTCTACAGCGCCAAGCAAGGCGGCCGAGACCGGACCATCGCTGCCTGACAGAATAGAGGATGCGGTTCGCCCGCCCTTGGGGGCGGTACGATTGAAAACTAGGCACCCAACTTCCGATATGGAAATCTTACCTCGATTATAGCGTTCTGGTATGGTATTAACTCCGCACGGTGGAATTTTCGCTCATTGCGAAACGTCCGTAGTTCACTAAAAAGGGGATGGGTGGGTTCCGGCAATCTTTCGGGATGATGCTTAGCCATGGTCAGCGTCCGGTGGCCCCAATCGATCGCTGTCGAGACTATTTTCGACGAGCTCTCCGACGCGGTGCTGATCTGCGATACCCGCCGTCGCGTCGTTTGCGCCAACCCGGCCGTCGAGCGGGTATTCGGCTATCGCCCTGAAGAACTGCTCGGCAAAAAGACCGTGATGCTGTTCGCGGACAAAGCTGAGTTCAAGCGCCAGGGCCGCCTGCGTCTGAAGCTCGAGCCTCTCGGTGAACGTGGCGCCTACACCATCGATTATTGCCGCAAGGACGGGACGTCGTTTCCAGGCGAAACCGTCCTCGGTGCGCTTCGTAGCAGCGACGCCGCAGTAATCGGCTATCTTGGCATCATTCGCGACATCTCGGAGCGGGTCGCAGCCGAACAGGCGCTCCTGGCAGCCCGAAAACAACTCGAGCAGCTTGCCCTCACCGACGAACTGACAGGCATTGCCAATCGCCGGCATTTCACCTCGGTCGCGCATTTTCAGTTCGCCCAGGCAGCGCGCTACCGCATGCCCCTCAGCCTGATCATCATCGATATCGATCATTTCAAGCGAATTAATGACCGTTTTGGCCACGAAGCCGGCGATCGGGTGCTGCAGGCGCTGTGCGAAGCATGCCGACCTTTGATCCGCCAGAGCGATCTGCTCGGCCGTATCGGCGGCGAGGAATTCGCGATCCTGCTGCCCCACACCGGCCGTCGCGCCGCCTTCACGCTCGGCAAGCGTCTCAATATGGTGTTTCCCAATATCGCCCTCGACTATGGCGAGGCACGCCTTGCCTTTACCGCGAGCCTCGGCATCGCCACGCTTGGCAAGGCCGATACGAATGTCGAAGCCTTGATGCGCCGCGCCGACCGCGCCCTCTACAGCGCCAAGCAAGGCGGCCGAGACCAGGCCATCGCCGCTTGAGTAGGCGGTGACGACCGACCGGTTCGTCACCAGTCCCTCCTTCAACCGAAAATGAGCGTCAATTAAGGCGGCAACGTGGAACTGCCACCGACCCGATGCTAGCGTCAAATATAGGATATGCCGCCATAGTAATAACTATTGCAAAATCAGTATTTCTCCGGTCATGGTTCACTATGAGGACACGGCATGAGGAAACATCATGCGTCTGGGCATCGCCGTACTTGTTCTGCTATGTCTTGTACCCTTGGTAATTGAAGGAGGAAATCTATTCAGCTCTGGTGAAGAGCAGCGGATTGAAGACTCCACGGAAATATTGGCCTGGGCCAGAAGCCGGTTTATCGGAGAGTTCACATGCTCGCAAAACGAGTTCGAACTCGCGATGAGCGGCGACGCGAAACTTAGGGAAGAGTGCGGCCTTGATCCCCACTCGGGGATAAGGCAGGACGCTCCCGCGGATCCGCGCCCCATCGCTGTCGATCACCACGACGGCTTCTCGATATTCGAGGTGCCCGACTTCGAAAATAGTGAGCTGGATCGAGTCGTTGCAGCGGAGCTCGGAGCCAATCAGCCGCAAGTCGTGCTCTTCGATTTCTCGCGAAATCCCGGCGGCTGGATCGAAGAGGCGATCGAACTTATTTGTCTCTTCGTGCGCGATCAGTCCCCGATCCTCGTGCGCCAGGTCGCCGATAATTCGATCGAAACCAACCGGCCCTTCGACCCGAAACCCGATGGCTGCGGTACCAGCAAGCGCGGTCCCTACGCCACGATGGATATTGTCGTTTATGTCAGCAAGTGGACAGCCTCGGCAGCCGAACTCTTCATTCGAGCCTTGCCGCATGCGATCGTCGTCGGCATGGAGCCGACTTACGGCAAGGCCAGTATGCAACTGGTCCGGGATTTCGGGGGTGGCAAATCCCTGCGCATCACGACGGATTACTTGTGTGCCTCCGATCGGGTGACGAAATGCATTCCCCTCCACGGCGAGAGGATCGAGCCCGATCTTCACGGAGGTTGGGAGAAGGCCCTGGAGAAAGCGCGGCAATTGGCGGAAATTCATCCGCGCGCTTACAATCGTTAAAGCCTACCGAATCGGTTGGGTGGAGCGCTGAAGAAGCGCCAGGGCGACGCCACCCAGGGTTGCGATCGAGGCGAGAATCAAACGCGACGTTAAGGGTTCTGCCAATAGGGCGACGCCACCAAGTGCGGCGATCACCGGAACAGCCAGTTGCACGGTCGCGGCCCGCGTCGCCGAGAGCCCGGGCAGGGCAGCATACCAGACGACATAGCCGCAGCCCGACGCAATCGCCCCCGAGACCATTGCGAGGAGCACACCCGCCGCCGTCGCCTGATGTTCGGGCCAGAAAACCAGGCTCACGATAAGCACCAGAGGCACGCACAAGAGAAAATTGCGCATCGAGGCCGCCAGCGGATCGACAGCGCTCCGGCCGAGGAGCGAATAGCAGCCCCAGGCGATCCCGGCTCCCGCCATCAACAGGGCGCCAGGTAAGTCCGGTGCCGTCACTCCCGGCAGCACCAGATAGATCAATCCCGCTGCGGCGATGGCGAGACCGGCCCAGGAGAGCGGCGGAAACGTCTCGCCTCGCTGCAAGGCCACGGCAAACATCGTCAGTTGCACAGTGCCGAACAGCACCAGCGCCCCGGTCCCCGCACTTAGCGATCTGTAGGCGAAGGAGAAACAGGCCATGTAGGCGAACAGCATCAACCCGCTACGCCAATCGACCGCGGCGTCACGCCGTGCGTGGCCCGTCAGCAACACGATCAAGCCCAGTGCCATAGCACCCGAAACAACGCGTATCGTCGTGAAGCTGGCCGCATCGATGAGTCCCAGCCCCAGGGCCAGCCGGCACAAGAGCGAGTTCGCCGCAAACGCAACGAGAGCGGC
>JBGSYN010000020.1:0-12548 GCA_041750975.1 Geminicoccaceae bacterium | reverse complement strand
CGCAAGACCGAGGCCGCGCCCGGCGCCCGTGACCAGCGCCCGCCGCCCGTCGAGGCGGAAGCTAGGGGTCTGCGGCAGTTTCATGCGGCGTCTGCTGCGGCATAGGCCGGGATATTGCGGCCGCCATAGCGGCGCAGGCGAAGATTGGCCTGCTCGCCATGACCGGCGAAGCCTTCCAGCGCGCATAGTCTCGAGCAATAGGCGCCGATCTCGCTCGAGGCCCGATCGGTCAGCACCTTCTGATAAGTGCAGGTCTTGAGGAACTTGCCGACCCAGAGCCCGCCCGTATAGCGCGCCGCCTTCAATGTCGGCAGGGTATGATTGGTGCCGATGACCTTGTCGCCATAAGCGACATTGGTGCGCGGCCCGAGGAACAACGCACCGTAATTGGTCATGTTGGCGAGAAACCAATCGTCGCGGTCCGTCATGACCTGGACGTGTTCGGACGCGATCTCATCGGCGATCCGCAGCATCTCGTCATAGTCATCGGCAACGATCACCTGACCGTAGTCCCGCCAGGCCTCGCCCGCGACCTTGCCCGTGGGCATGTGCGCCAACAACCGTTCGACCTCGCTCATCGTCGCCTCCGCCAGCCTTTGGGAGACGGTCAAGAGGATCGCCGGCGAGTTGGGCCCATGTTCGGCCTGGCCCAGGAGATCGACTGCGCAGATCTCGGCATCGACGGTCTCGTCGGCGATCACCAGCGTTTCGGTCGGCCCGGCGAAGAGATCGATGCCGACGCGGCCGTAGAGCTGCCGCTTGGCCTCGGCGACGAAGGCATTGCCGGGTCCCACCAGCATGTCGACGGCGGTGATGGATTCCGTCCCGAGCGCCATGGCGCCGACCGCCTGGATCCCGCCCAGCACGTAGATCTCGTCAGCACCAGCCAGATGCTGTGCCGCGACGATCGCCGGCGCCGGCTGGCCTTGAAAGGGGGGAGCACAGGTGGCGATCCTTTTCACGCCCGCGACCTTCGCTGTGACCACCGACATATGGGCTGAGGCGAGGAGCGGATATTTGCCGCCCGGCACATAGCAGCCGACCGAGTTCACCGGGATATTCTTGTGGCCGAGAATGACGCCCGGCAGGGTTTCGACCTCGACATCCTTGAGGGCCTCTTTCTGGACCCGGGCAAAGTTGCCGACTTGCTTCTGCGCGAAGGCGATATCGTCGAGCTGTTGCGGCGTGAGTTTGGCAAGGCAGGCTTCGATCTCGTCTGGCCGCAGGCGAAAATCCTCACGCTCCCAGCCATCGAACTTGATCGACATCTCACGCACCGCCGCATCGCCGCGCGCATCGATCTCGGCCAAGGCTTGCTCGACGATGGAGCGCACCTTGGTGTCGATGTCCTGCCGGGCGCTGTCGTCGAGACCTGATTTCAGACGTCTCGCCATCAAAACCTCCAATTTGAGCGGAATGGAATCACTTGACGGCCCCCATGGTGAGGCCCTTGACGAAGTGTTTTTGGATGAGCAAGGCCAGGACCCACATCGGTACCATGATGATGATTCCGGCCGCCGCAATGTAATGCCAGAGCTCGCCTTCCTCGGCCTTGAAGAGGGCGAGGCCGACCGGCAGCGTGACGGCCTTGTTCGTGGTCAGAATCAGAGCGAACAGGAATTCGTTCCAGGCGATGATGAAGCAGAAGATGGCCGCCGTGATGATCCCCGGGGCCGCCAGAGGGAGGATGACGCGGCCGATGATCTGCAGCCGGGTGGCGCCGTCGATCAGGGCGGCCTCCTCGATCTCGAGCGGAATGCCGTCGATGAAGCCCTTGATCATCCAGATGCCGAACGGCATCACCAGAGCCAGATCGATGATGATCAGGCCCAGCCTCGTATCGAGCAGACCCAGGTCGCGAAAAAGGATGAAGAAGGGCAGGACGATGACGACGGCCGGCAGGAATTGGGTCGCGAGGATGGTGACGAACATGACCTTCTCGCCGGTCAGGCGGAACCTGGAAAAGCCGTAGGCGGCAAGGGTCGAGAGCGGGATCGCCACGGCCACGGTGGCACCGGCGATGATCGTCGAGTTCAGGAATTTCTCCTGGATCAGATAGGGCGGTTTCGTGATCTCGACGAAATTCCTGAAGGTCGGATCGAACCACAATTTGAGCTGGAAGACGTCGACCACTTCCTTGAAGGCCGCAGACGCCATCCAGAAGATGGGGACCATCATCACCGCCAGGACGAACAGGATCAGGACGATCTGGATCGCCTCGTTTCTGACGGCATGCGCGCGCACCATCAAACAGCGTCCGGCCGGCGGAAGACGAAACGGGTATAGAGCCAGGTCAGCACCAGCATCGGCAGGACCATCAGCCAGGCGACGGACGAGGCATAGCCCATATCGTAATATTTGAAGCCGCTGAAATAGACGTAGTGGGCGAGTGTTTGCGTCGCCGTGCCAGGCCCGCCATTGGTCAGCATGTAGACCGTGTCGAAGGTCTTCAGCGAGAAGATCGCCTTCAGGACGACGGCGACGCCGATCACCAGGCGCATCTGCGGCAGCACGACATGAAGGAAGGCCGACCAGGAACCGGCGCCGTCGAGATGGGCCGCCTCGATCGTCTCGTTGGAGACCGAAGCGAGGCCGCCGATGAACATGAGGGTGATGAAGGGGGTCCAGCCCCAGACATCGGCCATGATGACGACGACCATGGCGAGATTGGGATCGGCCAGCCACTGGACATCGGCAAGCGGCGGAAAGATTGCCCCGAAGAATGCCTGGAACAACCCGAAATCCGGATTGAACATGAACCGCCATGAAACCCCGATAAGGGCGGGGCTCATGGCGAAGGGCAGGATGAGCAGGGTCCGCACCGTCAGCCGCAGGCGGCCGCCGGGGGCCAACAGAACCGCAACCCCGAGGGCGAATAGGATCGTCAGTGCTACGGTGAAAAACGTGAAGACGCTCGTCACCCAGACCGCATTGAGAAAATTGGGATCCTCGAACAGTGCCCAGCCATAGTTCTCGAAGCCGATGAAGGGTCCAGGGATGTTCGATCGCGAAAGCTTCCAGGTGCGCAGACTCAATATCGCGGAATAGACGAGCGGCCAGACCGCGGTTGCCAGAACGACAACCACGGCCGGCAGGACAAGCCAGTATTTGAGCCAGCGGTCACTCACCAGAAGAACTAACGATCAGTAATAGCCGGCCCGGCGGAGAATGCTGTCCGCACGCTCCGCGGCGTCGTTCATCAACTGCTCGACGTCGCCGCCGGCGGCAGCTTCGGTGATCGCCGCCGACAGCAGGTCGCCGATTTCCGGCCATTCGGGGATTTGCGGCATGATATCCGAGTTCTGCAGGCTTTCCCAGGCTGCCAACTGAATATCGTCGTTGGCGGCATTGACCTCGGGATCTTCCAGATTTTCGATATGCGCCACGACATTGTTGACGATCGGCGTACCCTGGACCTCGCGCTCGATAGCGTTGCGCTTTTCGAGATCGGGATTGGAAAGCCACTTCATGAACTCCCAGGCGGCTTCCTGGTTCTCCGAATATTGACTGATCGAGTAGGGCATCGAGATCGCATAGGAGACCGTATTGCCTTGGTAGGAAGGCATGGCGGTGAACGCCACCTGATCTTCCGTCAACACCGACTGCTCGGGATTGGTCATGGGCGAATAGGCCCACCACCAGACCGGAATCATCGCCGCATTGCCTTGCTGGAAGCTGATCCGGGCGTCCTGCTCGACGAACTGAATCGAGCCCGGATGGGTGATCTTGTGCTCGGTGTGCAAGCCGATATAGTCCTTGGTCGCCTGAATGCCTTCGGGGCTGTTCCAGACCGGCTTGAAGCTCTCATCGAAAACATCCGCACCGGCGGCCCAGAGGAAATCGAGCCAGACAAAGAGGTTCTGCCGATTGCCGTCATTGTGGAAGTAGAGGGCGAGCGGGTCGATCTCCTTGCCGCTCTCGCGAATGGCCTTGCCGGCGGCGATCACGTCGTCCCAGGTCTCGGGCGGCTCGAGTCCCAGTTCCTCGAAGATATCAGCCCGATAGAAGAAGAGCTGGGCGTGGGCCCGCAGCGGGAAGCCGATCACCGTGTCTTCATACATCGCCGATTTGGCGAAGGCCGGCGGATAGCGCTCCATCGAAATGCCGTCGCGCGCCAGAAGCTCGTCCAGGGGAACGAACCAATGGGCGTTGGGGGGACCCCACGTGTCGAGATAATTGACGACGTCGAAGCTGCCGTCAGCGGCGACACCGACCGATGACACCTTTTCCTGCAAGCCGACGAACGGGATCTCGGTCCAGTTGACGATGATCCCCGTCATTTCCTCGAATTCGTTGTCGCGCAGCGCGAGCCCTGTGAATTGGGGCGTGACCACCGCCATCACGTTCAGCTCCGTGCCTTCGTAGGGCTTACCCGGCTTGAGCCCATAAGGCAGGTCCTGCGCCCAGACAGTGCCGGCCATTCCCGTTGCCAGGACGCTTGCAAGCATGGTGGTGCGGAATTGGTTCATTATTGGCCTCCTTTGGTTTGCTAACCCTAAAATTTGTTTGCCGGGATCGGACTGAGGTCATTCAGTTCGGCAGTTCCCAGCCTTCGCCGAAATCGTCCCAGGCCTGCCCGTTGAACGGATCGATACCGAGTTGCCGCATGACATGGGGGAAGTCGATCATCACCCGATTGTCGACGATCTTGCCGTCCTTGACCTTCCAGAAATCCATGTAACGGATTTCCACCTCCTGGCCGGTGGCGGGAATTCCCATGAAGGTGCCGCTGTGCTTCGCGCGCTGCGCGCCGAAGGACGCCATCCACTCGCCCTGGACAATGCGGGCCTCGTCGGTCGCGGTCTTCTCCGAGAACGCATGTTGGAACGGGCGTTGCCAGCCATCCTGAAAGGCCTTGAGTCCATGCTTGACGCCGCACCCCGCATTGCCGATCCAGCGGAAATCGGCGCTGAAAAAACGATCCATGCCGGCGATATCATGGTCATTGAGGGCATCCACCATGCTCTCGATAACCCGCGCGGTCTCCGCGGTCTTCGAGAGGTCATTGTCCCGCGTGAGCGGTGCCTGTTCCGGTCTGTCGCCCTTGGCCATTGTCCTATCCCTTGACTGCGCCCGCGGTAAGTCCGGAGACGATCTGCCGCTGAAACACCATCACCAGGAGGAATAACGGGGCGGTGATGGAGACGGCTGCAGCAATCGCTTCGAGTGTGTCGCTCGATGTCGTCTCTCGATTGAAGTATTGGGTAATCGCCGGCACCATGGTTTGACTTTGCGCATCCAGTAAAAGGGCGCAGACCAGATAGTCGTTGTACGCGAGCAGAAAGCTGAAGAGCCCGGTGGTAATAACGCCGGGCCACATCACCGGCATGATCACCCGGCGGAACGCCTCGAAGTGCGAGCAGCCGTCGACCCGTGCCGCCTCGTCCAGCTCGCTCGGGATGTTCTGGAAAAACGAGCGCAGCATCCAGATCGTAAAGGGCTGATTGATCGACACCAGAACGGCAATCACCGCGAGGGGTTGGCCGTAGAGCGTCGGCGGTTCCGACGAAAACAGCCTGAAGAACCACCCGAGGAAAGGACTTTCCCAAAGCGGCATGAGGATTTCACGGCTCTGGATGAAGGGCGGCAGATAGCCGGTCACCAGCACCGAGTGGGGCAGTGCGCGAAAGATCAAGGCCGTGATCAAGAGCCAGAAGGCGAGGTTGGAGCCGGTGCGGGCGAGGGCGTATCCGGCCAGCGTGCCGATGGTCAGCGAGATCGTCACGACCCCGCCGGTGACGATCATCGAGTTGATGAAATTGCGATAGAATGCGTTGTCGTACCAGACGGCGACGTAGTGCTGCACGGTGGCACCGATAAAGGGTTCGACCAGCCAGCCGAGGCCCGGCATCCCGCCCAACAGCCAATCGAACGCGCCCGCAACCGCCGGCAGAACGACCGAAGCCAAGACCAGAATGGCCAGCAGGACGACCGCCGCGGCGAGGAGCCAGCCGAGCCATATCTGGCCGAACAGGCTTAACATCCGGGCCAGCCTACCGGTCTGGCTCTCGACCAGCTTGTAGCCGGCAATGAAGAAGACCACGCCGAGTGCTATATCGATCAGGCCGAGCCCGCCAACATCGTTCTGGGTGGACGGCCCGAAAATCACCGTGAGCGGGTTGCTCGAGAGCGCATCGACCGGCAGCTTGAACGACATCACCAGCACCCAGAAGAGCGAGAAAGCTGCCAATACCAGCCAGAAGACGATGAAGGCGCCGTTGGCGAGCTTGATGGGGAAGGGGGGCTCCAAGGCCCGTGCCGTAGACATTTCGTACCCTCACGCCCGCCGGTGATCGCGCCAGGTGCGCATGACGAGGGGGATCAAGAGAATGACGATGCCGATCATCGTCAGCATCGAGGATGCCGCAGCCCTCGAGATCGCCCGGTTGCCGGCATCGTCAGGCGTCAGGAGATCGAAGGTCAGCCATTGCAGGGAGATCCGATGCGCCTGGCTCGAAAAGCCGATGATCTCCTCGAACACGCGATAGCTGTCCATCAGATGGATCAGCGACACGAAGATGATGAGCGGCATCAGATGCGGAATGATGACAAAGCGAAAGCGTTCGAAGCGGGAGGCGCCGTCGACGACCGCAGCATCCAGCGCATCCTGGTTCACCGTTTGCAGCGCCGCATAGAAGATGACGAAGGCAAAGGGTGCGACATGCCAGACCCGGAAGAACAGCATCAGGATCTCGATGGTCCAGCCCTGGGCGAACATAGCGACGTTGTGCTGCAAGAGCCATTCGAGAAAATTCGTCATGATGCCGTCGCCGATGAACAGCCATCGGATCGAGAGCGCCCCGATCACCGGCGTGATGATGAACGGCAGCAGCGAGACGAAAATGACGGGTCCGCGAATGGCGCGTGACGCATTATTGACCGTGACGGCGATGGCGAGACCCAGAATGATCACCAGCGGCAGGGTTATCAGCGTGAAGGTGATCGTAAAGCGGAGTGCCTTATAGAAGCTGATGTTGAGAATTCCGCCAAGCCCCCTGCCGGCCGCGGAAAAGGCCTCGGCGACCGCCATCGGTTGCAGCAACGTTTGGTAGTTTTGCAGGCCGACGAACCTGCTTTCGGTCAAAGGATTGCCATTCTCGTCGAGCATTGGCCGCATGCGGGTCGTGCTTCGGCAGATCGGATTGGGGAAGCCGGGCGTGCATTCCTCGACGGTGGCCGCGTCGAAGACGCCTTCGCTGTTATAGAAACTCTGGACGAAGACGCTGATCAGGGGCAGGGCGATAAAGAACAGCATCAGCGCCAGAGACGGTCCGACGAAGATGAAGAAGGTCCGTCGCTTCATTCGCTCCAGCCCGTACGTTCGCTTACTTGACCAGGCCGGCCTCGCGCGCCGTGGTCAGATATTCGGCCTCGACATCGGCGAGTGTTTGTTCGGCAGTCTCCGAGCCAATTAGAAAATCAGCGACATTGTTGCCGAGTGCCGTATGCATCAGGCCCATTTCGGTGGATGCGGGGTAGGCGGGTGCGCTGCCTTGCATACTGGCGATGGTACCCTCGGCGAGAGGTGTTACCTCGAAGCCGTCGATCAGCCAGACAGCTGCGTTGTTGTTGGCCTTGACCATTTCCTCGTCGAGGCCCTCGGCAATCAGCTTCATCGCCGCCTCGGCCTGCTCGTCGCTGATGTTCCGGGCGATGACCATGCCGTCCCACCAGATGGTCGTGGCCGGAGGTCCGCCTTCGACAGCGGCGGGTGCCGCCGCCATCTTCACCTTACCCACGACCGAGGATTCGTTCGCGTCATCCATCGCACCGGTGCGCGAGGCCCAGAAATTGGCCATCGCAACATCGCCCTGCTGGAACTGCTTTTGCAGATAGGTCGAATCCGAGACCAGGAATTCCGGATCCATGTATTCGGTCAAGGCCTTCATGGTCTCGAGCGTTTTGACCCCCGCCTCGTTATTGACGGTCGGCATCTTGTTCTCGTCGGTGAACTCGCCGCCATAGCCCAGATAGAGATTGACGAAGTCCTCGCCGAGATTCCAGCCGGTGGCCATGGTAGCGCCCAGCGGATATTCGATGACGCCCGCCTCCTGGATCGTTGCCGCAGCGGCCAGCATCTCGTCATAGGTGGTCGGCACGTCGATGCCGAGCTCGGTCAGGATGTCCTCGCGGTACATCAGGTGTTGGGCATTGACCATCATCGCGATCGCCATGATATCGCCGTCGATGGTGATAAGCTGATTGGGACCGAGGTCCTGCCCGTATTGCTCGACCAGATCATTGAGCGGACGGATCGTGCCGTCATTCAAGAGCGGTACGATCGTGCCATTGGCAACGCCGCCGATCTGGTAGAGCGCAGGGTTGGCGGCGAAGGCCGCCGGCTGCTTGGTGCGGAATTCCTGATCGAGTTCGGCCTGGACGTTGCCGCATTCGGCCATGGCGTCCGTCACGGCCTTCCAGGCCTCGAAGCCCGCCGTCAGCGTCTTGATCTGGACGTCGTTCTCGAAGGCGCATTCCCCCAAGGCAGCACCTGTTCCGATCGTCGTAATCGCGGTCGCAAGCAATAATTTCTTCAGCATTCGGATGGCTCCCTTGTGAGTGTCTCAGGCGGCAATCAGTTCGCCGCTAGCATGATCGAACAGATGACAAATCGAGGGATCGATCGCGATGCCGACACCGTCGTCGATTTCGGCGCGAAAATCCTTGGCGGCCTTGACGGAAGTCAGGGTGGCGGCGGCACGCACGGTGATCATCGTCGCTTCGCCGAGCAACTCTACCGAATAAATGGGCGCGTTGATCTGGCCCTGGCCGGCCTCGGCGATCTGGGCATCCTCAGCACGGTAGCCCAGGGTGACGGGTCCTGAAACGAGGCGTGGCAGGCCCTCGATCCGGACCTCGGCGGCGGTGAAAACGCCGTCATCAAGCTCGCCATCCAGCAGGTTCATGGCGGGCGAGCCGATGAAGCCGGCAACGAAGGTGTTGGCCGGATTGTCGTAGATATCGGTCGGCGTGCCGATCTGCTGGATCTCGCCCTGGTTCATGACGACGACGCGATCGGCGAGCGTCATCGCCTCGATCTGGTCGTGGGTCACATAGATCGTCGTGACTTCGAGATCGTGCTGCAGATGCTTGAGCTGGGCCCGGGTCGAGACCCTAAGTTTGGCATCGAGGTTGGACAAGGGCTCGTCCATCAAGAACACCGTCGGCTGGCGGACCAGGGCACGGGCCAAGGCCACGCGCTGCCGCTGGCCGCCCGAAAGCTCGCGCGGCAGCCGGTGCAGGAAGGGGCCGAGCTCGACGGTTTCGGCGGCCCGGCGTACCCGCTCGTCATGCTGCGCGGTCGGCACCTTCCGCACCTTCAGCGGAAAGCGGATGTTCTCGTAGACGTTCATGTTGGGGTAGAGGCCATAGCTCTGGAACACCATGGCGACGTCGCGGTCCTTCGGCTCGAGATCGTTGACCACCCGCTCGCCGATGCGGATCTCGCCATCGGTCGGATCCTCGAGACCCGCCACCATCCGCATGGTCGTCGTCTTGCCGCAACCGGAAGGCCCGAGCAGAACGAGGAATTCCTTGTCGGCGATCTCGAGATTGAACTCGCGAACGCCGAAGAAGCTGCCCCACCGTTTCGTGACATGGTCGAGGGTGACACCCGCCATGAGCCTCGTCTCCGCTGCATTACCAATCAGCGTAAATTGCTCTTGCATTCGTATGCAAGAGGTTTTTGCTTGGGGCAGGAAAAAGGGGGAACGACGATGCCGATCGAAGGCAAGCAAGACTTTCTCGACTTCCTGCGCGAATTGATGGATAGGCCGGCCGGCGAAATCGGAGAGTTCCTCCAAGCATCGGCATTGCCGAACGGTCCCTGGCATTTCGCACAGCCGATCAATGATTTGGCCGGCCCCCGAGCCGCCGCCGACGGGTTCTTCGTGCCGTTGAAGAACGCGATGCCGGATGTCGAATGCCGGATCGATCTGCTGTTCGCGGGCGACTTCAAGGAGCGGCACTGGCTTTCCGCGATGGGTACGTTCATGGGCAGCTTCGTCGAACCATTCCGCGGTGTGCCGCCGACCCAGGGCGTAGCCTCGCTGCGTTTCGGCAGTTTCCACGCAATCGAGAATGGCCGGATCGGCGAGAGCTATATGCTGTTCGACCTCATGGACCTGATCCGTCAGGCAGATCTGCGGTTGTGGCCGCCGAGCCTTGGGGCGGAAGGCCATTTTCCGGGCCCCGCCACCCATGACGGCATCCTGCTCGCAGCCCAGGAGGCGGCCGAGGGCCAAAAAACCATCGATCTTGCCCGCGCCATGGGGGCCGGACTTCGCGCCTATGACGGCAAGACGCTCGAAAGCATGGAGCAGACGCGTTTCTGGCACCCCAAGATGATGTGGTACGGGCCTGCAGGCATCGGTACGACGCGGGGTCTCAAGGGTTTCCAGGACTATCATCAGATACCGTTCCTCGAAGCCTTTCCGGATCGGGTCGGCGGCAATCACGAGGCAAGTTTCGGCGAGGGTTCTTATGCCGGCTGGGTCGGCTGGCCCAGCGTGCGCGCGACCCATGCGGGCGGCAACTGGCTCGGGCTGCCCGCGACCGGCAAGCCGATCACGATGCGGGTGATGGATTTCTACCGCCGCGAAGGCGACCACTTGCGTGAGAACTGGGTCTTCATCGATCTCCTCGACATCCAGATCCAGCTCGGCCTCGACCCCTTCGCCCGCCTCGCCTGTGAGGTCCGAAGACGGCGGCGTGCCTGAATCCGACCGGCTCAAGATCCGGGCCATGTCAGCCGCGCGTTCCGGGCATAGACCTTGGCGATAGCGGCATCGTCCTCGTGCCCGTTCCCTGTGAAGACGGCTCGGCGAGCGGGGTCTTCTCTACCTCGATGCGCCGATCTCGGGCGGTGCGGTCAACGCGGCGGCGCCACAGGCCATCGCGTTCGGCCCGGAACCGTTCCGCCGCCTCTCGTCCCGGACATCGAAGCCATATACCCCGAGGCCGGCCCGCAGCAGGCTCTGCGCCATGGCGAAACCCATCGAGCCGAGACCGAAAATCGCCGCCTTTGTCAAACGCTCTGCCTCCGAAGCCCGTGCTTCAGAACAGAGCCGATTGTCGTCCTCCTTATTTATGGAGACTCGCCGATGAAGCCGGTGCGGATTTCGTCGATCCGGGCGAGGGCCTTCGACGAGAGGGGGCCTTTGTCGATCGCGGCCGCTGCCTGCTGCAGTTCTTCGAGCGTCGCGATGCCGATTTCGGTCGTCGCCAGCGAGGCATTGGCGATGACATAGCGGATCGCGAGTTCCGGCAAACTTGAGGCGTGACCTTCGTCGATCAACGGGCTGAGCCGTCTTGCCCTCGCCACGTCGGTCGCATAGTCCGGGCCCGATCCAATCGGCTGAACGATTTGGGCACTGACGGGGTGGCGCTCTTCGCGCCCGGTCAACGCTCCGCCCGCCATGACGCGAACGACGATCGCACCGACGCCCTTGCCATGGGCGGCGGTCAGGAGCTGCCTGAAGTCATGGCCCGGATAGCCCTTGGGCACGATCTCTCCGGCGGATGGCGTCAGCACGTTGTAGAACACCTGGGCGGTGTCGAGCTTCCCCGACGCGACGAGTTGATGGAGTGCGTCCGTGTCGCCATTGGCCGTAAAGCCGAGAAATCGAACTTTCCCCTCGTCCCGCAATGTCTCGAGGACCGGGAGGATCGTGTCCAGGACGTCACGCACGGTCACGGCATCGCCGGATGCGGTCGCCGCAACCCGGTTGTGGAGTTGGAAGAGATCGACGTGACAGCGCCGCAATCGCCTGAGGCTGGTCTCGAGCGAAGACCGGATCGTCGCGTCGAGATTCGAGCGATCCTCGGCGCCGATCCTCACCTTGGTGCTGACGACGACATCGTCGCCGGCCTTGCCGAGAGCCCGGCCCAGATTGGTCTCCGAAGCACCGTTGCCGTAAAGCGGTGCCGTGTCGAAGTGATTGATGCCGTTGTCCCGTGCCCAGGCGACGGCCCTATCCTGATCGTTCGCCTCGCCCTTGGTCATCAGCCCGCCGACAGCCCCGCAGCCGAACGTCAGCAGCGAAACCTCCAGCCCCGTCCGCCCCAACCGTCTCCGCTCCATAGCTACCCCGCCTCTACTTTGCATCCTCCCGAACTTCTGGACGCCGCCCGCCATTTGCGCAAACGATGATTGCCGGAGATGCGGCCATCAAAAGGCAGCGCACATAGGCTCCGATTGTAATCCTTGTACCAGCAGTTCAGGGGCGAAAGATCAGGCGGGCGATCACCTGCCCAGCTGCGCTTCGATATCCATGCGTTCGTGCAGGACGCGGATGATCAGAATCGAGGCGTCCGTTTGATGCCGGAAGATGGTCAAATGCCACCCCTGTTTGAGCTTGAACACGGCATCGCTCCGAAATGTCAGTCGGCGGATACTCGCCGAACCGTCGGCAATGCGTTCGCAACCCGTTTTGAGATCGTCGAGGTAGCTATCCGCCTGCCATTCACCCCACGTGCGAGATGTGTACGCATAGATGCTCGCGAGATCCCGTCTCGAAGCCGGTGAATAGCGAAGGATGGTCACTCGC
>JBGSYN010000019.1:0-31867 GCA_041750975.1 Geminicoccaceae bacterium | reverse complement strand
TCGACCAGGCTCGGATGAGCGACATCCCAACGAACCGTCGCATCTGGACGCCGGGTCAACTCGCCGGATCGGGGCCGACCCGGACCAGGAGCTTGCCGAAATTCTTACCCTCAAGGAGGCCGATGAAGGCCTCGGGGGTCTTGTCGAGACCGTCGACGATGTCTTCCCTGTAGACCAGCCGGCCGTCCCGGATCCAGCCGCCGACCTCACGTTCGAAATCCGCCTGCATCCCGGCATAGTCCATGACGATCATGCCATGCAAGACTAGCCGCTTGACGAGGATCTGGCGCATCAGGAGCGGTACGCGGTCGGGGCCCTCGGGCAGCTCGGTCGCATTGTAATGGGCGATGGTGCCGATCACCGGGATGCGGGCGTTGAGGTTCAAGAGCGGCAAGACGGCGTCGAAGACCGGACCGCCGACAAGCTCGATATAGATGTCGATGCCGTCGGGGCAGGCAGCCTCGAGCCGTTCCGGCAACCCTGGCTCACGGCGGTCGAGGCAGACATCGAAACCGAGCGTCTCGGTGACATAGGCGCATTTGTCGGCACCGCCGGCAATGCCGACGACGCGGCAGCCCTTGATTTTGGCGATCTGGCCCGCCACCGCACCCACGGCACCGGAAGCCGCAGGGATCACCACCGTCTCGCCGGGCTGCGGCCGGCCGATGGCGAGCAAGCCGGCATAGGCAGTGAGCCCCGGCATGCCGAGCACGCCGAGTGCGGTCGAGATCGGGGCGATCGACGGATCGACCGGCTGCAGCGCATCGGCCGCGGCGGTGAAGTACGCCTGCCAGCCGCCGCGCGCGCGGACGACGGTGCCTTCCTCGATCCCTGCCGCCCGGCTGACGACGACCTCGGCCACGGTCTCGCCCGTCATCACCTCGCCAAGCTCGAGTGCGGCGGCGTAACTCGCGGCACCGCTGATCCGGCCGCGCATATAGGGATCGAGCGACAGAAAGATCGTCCGGCACAGACATTCGCCGTCGCCCGGCTCAGGCAAGGGCTGCTGAACAAACTCGAACGTGCCGTCATTCGGCGCACCCTTGGGACGTTCCCGCAAAAGCCATTGCCAATTGATACCTTGACCGCTCATGATCGTATTCCGTCTCCATTCCCGTAGGCTAAGCAACCTATCAGCCGTCCGGGTCCAAGGATAGCTCGGCCATGGAGGGACCCTATGCTGGCTGGCATAAAACATTGATAAGAAAGATTATGACAAATAACTTGGCTTCTACAGCCACCATTTCCTGAAATGCGACGGCACCGGCTCCTTTCGACGGACCATCGGACGCTGCGGCGTCGGCTCCGATAAGGGCGATAAATCGTTCGTGCATTCTTGGTGAGGAACGTCCTTTGAAAGGCCGGACGCCGGCCTCTCAAACTCTCCGCGGGATGTTGGCTCGGGTTAAGTTGCGGCCGAAACGGTAGTGGATTCGTGCCGGATGAATTCGTTCGTGTAATTTTGCGCATCGACGTTCGGGGTCGGTTTGAAATCGTTCGTGCAATTTTGAGTCACAGGCTCCGAGGCTGCCGGTAATTCGTTCGTGTAGTTATCGCTTGTCGACTCAGCGGCGGCCGATAATTCGTTTGTGTAATTTTGATTTGCCGGCCCCACTTCAGGCAATAAATCGTTCGTGCAATCTTGCTCGGGTACCGACCCCCGCGCCTTCCGATGAGCGGCAAGATTGGCAAGGGCGCGCTTGAGGTCCATCGAGGCTTGGGCGCGATAGCGCAGCATCGTCGTCATCGACATCCGGTTTTCCGGCTTGCCAATGAGATTGCTGCCATGGACCCGATCATCGCAATGCGGCGGCATGTCCGACATCACATCCGCCTCCATCCGATCCGCCCGCATCTCCCGCCAGAAGGCGATGACGATCGCCTCGACGAACTGCCGCTCCATCGCACACCTCGGCTTTAAGTCCTTCTTGATCTCCGCCGCAAACGCCTCGAACTCCTCGACCGTCTCCTCCGGCAGCAACCGAAACTTCTCCGCCCGAAGCCCATGCTTCAGCGCATTCATCGACGATCTAGCTTTGCCTTCAGGGGTCTTCGGGCCGCGTTTCTTGGGTATTGCGCTCACGACCGCATCATCACAGGCAGCTTCAGCAACCGGAACGTTCGGATCTGATTCCATTCTGACACATCCTCGAAACATTAGACGACCACGAGATTCTATCATGATCGCGCTTGAAATTCAAGGAATATAGTCTCTTAAGTGCCCATCGCGTTTGGCTTCACGGCAACCGTCACGTCTCCCCGCGGGTCAACGCCATGATCGCATCGGTATCGAGTCCCCTCCCCGCATGGCCGCGCAGTTTGGCACACCGCCCCGCCGGAAGTTTGTCAACGACCCGAACCAGCACAACACGGGTATCCTCAGCAAGCTGGAAGTCCACCTCACTACCCGGTCCGATCCCCAACTGCTGGCACACCCATTTCGGGATTGTCACCTGACCGTTTGCGGTTAATGTCGTCGTCATATGCAAACCTAATATACCAGATTTGAACAAAGGTATTATCCAAAGTTTCAGCATGCAAGCAACGCGCTCCTGTAGTCTTGCCATGCTCAAAACTAGTCCCGAGGCGCCTTATTCCTTGCTGAACGCCAACAAATTCATCGCGCATACCTAGTATACTTTACACCCTAAAGAGTAGGCAATATAATTACTTGGATAAATACTATCCCGAATACAAAGGCCGAAAAGTGATAAAAATCGTTTTTCATTCTCATGTTGCACACGCATTCAAACTCGCATTCATTTCATGTGCCTGTTTATTGGCAAGAGCATCTGCGCGCTCGTTATGTGGGTCTTTATTGTGACCCTTTACCCAGACAATTCCGATCTCACGATTCCTTTTAACATCAGAAAATTCGTCCCATAGGCTTCGGTTGCTCCTCATAAGATTCTGCTTGTTTACTGCGTTGTTAACGTACTGGCTGTCTGTCCGAATAACAATTGGTACATTATCTTTTACAAACCGGATTGCTTCAATGACTGCCCGAAGCTCCGATATGTTGTTGGTTGTATCCGGTTCCTTTCCCGATTGTTCTTCGTTGGTGTCGTGAACAACGAAGGCCCAGCCACCTGGACCGCGATCCTTGCCTCTTCGACCACCCGCGTTAATTACCGAGCCATCGGTGGAGATCGTGACGGTTTTCCTATTTACTCTGAAGCGGCCAGACCCGTCGACCACGAATGGTAGCTCGTTCAATGACTTGGAGGAGATATCGCTCAGCAGACATACGCCGCCAGTACGACGCTTGGTTTTCCAATCCATGTTTCGCGCTCGACCTGCGTACCAAGCACGAAACCTGTTGAGTTTTTGGTCAATCTCCTGGTCGAGATTCTCCAAAGTGCTTGCTGCGTTGTTGTAGGCGAAAGCCTCACCCCATCCACGGAGCACCTGATCAACCATGGCCAGCGTCTGACAGTATCTATGACGATGAGAGAAGCTATCGGCTTCTTTTTGCACTTGGATGATCGCTTGACGACCGTGAGTAAGATGATCATCGATCGTCTTTTTGATACTTTGCCTCGCTTTTAGAGACGGTTGGAAGAGACCAGGACGACAATCATACCCCAAAAATACAAACCCTTTGTCAATTTTTCCGTGAGCAGCTTTTACTTCGTTGTAGCATGATGAAAATGGATCATGACACTGAAGACCAAGGTTGGTTAAATGTGCTTGAGCATTTTTAAAAGTGGCTCGAACTTTACTTTCACTCTCACCAAGAATGAGAAAATCGTCAATAAAGCGGATGCAGACAATTCCTCTACCATTCAACTCCAAATCGAAGTCGTGAAGTAGTATATTTCCGAATAATGGAGACAGAGGTGATCCCTGCGCGACGCCCTCACTATCCGTCGGGAAAACACTTCGAGATTCTCCTAATTCACGCTCGTTTGCCAATGTAACCGCGGTGGCATCATCTAAAAGCTTGAGAAAGCGCTCATCGTCGGTGTTCTTCGCAATCTTTTTCAAAACCTCTTTGCGAGGTATGTGGTCGAAAAACCCAGAAATATCAGATCGTAGAAAGTACGTTTTGCCATCGTTGAATGCGTCATGCATGAGCTTAAGCCCGTGCGGTACACTCCTGTTTGGGACGCCACCAATGCTTGTTGGCTGGTTGATTATTGCCTTAACGAAGTTCAACTGTTTCTGCATCGTATCGAGCAATGCACGTTCCACGACACGATTATGAACGGAGGCCATGACAATACCGCGTTTGCCTCCACTGGCTTTCGATTTTATTACGCCTTTTTGAGGATCAAACACAAATTTGTCATCGCGTATCTGTCGTTGGATACGCCGTATTTCTCTATTTGCAGATTGATCAAACTGCTCAACGGCAAAGCGGGTTTCTATCGCCTGTGATTTTATCCCGTTCGAACGAATTTTTCGCCAGGCGTCAAACAATGTGGCTTGGATGGTGGCGTTATGAAATAACCTGCCCACACGCTTTCTTTCTGGTGGGCGACTTCGGAAATGCCCCGCCCTACCTCTGAAGCTAAAGATTGCTCTCCAGGACCTCTCGCAGCTTGCTCGCGCTCGCCAATCAAGGCACCCTGTAGGCTGGTTCTCAGGTCAAACCCGATAACCGACCCGCCGCTCGCTATCATCCCGGCGCTCATAATGAACCCGTTGACCGCGAATATCGACAAAAGCGTCGCTAAGCACACTGCTGTAGCGACCGTCCGCCAACCGCAAACATTGGCACGTTTTTGCATACTGCCACAATCATTTCACAATCCTCCGAAAGCCAGCTTACGTTTTTGGCGCAGATGACGAGAGAAATGTTCGAACCGCGGCCAGGCGAAGCCGTAAATAAAACCTAGTGACCACCCGAAACTCCACCTCACTTACAAGATGGAGGGCAATGGCCGTTTCAGAGGTAAGGCTTGCCTGTTGCTCTCCAGGACCTCTCGCAGCTTGCTCGCGCTCGCCAATCAAGGCACCCTGTAGGCTGGTTCTCAGGTCAAACCCGATAACCGACCCGCCGCTCGCTATCATCCCGGCGCTCATAATGAACCCGCTGACTGCGAACGACCAAGCAACCTTATCATAGGTTGTGTGGTCAGGATTTTCAAGGATCTTGTACTAGATACGGTGCCGTTCTACCACATGTAGTGCCACTAAGTTAAATTTGAGGCACCAATGAGCTGGAATTTTAGCTCTGCATGAAGCGGTAACACAAGTTACAGTTGGGTTCGTGATTCGTCTGATTTCGTCAGTGTCGTCGATGCGACCGGCCGGAAAGGCAGCAGTGGTTAGCTATCTCGATGAGGGACTGCCTGAGCAGTGATGGTCACACTCATGATCCATCCACAAACTTCACACAAACCGCAGCCTTAAGCTCGAGCATACCAACAGGCTCCGAAAACATCCCGCTGGCGGCGTCCCGCCTGAAGCTCACGAGGGTGTGGCTGTTTTGGTTGGCGGCGACCAGCCAATTGTCGTCGGGGGTCAGGGAGAAGTCGCGGGGTTCGTGGCCGGCTGTCGGGTGATGGCCGCGGGGCTCGAGGGTTTCGCCGGCGCTGTCCCAGGCGAAGATGGCGATCGAATCGTGGCCGCGGTTGGAGGCGTAGAGGAAGCGGTCGTCGTTGCTTTTGTGGATCGCGGCGCAGGTGTTGGAGCCCTCAAAACCCGGAGGCAGTGTCGAGGCCTTGGCGATGATCTTGCCGTCCCTGGCGACGTTGAGGGTCGAATCGAGCTCGTTCAGGATGAAGAGATAGCGGCTGTCGGCGCTCGGGATGATGTGTCGCGGGCCGGCGCCCGGCTCGGTTCGGATCGGCTCGCCGACCGGGGCGACATCGGTGACACCGTCTTCGACGCGGTAGCGGAACACCTTGTCGGCGCCGAGATCGGTTGCCAGGAACTCGTTGGGTCCCGTGAACAGGATGCAATGGGCGTGCGGTCCCGCCTGGCGCTTGGCGTTGGGGCCGCTGCCTTCGTGCTGGATGGTGCCGCTGCGGCCGAATTTGCCGTCGGGCAGGACTTCGAAGACCGAGACGTTGCCGGTGGGATAATTGGCGGTGGCGACAATCGTTCCGGCGGGATTGACATCGACGTGACACGGCCCCTCGCCTTCGATCATCCCCCGGTCGAGGCGTTTCAGCTCCCTGGTCGCGGGGTCTAGGGCGAACATCAAGAGCGCCGGGCCATCGGCTTTGGGGCAGGCTCTTACGGCATAGAGACGGTTGTTGGGCAGGTCCAGGCGCAGATAGCTCGGGTTCAAGAGATCCTTTTCGCCGTCATCGGACCAGCCCTTGCGATGGGTCAAGGCGCCGGTCTCGCCGTCGAGGCAGCAGAGATTGATGCCCGGACCGGGCTCGCCGGTGAGGCTGGCGCTCCGCGTGTTGCTGCCGGTGTAGAACCAGAATTCCGCCATCTCTTCCCCTCAAACTTTCTTCTAATGGAGTTCAGGCGGCGAAGGCGCTTCTAGCACCGCCGCTTTTCTGGGTCTTGAAGATCGAGCCCGCATTGGGTGCCGGCGGCAGCGGCAGGCGGACCGGATTGGCCTCGATCCGGGGTTGCAGGACGGGGCTGCCCAGGATCATGCGCTCGTTGAGATCGGCCCAGAGCGCTTCCTGGCCGAGCTTATGGATGTAGGAGCCGGAGCCGAGGAGCGGCCAGGCATCGGCGGCCGCGGCCTCGAAGAAGAGGATCATCCGCGCCCGGTCGCTGACATTGGGCGCGGAGCCGTGCAGCATGCGGACGTGGTGGACGGTCATGTCACCAGCCTTGCCGGTGAGCGTCACCGCCTTGTCGAAATGAAAATCGGCATCGTCCGGATTGATCGCACCGCAAAAAACGCCATTATTGTGGTGACTTAGGACCGGGCCTTGATGCGAGCCCGGAATGACCATCAGGGGGCCGTTGTCGGGCGTGACATCGTCGATCATCAGGCCCAGGGCCAAAAGGCTGTCATTGGTGGCGGGATAGAAGGCCCAGTCCTGATGCCATTCGACGGCGGCCCCGCCGCCCGGCGCCTTGGTGTTGAGTTTGCTCGTCTGCAGATGGACGTCAGGGCCGAGCAGGCTTTCGAGGGCACCCAGGACACCGGGCGAGCGCAGGGCCCTGGCATAGACCGGGTGCTGCTTATGCGGCAGCTTGATCCGGGTCAGGCGCGGATCGTTGGGCCCATGGCCCTCGTCGAGGTCATAGATATCGTCGCTTTCCTCGACCGCACGCGAGCGCTCGATGAAATCGCGCGTCACCTGCTGCAGCTCCGCCAGAAGCTCGCCCGTGACCGCGCGCTCGATCAGGAGATAGCCGTTGGCGTCGTAGAAATCGCGTTGTGCTTGTTCGAGCATGCCTCGCCTCCGTTCCGGACATCGGGCCTGTCAGACATCAGGCCCGATCGATGCTGTTGTCGCATGCCGACAACGCACCGCCAAGTCCGGAATGGAGGGGAACGCCGGGAACCCGATAGGGATCGATGCGGGTTCCCCGAAGCCCGGACGCTAGTGGCGCGTGGCCGAGGCCGAGATCTCGGTCGGCAGGACGACCCGCTCATAGCCGTTGATCGTCAGCCACTGGTCGAGCTCGTCCTCGCTCTCGGAGACGACCACGAAGGTCTTGGTTCGGCCGCGCGTCGGCGACAACCGGAAGAAGGACTGGCCGTTGCGGCCGCGATAGATCTGTGCCGTGGTCATGAGAGCATCCGCCATGTTCCTGTCCCAAGCAGCGGCGCTTCGTCGAATCCCGAGGGTCGAACCCGGAGAAACGCCGCAGCGCGGGTTGATGGTAAGCCGAACCGGGTGCGGCGGTTGCCCGAGCACTTGCTCGTCGAGATCGCCGAGCATGAACGCCTGGGTTGCAGCCGCTTCCGAATTCGAGCGCATTTTAGGAAATATTGGCCGACATTGGCGCGAGTGTTGGCCGGGGCCGCCTTCGAGTACATCGCCGCATTAAGGAATGCCGGACGGCGCGCCGGGCCGTGCCGCATCACCGCCCTTTGGGCACCCCAGTTGCAACCGGCCCGTCCGATCCCAATCTGCTTGCACTGACACGAATGCAATGGAGCCTTCGATGGCCCGTGATTTCATCGGCATCATGTGGGCCGATGCCCTCGACCTCCTGAACAAAGCGGAGCGCGCCGAACGGTCGATGTTTCGGCCCGGCCGCAAGGCTGCGGCCTCGTGCTGGGAACCGCCGGTCGATCTCTTCGAGACGGAGACCGAACTTTGGATCGTCGTGGCATTGCCGGGTGTGGCCGCCGAGCGGCTCGAAGTTCGGATCGAGAGGGATATGTTCATTGTCGCCGGGGATCGTCCCCTGCCCTTGCCCAAGGCCGCCGGCGTCATTCACCGTCTCGAACTGCCGCATGGGCGCTTCGAGCGGGCGATCCGCCTGCCCGCCGGCCGCTTCGACATCACGCGGCGCGAACTCAAGGACGGGTGCATGACGATCGTGCTGCGCAAAGTGGCGTCTCAAGGAAGCCTCCCATGACTGCGGAAGACAATTCGGTTGAACTCGAGGCCCAGCTGCGTAGCAACGAGCAGGCCCCAGCCCCGGATGAGGGCGAGAAGCAGGGCCGGAGCGTGCCGCTCTTGGCGGAACACGTGCTGCCGATCGTCCCGGTTCGCAACGTCGTGCTGTTTCCGGGAACGGTCGTGCCGATCACGATGAACCGGCCCGCCTCGATTGCCGCAGCCCAGGCCGCGGTCAGGCAGGAGCGCCCGGTCGGCATCCTGTTGCAGCGCGAGGCGACCGCGGAAAAGCCGACGCCGCTCGATCTGCACCGCATCGGCACCTCGGGTGCGGTGCTGCGCTACATGACCGGCCGCGACGGCAGCCACCACATGATCTGCAACGGCCAGCAGCGCTTCCGGGTGCTGGAATATGTCGGGGGGTATCCGTTCCTCGCGGCCAAGGTCGAAGAGATCGACGAGCCCGAGGCCGAAGGAGCGGAGATCGAGGCGCGTTTCATGCTGCTCCGCGAGCGGGCGCTCGAGATGGTCGAACTCGTACCGCAGGCGCCCAACGAACTAGCCGAGACCATTCGCGGCATGCAATCGGCGTCGCAACTGGCCGATCTGGCGATCAGCTCGCTCGACATCACGCCTGCCGAAAAGCAGGAGGTGCTCGAGACGATCGAATTGCAGCGGCGTCTCGACCGCGTTCTGGAGCTGCTCAATTACCGTCTGAGCGTGTTGCGGCTATCCAAGGAGATCGGCGACCAGACCCGAGGCTCGCTGGAGAAGCGGCAACGCGATGCGCTCTTGCGCGAGCAGCTGCAGACGATCCAGCGGGAACTCGGCGAAGACGCCGGGACCGAGGCCGAGATCGAGGATCTGCGGGAAGGGATCGAGGCCGCGGGCATGCCAGAGGAGGCGCTCAATCAGGCCCGCAAGGAATTGCGCCGCCTGCAGCGCACGCCAGAGGCCGCCGCCGAGCACGGCATGATCAGAACCTATCTCGAAACCCTGATCGAACTCCCCTGGTCGAAGCAGAGCGACGACCGGATCGACATCGCCGAGGCCCGAACGGTTCTGGACGAGGATCATTTCGGGCTCGACAAGATCAAGAAGCGCATCGTCGAGTTTCTTGCCGTCCACAAGCTGGCGCCCGAGGGCAAGAGCCCCATTCTCTGCTTCGTCGGGCCGCCGGGCGTCGGCAAGACCAGCCTAGGCCAAAGCATCGCCCGTGCCATGGGCCGGGAATTCGTGCGGGTCTCACTGGGCGGTGTTCATGACGAAAGCGAGATCCGCGGCCATCGCCGCACCTATATCGGCGCCTTACCCGGCAACATCATCCAGGCGATCCGCAAGGCCAAGACCCGCAACCCGGTGATGATGCTGGACGAGATGGACAAGCTCGGCACGGGCTTCCACGGCGATCCGTCGGCGGCCCTCCTGGAGGTGCTCGATCCCGAGCAGAACAGCACGTTCCGCGACGCCTATCTGGCCCTGCAGTTCGACCTCTCGCGGGTGCTCTTCATCGGCACCGCCAATATGCTGGATACCATTCCAGGGCCGTTGCGCGACCGGATGGAGATCATCGAGCTTTCGAGCTACACGGAAGACGAGAAGGTGGCGATCGCCCAGCGCTTTCTGGTCAAGCGACAGCTCGAGGCGACCGGCCTCAAGGCGGACCAAGTCGAGGTTCCGGAAGCGACGCTCAAGACGATGGTGCGCGACTACACCCGCGAGGCCGGCGTCCGCAATCTGGAGCGCACCATCGGCGCCGTGCTGCGCTCGGTGGCGGTGAAGATTGCGGCCAATGAGCCGACGGACCAGCGGATCGAGCCCGAAGACCTGCCCGCCATTCTCGGCCCCAAACGCTTCGAGAACGAGGTGGCGCAGCGCACCTGCGTCCCTGGTGTCGCCACCGGGCTCGCCTGGACCCCCACGGGCGGCGATATTCTCTTTATCGAAGCCTCACGCGTCCCCGGCTCGGGCAAGCTCATCCTCACGGGCCAGCTCGGCGATGTCATGCGCGAGAGCGCCCAGGCCGCCATGACCCTGATCAAGGCGCGCGCCGAGCAGTTCGGCGGCTTCGATCCGAAGACGCTGGACCAGTCGGATATCCACATCCACGTCCCCGCCGGCGCCGTTCCCAAGGACGGCCCCTCGGCCGGTGTGGCGATGTTCACGGCACTGGCCTCGTTGATGAGCGGCCGCAGGGTCAAGGACCACGTGGCGATGACCGGCGAGATCAGCCTGCGCGGTCTGGTATTGCCGGTCGGCGGCATCAAGCAGAAGGTGGTCGCCGCCCATGCGGCCGGGATCAAGAAGGTCCTGCTGCCTGCGCGCAATCGGCGAGACTACGAGGATATTCCGGAATCCGCCCGGAACGACCTCGACTTCGTCTGGTGCGAGCAAGTCGGAGAGGTGATCGACGCCGCACTCGAGCCGGTCCCGGGCGGGTGCGATTGAGCGGCGGCTCAGGCGGAAATGCGACGTTCCGCTGCGGAATATAGGCTCGCCTGCCAATCCGTGAGCCAGCCCGGAACGGCGTCGCAAAGGAGCGGTCTGGCGAAGACATAGCCCTGCGCGCCGGAAAGGCCGATGGACCGCAAGTGGTCGAACTGGTCTCGGGTTTCGACGCGTTTGGCAATAGTCTGCAGGCCCAGACCACGAGCCATTGCCACGACCCCCTCGAGCAATGCACGGTCCGACGCGAGTTCGAGCGAACTCTGGACGAAAGCGCGATCCAGCTTGAGGATATCGACCGGGATCTTGTTGATCTGCGACAAGGCGAGGCCGCCGCCGCCGAAATCGTCGATGGCGATTCGCATTCCTTGTTCACGCAGTTCGAGCAAGGCATGGGGCAATGCCTCGACCGAACCGAAGGTAGTTTCCGATATTTCGAGGATGAGCTGGTGAGGGCCTATCCCTGACTGGTCGATCTGCTTTCGCAAGTGCCGGCAGAGCTTGGAACCGGTCACGAATTGCGCGGGAAGATTGACCGATAGTTTCGGGATCAGGCAACCCACGCTCAGCCATCGACGATACTCCGCCGCCGCCCGCGCAACGATCCATTTCGTCAGCCTGACGATGTCGCCGGACCGCTCGAGGGCCCTGACGAATTGATTCGCATGAAACATGCCCCGGGTCGAATGGCGCCAGCGCAACAGCACCTCGACCGCTTCAACCTCAAGCGAATCCACGCGAACGATCGGTTGGTACGCCAGAAAGAACTCGTCGCGTTCCAGAGCCAGTTTGAGGTCGGCATTGAGTCGGCTGCGCGCCTGGGCCGCTTGATGCATCATACGGCTGAACACCCGCCAGGTCCGGCGACCGCTCTTTTTCGCGGCATAGAGTGCGACATCGGCGTGATGCAGCAACTCATCATCGGTGCGGCCGTCCTCCGGGTAGATGCTGACGCCGATGCAGGCGCCCGTCATCACATCCAGATCCGCCAGATGGAACGGCTCGTCGAGGCTTGCCAACAGGCGCTCGGCCAAGGAGGCAAAGCCCAGTGCGTCGGCTTGTTCGCCGACCAGGATGGCAAACTCGTCGCCGCCCAGACGGCAGACGAAATCCATCCGCCGTATCGTCGATTGAAGACGCCGGCCGACCTCGCGCAACAGTTCGTCACCGCCACCATGGCCGTAATTGTCGTTGATCGCCTTGAAGTGGTCGAGATCCACCAACATGAGCGCAAATCGGCGGCCCGACCGATCCGCCCGTGCTCGGGCCCGGGACAACTCCGCCGTCAGGAGCCGGCGATTGGGAAGACCGGTTAGCGGATCGTGCGATGCGAGGTGGGCGAGGACCGACCGCGTCGTCGGATGCGCCGACATATCGCTCAAGACACCGATAATATGATCGATGCCGCCTGCGTCATCATGTTTGACGAATACACCCATTTGGAACTCGATGACCTCGCCATTGGCGCCGATCAGTTCGGTCGTAAGAGCTCCATCACCCCGACCGTTCGGCGGACCGGCCAGCAATTGGCAACGTAGCTGCTCCTTCGAGGATGCGGGCATCAGGTCCCAAAGGGGGCGGCCGATCACCGCATTACGGTCATAGCCGAGTTCGGCCAGCCAGAGACGACTGACATGGAGAATCCGTCCATCACGGTCGAGGCAGTGAATCATGGCCGGCACATCGGCGACGTCGAAGGGCAGTGCCCGGTCCAAGCCCTCCGGCAACCGATTTTCTTCGTCGCGACGGGCCCGTGCCTCGCCGATCGTGGAATTTTTGGCCTTTGTCACCGAAGGTTTATTGTCGGTCTTCGTCTTCGATCCCCGCATTGGGGTGAACCATCTCTCCGCAACGACCAACACGCTTCACGAGTAAATACCTACAATAGTCAATAGCCTGTTACAATAAATAAATCATCGCGCGTTCAACTACAGGAGCAATTACGATCGTTAAGTGTCGTTTAAGTAGTTATGCTCTCATCAAAATTCACTTCAGGCGTTTAGCCCTCACTACATGAATGGGATGAGGATAGCGATACCGGCATTTGTTGCCGCGCGAAGCTTGTCGGGACAGTAAGACCTGCGAGCTTTGCCCGATGTCGTTTACGTGGCAGAAAAATGCCGGGCAGCAATCTGGGAGGCAGGACCTTGCGCGTGACGGATCGACGAACTCTTGGCAATTCCGGGGTGGAAGTCCCCGTATTCGGCTTCGGCGGAGCACCGCTGGGCAATATGTACAAGGCCTTCACCGATGAGCAGGCCGAGGCGACGGTCCGCGCGGCTTACGATGCCGGGATGCGTTTTTTCGATACCGCCCCGCTTTACGGCCACGGGCTGAGCGAGCACCGTGTCGGCCGAGCGCTGCGTTGGCTCGAGCGCGACAGCTTCGTGCTCTCGACCAAGATCGGCCGGATCCTCAAGCCGAAATCACCCGATGAGATCGATGGCGGGATCTTTCAGAAGGTCCTGCCGTTCGAGGGCGTCTACGACTATAGCTATGACGGCGTGATGCGGTCGGTCGAGCACAGTCTGCAGCGGCTCGGCATGCACCGCATCGACGTTCTGTTGATCCATGACGTCGATGTCTGGACGCATGGCAGCGAGGAAGCCCGCCTCGCCCATTTCAAAACCTGTATGGATAGCGGCTACAAGGCGATGGTCGAACTCAAGGAAGCGGGTGTCGTTAGAGCGCTCGGCGCCGGCATGAACGAGAACAAGGCCTGCGAGGACTTCGCCCGCGCCGGTGATTTCGACACGTTCCTGCTGGCGGGCCGCTATACGCTCCTGGAACAAGAGGCGCTCGACAGTTTCCTCCCGGTCTGTGCCGAGAAGAACATTCATCTGATGATCGGTGGACCCTACAATACCGGCATTCTGGCGACCGGGGCCGTTGAGGGTGCTTATTATAACTACCAGCCGGCGCCGCCTGAAATCATGTCCCGCGTCCGCGAAATCGAGGCGGTCTGCGCGAGGCACAAGGTGCGCCTGGCGACGGCGGCACTGCAATTTCCGCTCGGCCATCCGAACGTCGGCGCCATCATCCCCGGTGCGCGCTCAACCGACGAAATCCACCAGAACAAGGAACTTTTCGAAGCCGAGATACCCGCTGATTTCTGGGCGGAATTGAAAGCCGAGGGCTTGCTGCGCCAGGACGCACCGACGCCTTAGCCGGAACCCATGAGCCAATTGTCGTTGACGCTGGATGCCGGGCAGAACCTGTTGCCCGGCGATGGCGAGGCCTTTCTCCATACCGATGCGATCCCCGCGGGACGCGCCCTTTGGATGTATGAAAGGCTGATGGAGGAGGTCGACTGGCGTCAGGAACAGGTCACCGTGATGGGCCGGACCCTCGCCGCGCCGCGCCTCACCGCTTGGTACGGAACGACAGGCTACGTCTATAGCGGCGTTCGCCACGAGGCTTCGCCGCCACCGCCGGAGGTCGTCGCCATCCAAGGCGTCGCCGAGGCCGTGGCCGGCCATGCCTTCAATGCCGTCTTGTTGAACCTCTATCGCGATGGCAGCGACAGTGTTTCCTGGCATGCCGACAACGAGGCGGGTCTCGGGCGGAATCCCGTCATCGCCAGCGTGACCTTGGGTGAGCGCCGCAAATTCCAGTTGAAGCACCGACGTTCGGGACAACGTCTGGATCTCATGCTCGAGAATGGCTCGATCCTCGTCATGGGCGGCGCCATCCAGCATCACTGGCTGCATCAGATCCCCAAAACCAGGCAATTCAAGGCGCCCCGGATCAATCTGACCTTTCGATCGATGTTAGATTCCACAAGTCAAGAGCGCTTCTCCGGTTCTCCCCAAGACTAAAATCCTTGGAAGTTTTCCACAATTTTGTTGATCGTTTGGTTCAATCACCTGGGGACAGGTGGGTCGGTTGGACCCCTAAGTCACCTTGGGAAAAGGCATTCTCCAAAACCCTGCAGCCAGATCGCAGTCGGCCCCGATTTGGCTTTCACATGAGAGGCTTGAACAACGTTTTCAGAAAGACGTCCCAAAAGAGGAAACCGTCGCGCGGCGCCCGGACTTCGCACTCTCCAGAATAGCCAGGGCCACGGCCAGCGAACGGGCACCGTCCTCACCGCTCGCTGGAACGCTGTCTTCGCCACGAGTCGCACCGATGAAGCGTCGGACTCCCAGGGTGTAGAGGTCCTCGTGATCGAGTTCGAGCTCATGCTCGCCCGCTGCGTCGCGCAACCAGACATGGCCGCGTGGTTGTTGGGTCATCACGTCGTAGGCGAAGATCGAGCCTTCCGTACCGTGAATTTCGAGCGAGTTCTTGTTGAAAGGCGTGTTGAAGACATCCTGAAATTGAATGAGCACGCCTTTGGCGGTGCGACCGATCGTGATTGCCGTGTCTTCGATATCGCCTGAGGCGAGACCGGTATTGGCCGTCATCGCTTCGACCTCGATGATCTCGTCGTCGAGCAGGAAGTTCAACAGATCGGCGTCATGGACAGCGAGATCGAGCACGGCACCGGCGCCGGTCGTGGGATCGTTGAGGCGCCAGGTCTGAAGATGCTTCGGGATGAGTGCCCCATGGGCGATTCGCGCCAGCACCAGCTTGCCGAGCTGGCCGGACCGGATCGTCTCACGGATCGCCCGGTGCGATGCCGCATTGCGGAGATGGTGGTTCGTCGCGAGAACGACGCCCGCCTTGTCGCATGCCGCTACCATCGCGCGGGCGAGAGCGAGCGAGGTCGTGATCGGCTTGTCGCACAGGACATGCTTGCCCGCGGCCGCTGAAGCCAGAACCTCGCCGTGATGGCGGTCATTGGTCGTCGCCACGTAGACGGCGTCGATGGCGGGATCGGCCAGGATCGCCTCGAGGCTATCGTAGGACTTCGGGATACCGAATTCCTGCGCGAACGCCTCGCCGCGGGCCTTGTCGCGGCTCATCACGGCGACGATTTCGGCATCCTCCTGCGCCCGGATGGCCTGGATCATCCATTCGCGCGAGATCGTGCTCGCCCCTATCAGGCCGAAGCCCCGCGCCGGCTTGCTCATCTTCGTCTCCGCAGTTACCGGCCGGTCAGGCCATCCAGTTGCCGCCATCGACACCGAAGGTCTGCGCCACAACATAGTCGCTGTCAGCGCTTGCCAGAAAAACGGCGACACCTTGATAGTCCTCGGGCTCGCCGAAGCGCCCGGCGGGCACCATCGCCGCCACCATCTTCTTTTTCTGGCCGGGCTCCAGGCCCTCGAAATGGCCGAACCGCCGGTCGACAAAGTCCCACATCGGCGTGTCGACGACACCGGGCGCGATGCCGTTGACGTTGATGCCGTGCTTGATGAGACCGAGCCCGGCCGATTGCGTCAGGCTGATCACGCACGCCTTGGTGGCGCAATAGGTCGAGACCAGAGCCTCGCCGCGCCTGCCGGCCTGACTCGAGAGGTTGATGATCTTGCCGCCCTGGCCCTGCCTGATCATCTGCCGGGCCGCTGCCTGCATGGTGAAGAAAAGTCCCTCGGCATTGACCGCGAAGAGCTTCTGCCATTGCTCGCGGGTCACATCCTCGACCGGCCCCATCTCGAAGATGCCGGCATTGTTGACCAGGATGTCGAGCCTGCCGGTTTCCTGAACAGCGAAAGCGATGAGCGCATCGATCGATTCTTGACTGGTGCAATCGAATCGGACTGCCCGAGCGGCGTCGCCGATCGAACTGGCGGTCTGTTTCGCCTCGTCCTCGAGAATGTCCGCAATGATGACGGTGGCACCTTCCCGCGCATAAGCCTCGCAAATAGCCTTGCCGATCCCGCGGGCACCGCCCGTGACGATCGCCGTTTTGCCCTGAAGTTCCATGGTGATGCCCTCTCAGCTTAATTCATGATCAGATCGGCGCAGCGATCGCCCAGCATCATCGCCGGCGCGTTGGTATTGCCGGCATTGATGTTGGGTACGGCCGCCATGTCGCAAACCCGCAAACCCTCGATCCCGCGCATCCGAAGCTTGGCGTCGAGCACGGCCATGCGGTCGCCATCGGCCCCCATCCGGGCCGTGCCGGCCGGGTGATAGTTCGTTTTGACATGGCGTTTGCAGTGATGGGCAAGTGCTTCATCGCTCCGGTCATTCGGTGCGGGAATGGCGACCCCTTTGACACGGTCGGCCAAGGGTTTCTGCTCGAAGGCGCGCAGGAAAAATCGCTGGCCCTCGATCATCCTCCGCATATCCGTTTCGTCCCGCAGGAGATCGGGCGAGACCAGCGGCATGGCGGCAGGATCGGCCGAGGCAAGCCGCACCTCGCCGCGCGAGCGCGGCTTGATGACAACGGTCGTCACGGTGACGCCGTAGCCGTCCTCGACCATGCCCTTGGCGTCGCGATCGAGATAGATCGCCGGCACGCAGAAGGCTTGGATCGTCGGCTCTTCATCCGGTTGCTCGGGATTGACGAAGGCCCCGGCCTCGACGCCGGCGGTCGTGATCGGCCCGGTCCCGAACAGGCGAAACTGCAGACCGTTGCGCATCATCCGCCAGCCATCGCCTTGCTTGTAATAGCCATAAGGCCCGTTGGCGTTGGCGATCATCGGGACTTCGGGATGATCGATGAGGTTCTGTCCGACCCCCGGCAGATCGGCGTTGCAGGCAATGCCGTGCGCCGCGAGGTGGTCGGCCGGCCCGATCCCCGAGAGCATCAGGATCTTGGGGGTAACGAGTGCTCCCGAGGTGACGATGATATCGCTTTCTGCATGCGCCCGGCAGAGGGCACCTGCGCGATCCCGGTACTCCACGCCGATCGCCCGACCTCGCTCGATCAGGATCCGCTCGACCGGGTTTTCGAGGCGAACCGTCAAATTCGGGTTATTTTCCTGGGGTGCGATATAGGCGTAGGCGGCGGAGCTTCGTTTGCCGCTTCGGTTCATGAACTGGTAAAACCCGACGCCCCGTTGGTTCGGCCCGTTGAAGTCAGCGGTGAACGGTTCGCCCAGCCCCTGTACCGCCTGCACGAACCAGCGTGAGAACTCGTTGATGTGGCCCGGGTCGGAGACCAGGAGCGGTCCCTCGACGCCGTGGCGGTCATTGTTGAGCCGGTTGTTGCCTTCCATCCGGCGAAAATGCGGCAGCACATCGTCCCAGCCCCAGCCGACGGCATCGTTGTTGCCGCGCAGGATGGCGTGCCATTCGTCATAATCCGAGGGGCGTCCGCGCATATAGACCTGGGCGTTGACCGACGAGCCGCCGCCGAGGACATTGCCCTGCGGAATGTCATGAACCCGTCCGTTCAGATGCGCTTGCGGCGTCGTTTTGTGGTAGCGCATGAACTTCGAGCCGTTGATCATCTTGAAGATGCCGGGCGGCATATCGAGCAGCGGGTGGCGGTGCGAGTAGCCGGCCTCGAGCAGCAAGACGCGCCGCTTGCCCTCGCTCGCCAGCCTCGCCGCGACGACACAGCCGGACGATCCGCCGCCAACGACAATGTGATCGAAGCTTTCAGTCATGGCTGCAAGCGCCGGCGCCCCCTGATATTTTTCCTGTCAGCAAACTCCATCTAGCTTTCCGGCACGTGTCTGCGCTAGAAAAATCGGCGTCACGATAAATCAGAAGACGGCGGCATCGGCGCGATGTCGGCTTTCTCGATCACCCAGGGGGTATCTATGAACAGACGTATTTTGTTTGGCACCGTCGCCGCACTCGCTTTTGGCGCAACGAGCTTTGCCGCCGTGTCACTGGCGCAGGATCTGCCGCCTTTGGAGCAGAAGGACCGCTACAAGGTCGGCTTCTCGCAGATGGAGAGCAACAATCCCTGGCGCATCGCCGAGACCAAATCCTTTCACGATACCGCCGAGGAATGCGGCTGGGATCTGATCGCGACCGACGCCGCGGGTTCGGCGGCGAAGCAGGTGGCCGACGTCGATTCGATGATCGCCCAGGGCATCGACGTGCTGTTCCTGCCGCCGCGCGAAGAAAAGCCCTTGATCCCAGCCGTCATGAAGGCCAAGGCCGCCGGCATTCCGACATTTCTGGTCGACCGCTCGGTCGATCCCAATGTCGCCCAGGCCGGCCGCGATTATGTGGCCTTCCTTGGTTCCGATTTCGTCGACCAGGGCCGCCGCGTCGCCGAATGGACCTTGGAGAATTTCGAGGGCGAGCAAGGCATTATCGTCGAACTCGAGGGGACGACCGGTTCGTCGCCAGCTAATGACCGCAAGAAGGGCTTCGACGATGTCATGGCCCAGCATGACAATATGGAGATTGTCGCCTCGCAATCCGGCGATTTCGCCCGCGACCAGGGCCGCCAGGTGATGGAGACGCTGTTGCAGGCGCATCCCGACGTGAATATCGTCTACGCCCACAATGACGAGATGGCGATCGGCGCCATTCAGGCTCTGGAGCTTGCCGGACGCACGCCGGGCGAAGATGTGCTGGTGGTCTCGATCGACGGCACGCGTGATGCCCTTCAAGCCATCATCGACGGCAAAATGGGTGTGACGGTCGAATCCAGCCCGTTCTTCGGCCCGTTATCCTGTGAGGTGATGCAACGCTATGCCGCCGGCGAGGAAATCGAGACCTGGGTCAAGGTCGAGGATCGCATCTTCACCGCGGACAATGCCGCAGACTATATCGACGAAGCTTACTGAACCCGTGGCGGGGCCGGGCGACCGGCTCCGCCTGCCCGGGGCGACGCCATGAGCCGGCCGCTCTTGTCGATGACCGGGATAGACAAGGCGTTCGCGGGCGTCGCCGCCCTGACCTCGGCGTCTCTCTCGATCGAAACCGGCGAAATCCACGGCCTGATCGGCCAGAACGGCGCCGGCAAATCGACGATGGTCAAGATCCTGACCGGCGTATATCGCCGCGACGGCGGCACGATCGTTTTCGATGGCGCCGGCACGTCGATCGGCAATCCCCGGGACGCGCAGGAACACGGCATTTCGACGATTTATCAGGAGCTTACGCTGGTTCCCTTACGCAGTGTCACGGAGAATGTCGTGCTCGGCTACGAGCCGCGCCTCTGGGGCGGCGTCATCAATTGGCGTGCCGCCCACCGGCGGGCTTCTGAAATCCTGACCCGCTTCGGCATCGATATCGATGTCAGGGAACCGCTCGGCTCCTACTCGACGGCGATCCAGCAATTGGTGGCGATTGCCCGCGCCGTTTCGCTCAACGCCAAGCTCGTCATCATGGACGAGCCGACCTCGTCCCTCGATGAGCGCGAAGTCGAGGTGCTGTTCAAGACGGTCCGCAATCTCAAGGCAAGCGGCGTCTCGGTGCTCTACATCTCGCACTATCTGGACGAGCTGTTCCGCATCTGCGATCGGGTCACCATCATGCGTGACGGCCGGACGGTTGCCTGCAAGGAGATTGCCGGCACCACCAAGATCGAGTTGATCGCGGAGATGCTCGGCCGCAATATCGACGATATCCAGTCGGCAGGCATGACCCAGCTCGGCGGCGGCGATGCCCGATCGGGCGCACTTCTGCTCGAGGCGGTCGAAATCGCCACCGGCCCCCGGTTGCGCCGATTCGATCTGCAGGTCCATGCCGGCGAGATCGTCGGCCTGGCGGGCCTACTCGGTTCCGGCCGCACCGAAGCCGCCCGGGCGCTCTTCGGCGTCGACAGTCTGAAGAACGGGGAAATCCGGCTCAAGGGGGCGGCGTTCAAGCCTGCGGGGGCCGCCGACGCCATCGCCAGCAATCTCGGCTATCTGACGGAGGACCGGAAGGCCGAGGGCATCGTCCCGCAAATGTCGGTGCGGGAAAACCTGACGCTTGCGGTCCTGCCCAAGCTCTCCCGGAGCGGCCAGGTTCAGCGGGGCCGCGAAAGAGAGATTGTCGACAGGTTCATCAAGGCCTTGGGCATCAAGACGGCCAACATGGATCAACCGATCCGCGAGCTCTCCGGCGGCAACCAACAGAAGGTGCTGATGGCGCGATGGCTCGCGACCGAGCCCGAACTCCTGATCCTCGACGAGCCGACCCGCGGCGTCGATGTCGGCGCCAAGCTCGAAATCCAGGGCATCATCCGTGACTTCGTCAGCCGGGGCTTCGGAGTCGTCCTGATCTCCTCGGAGTTCGAGGAATTGATCGAAGGTGCGGATCGCATCATCGTCATGCAGGATGGCTATTCGGTCGAGGTCCTGGAGAACCCCGGCATCACCGAGAACGCCTTGGTCAAGGCCATCGCCCACCACCATGACAGCCGGACAGCACACTAGCGATGGCGACGGCAAGCGACGCCACCAAAAGCTCGGCGGGAACATCAAGTCTGCCCTGGAACCTTTTACGCGCAAACGGCATTCTCGTGGCGTTGGCGATGCTCTTGCTGTTCAACGCGTTGTTCACGCCGAATTTTCTCCATCTGCAGACGCTTTTCGTCAACATCAGTCAGGTTGCGACCATCGCGATCGTCGCCATCGGCATGACGCTGGTGATCGCCACCGGTGGGATCGATCTTTCGGTGGGTGCCGTGATGGCGCTCGCCGGCGCATTGGCGCCGCTGATCTTCCTGTCGTCCTTCGGCGTCAACTATCCCGTGCTCGGGCTCGCCCTCGCCTTCATTCTACCGCTCGTTGCCGCCATGGCGTGCGGTCTCTTCAACGGCATGCTGGTCAGTGTCCTCGGCGTACAGCCGATCATCGCCAGTCTCATTCTCTTCATTTCCGGCCGTGGGATCGCCCAGGTCCTGACCAACGGCAACCTCCAGACCTTCTCCAACCCGGCTTTCAGCTATCTGGGGACCGGCAGGATCCTGGGTCTGCCGTTTCAGGGCTGGCTGGCCCTGGCACTCGCCTGCGTCATCGCCTGGATGGTCCAGCGCACGGTGTTCGGTCGCTACATCCTGGCAATCGGCGGCAATGAGCGGGCCGCCCGGCTCTCGGGCGCTCCTGCCCGAACCGTCAAGATCGGCGTCTATGTCATCTGCTCGATGCTAGCAGGGATCGCCGGGCTCATCGTCGTCGCCATCAATTCCGCCTCGGACGCCGCCCGCAACGGCAACCTCATGGAACTCGACGCCATCGCCGCGGCGGTTGTCGGCGGTGCGCTCCTGCAAGGTGGCAAGGCGCCGATCTTCGGCGCCATCCTCGGTGCCGTCATCATCCAGCTCGTCAAATACACGCTTCTCGCCAACGGGGTCGAAGACGAAGTGGCGTTGATCGCCAAGGCCATGATCATCGTCGTTGCCGTCTATCTGCAAACGGCGCGGCGGGTCTGAGGATGGCAGGTGGCTTCGATCTCGATCTCAGGCGCTATGTTCGTGGCAACACGCAGACCATGGGCGTCTGGATCGCGCTTGCCGCCCTGATCATCTTCGGCCTGTTGCGCTACGATAATTTCGGCGGCGCCTACAACATCACGTCATTCCTCAACTACAATTCGATGTTCATCGTCATCGCCGTCGGCATGAGCTTTGTCATCATGACCGGCGGCATCGACCTTTCCGTAGGCTCGGTCGCAGCCTTCACCTCGGTCTGTGCCGCCTATCTGAGCCCCTACGGCATCGAGATCGCCCTGCCGGGGGGCGTGCTGGCCGGCATGGCGATCGGCGCGGTCAACGCCTGCATCATTATCCTCATGCGCGTGCCGCCCTTCATCGCCACGCTGGCGACGATGCTGGGAGCGAAAGGCGGTGCGCTCGTCCTGAGCGGTGCGCAGACGATCTCGGTCGACTGGGGCAGCAATTTCACGAAGCTCGGCATGGGCAATGCGTTCGGGCTTTTCCCCTGGACCATCGTCATCGTGCTGGTCGTGGTCATCGCCGCTTGGTTCATTCTCGAACACACCTCCTTGGGCCGGACCATTCTCGCTATCGGCGGCGGCGAAGAAGCTTCCACGCTGATGGGGCTCAAGGTCGATCGCACCAAAGCCTTCGTCTATGTCTTCAGCGGCGGCTGCGCCGGCGTTGCCGGCGTCTTCCTCGCCTCCGCCTTCGGCGCGGGCCAGCCGCTCGAAGGTCTGGGGTGGGAGCTTTCCGCAATCGCCTCAGTCGTCGTCGGAGGCACCCTGTTGACCGGCGGGCTAGGCTCGGTGCCGGCGACCGTGGCCGGAGCGCTGTTGCTCGGCCTCGTCTTCAACATTTTGAACTTCGAGAACGGCCGCGGCACCATCAGCCTCAGTGCCTATTGGCAGATGGTTATTCGGGGCGCTTTTCTCTTTATTGTCATCCTCCTGCAGACCCGTCTTACGGCCGGACCCAAAGCCCGGGCCTAGGCCGCAAGGGCTTCGAGGCCCGGCCAATCGAACGCAATGCCGTGGCCCGGCCGCTCGGGTGCGATGGCGTTGCCGTCTCTGATCTGCAGCGGTTCCTCGATATAGCGCTCGAGCCCGAAGCCATGCGCCTCGAGAAAACTGCGATTGGGACATGCCGCCATCAGATGCACGGTGACGTCATGGGCGCCATGCGAGGTCACCGGCAGATTGAAGGCTTCAGCCAGGTGCGCGATCTTCATGAAGCTCGTGACCCCGCCGCAATTGGTAACATCGGGCTCCGGAAAGGCAACGCCGCCGCTCGCGATCAAATGGCGGAAATCCCAAAGCGTGCGAAGATTCTCCCCGGTGGCGATCGGCAATCCGCCTTCGGCCATGACCCGTCGATGCCCGGCCACGTCATCGGGCTCGATCGGCTCCTCGAGCCAGGTCAGATCGTAGGGCTGGAACGCGCGGGCGGCACGGATCGCCTGATCGACGGTCCAGCGCATATTGGCATCCGCCATCAAGGGAAAGCCGACCCCAAGGAACTCCCGCATGCCGGCGACCTTGGCGACATCCTCGTCGAGCCTGGGTCGGCCCACCTTCATCTTGATGGCGCGAAAACCATGCTCGAGATTGCCATGGGTCTGCTCGATCAGTTCATCGAGCGAGAGATCGAGATCGATCCCGCCCGCATAACAAGGAACGGCAGGATCATGGCCGCCGAGGAGCCGATAGAGCGGCAGACCGGCGCGTTTCGCCTTGAGATCCCAAAGGGCCATATCGACGGCGGAAATTGCCAGGACAGAAGGGCCGCCACGGCCGCCATAATGCAGCCCCCACCAGAGCTTCTTGCCGATGGCCTCGATCAGCTCGGCATCTTCGCCGGCCAGGAGCTCCGGCATCTCGTCCTTGAGGATGGCCGCGATCGAACTGCCGAGCCGTCCGACCGTGTAGGTGCAGCCGACGCCTTCCGCCCCGTCGGCATCCCGAATCCGTACCGTAACGAGCTCGAACGCCTTCATCTCTCCATGGGTCGAGTCGCTGAGCACGACGGGCAAGGGAATGCGATAAAATCCGGCTTCGATGCGTTGAATAGCGTTCATGCGTGCCCCCTGGATGTTCGGTCCTGATCTATCATCTTGACTTGGTCATAGCAGATGACCAAGTATCGGATGCGATCGAAGTGAGCCGATGACCCAAACCCTTAACATTGCCGAGGCCAAAGCCAAGCTTTCCGCACTGGTCGATCGGGCCGCGTCCGGCGAGGAAATCGTCCTGGCGAAGAACGGCAAGCCTCTGGCGCGGATCGTGCCGTTGGCCAAGCCCGCGCCGCGGCAGCCCGGTGTGGCACGGCACTGGCAAGTGCCCGAGGAATTCGACGACTGGCAGGCGTTCGAGCCGGACGAGGCGGATCTCGAAGCTTGGAACGGTGAACTCACGGATGAATGGGGCATCGCCAGGCGGCCCAAGCCCGCAGGGTGAGATGTCTCCTGGACAGCCACGCCCTCTTCTGGTGGCTGACCGATCATCCGCGTCTTTCCTCTCCGGCCCGCCAAACCATCGGTGATCCGGCGAACGATATTTTCGCCAGTGTGGTAACGGGTTACGAGATCGGCCTGAAGCAAGCCAAAAATCGACTGAGCCCGCAGATCACGGATGAACTCGAACTCATGATCCGCCGCGCCGGACTGCCGGTCCTCGACATCAGCCTTTGTCACGCGATCGAGGCGGCGCGCCTCCCGGGCCCGCATCGCGACCCGTTCGATCGCATCCTGATGGCCCAGGCCCGTGTCGAGGAGCTCACTGTCGTCACCTGCGATCCGGTGTTCGAGGACTACGGCGTTCCGAGCCTGTGGTAGCTCAGATTTCGTCGCCCTCGCGCACCGGCAACGGCCCACCGGCAGCCTCGCAATATCGGTTTGCCGCCTCGATGATGTCGATCTTCTCGCCACCCAGTGCGTGACCGAAACGCCATCCTCCGCCGCCAGAACCTTGACACGATTCATGATCGATTGCGGCAAGCGGACCGATGTCGAGGCCCTAGAGGTCCGTTTCACGTCTCATCTCCTTCAAAACGTCACTTGGTCGTCCAACACGAATGGCGAACGGATTTTCACGGGCTTTACGGAAGTCCCACAGTTTGAATGGACGAATACATCAACATAGTTGCGGGCGGCGGTCTCTAAGGACATCTCATCGTCCGAACCTTTTCACCTCTGACAATACCGCGAAGACATCGACGGTGGCTTCGCGGCCGCGGATCGGCAGGTTGCCGACGAACCGAGCTTCCAATCCTTCGATCCGCTCGAAGGTCGGGCGGGCGATCAGCATGCGTGTGCCATAGGTTTTGTTGGCCTCCTCGAGCCGCTGAGCGAGGTTCACGGTGTCCCCATAGACCGTGTAGCTCCGGCGATGACCGCCGACACTGCCGGCAGCAATCGGGCCGGTGGCGATCCCGATCCGGATCTTCAGGCGTTCATTGCCGAATCGCTTTTCCTCAACCATCCGAAGGAGTTGGCCACCTGCCTTGACCGCTTGGGCCGCGTGATCGGCGGTGGCGAGCGGGGCATTGAAACTCGCCAGCAGCGCGTCTCCGGCATAGCCGACGACGACGCCGTCGAAGCGTGAGATGACTTCGGTCGCCTCATCGAAGAACGTACTGAGCAACGCGATCAACTCGGCCGGCGGCAATCGTTCGGAGAGTGTTGTGAAGCCTTGAACATCGAGGAACAGGATCGTGGCCTCGCGTTCCGAGGGGGCCAGGGCGTCGGGGCCTTCGAGAATGCGGTCGACGACCTGCGCCGGCACATAGCGGCCGAAGGCCTGCTCTACCTGGCGGCGTGCGGCCTCGCTTTCCGCGTGAGCCCGCACCACGCCCCGGGCCCGATGCACGGCGAGCGCCAGGAGCAGCGTCGTCATCATGATGAAAGCGGTTTCTTCGATCCGGTTACCGGTGCCGATGAAGTTCGGCGAGAGGAAGACGTCGAGGTATTGTTGCGCCGTGGGTCCTGGCGGCAGATCGCTCCAGCTCACCCGCTGCTCCATGTCGGAGACGACGATGACGAACGCCGTCCACCAGGCAACGCACACCATGGTCCCGGTCCAGAGCAAGAGCCCCGGCGACAGCGACAGTGCCGCGAGCGGCAGCATGATCAGGGCGTAGTAGGGACCGTAGGCGCGAAACGCGATGATCTGGGGGACATCGCCGCCGCGGCTGAGATCGGCAAGAACCACGATCGAGCCGAGGGCCAGCACGTCGATGGTGAAGAAGACATATTTCAGCCACCAGCGATCGTGCCGGCTTGCGATCAAAAGATGATGGATGATGCCGGTCATAATGAACGGCAGGATCGGCAGGCCCAGCATCGGATCGGGCCCGCCGGCCGTCGCCAGGACAAACCACAGGGCGACGACAATAAGGGCCGCGGTCCGGCCCTTGATCGCAAGCTTCAGTCCGCGCCGCTCAGCCTCCAGCAGCGCCTCTTCGGCGGAACTCAGATTGGGCTTTCCGTTTCGGTCCGGGACACGCATATCGACGCCATGTCTACGCCAATAGCATCATCACGCCAGCCGACCATCGGCATCGTCAGCCTCGGTTGTCCGAAGGCTTTGGTCGATTCCGAGCGGATCCTGACGAAACTGCGGGCCGATGGCTATGCGCTTTCAGGCTCCTACGCCGATGCCGATGCCGTCATCGTCAACACGTGCGGCTTTCTCGACAGCGCCAAGGCGGAATCGCTGGACGCCATCGGCGAGGCGATGCGCGAGAACGGCCGGGTCATCGTCACCGGCTGCCTCGGCAAGGAAGCCGCCACGATCAAGGCGCGTTATCCGGGTGTCATGGCCGTGACCGGCCCGCAGCAATATGAGGCTGTGGTCGGGGCGGTGCACGAGGCCCTGCCGCCCCAGGCCAACCCCTTCCTCGATCTGGTCCCGCCCGAAGGTATAAGGCTCACGCCTCGTCACTTCGCGTACCTCAAGATTTCAGAGGGTTGCAACCACAAGTGCAGCTTTTGCGTGATCCCTTCGATGCGCGGCAAGCTGGTCTCGCGGCCCGCGGCTCATGTGATGCATGAAGCCGAACGGCTGGTTCGTGCCGGCGTCCGGGAACTGCTTGTGATCTCCCAGGATACCAGCGCCTACGGTATCGATATCCGCCACGAGGCCAGCCGCTGGCACGATCAGGAGATCCCCGCGCGCCTGGTCGATCTCGCCCGGGCGCTCGGCCAGTTTGGCGTCTGGGTGCGGTTGCATTATGTCTACCCCTACCGCCATGTCGATAACGTCATCCCGCTCATGGCGGACGGGCTGATCCTCCCTTATCTCGACATCCCCTTCCAACACGCCAGCCCGAAGGTGCTCAAGGCGATGCGGCGGCCGGCGCATCAAGAACAGACGCTGGAACGCATTGCGGCTTGGCGTGCGATCTGTCCGGAACTGGTGATCCGCTCGACCTTCATCGTCGGCTTTCCCGGCGAGACCGACGAAGATTTCGACCTTTTGCTGCAATGGCTGAAAAGCGCGAACCTCAATCGCGTCGGCTGCTTTGCTTACGAGAACGTCGAAGGTGCTTCGGCCAACCATCTGCCGGGACACGTTCCGGAAGCGCTGAAGCAGGAGCGCTGGGAGCGTTTTATGGCAGCACAGCAAGCCATTAGCCGGGAGAAGCTGAAACAACGCATCGGCCAAAGCATGGAGGTTCTGATCGACGAGGTGCTCGAGGATGGCGCCATCGGACGCTCCTATGCCGACGGCCCCGAAATCGACGGCAGCGTCCATCTGCCCGATCTCACCGAGGCCCAGCCGGGCGACATGGTGACCGCAGAGATCGTCGATACCGACGATTACGACCTGATCGGCCGGCCGCCGTCGGACTAGATCTTAAGGTAACGGGATCACGCGAATCCAAAGGGAGCTATGATGGCAGAGAATGAACTGCTGCTGGCAAATGTTGAGAATGGCGTCGCCACCTTGACGCTGAACCAGCCGCAATCGATCAACGCGCTTTCCGAAAAAATGCTGGCGGCACTGCAGCGCCAATGGGACGACATTGCCGATGACCATTCGATCAGGGTGGTCGTCTTGCGCGGGGCCGGAGCGAATTTTTGCGCCGGGCACAATCTCAAGGAGATGACCGCCCGGCGCACCGATGCCGACGGCGGACAGGCCTATTTCAAGGCGCTTTTCGCGACATGCTCGACGATGATGACCTCGATCACGCGGCTGCCGCAGCCGGTGATCGCCGAAGTGCGGGGCATCGCCACGGCGGCGGGATGTCAACTGGTGGCGTCTTGCGATCTCGCCGTCGCCGCGGAGACCGCGAGATTCGCCACGTCAGGGGTCAATGTCGGCCTGTTCTGCTCGACACCGATGGTCGCAGTGTCCCGCAATGTTGCTCGCAAGCACGCGATGGAAATGCTGTTGCTGGGCGAATTCATCAGCGCCCGACGAGCCTATGAAATCGGCCTCGTGAACCGTGTAGTGCCCGAAACCGAGCTTGAAGCCGCAGTCCGGGAACTGGCCGAAATCATTGTCGGCAAGTCGCCCCTTGCCGTCAAAATCGGCAAGAAGGCCTTCTACGAGCAGGCCGAGATGGAGCTTGACGCGGCCTATGCGTTCACCGGGCAAGTCATGGCGGAAAACATGCTGGCCCGCGACGCCGAGAGCGGCATCGGCGCTTTTATCGAGAAACGCCCGATGCCTGAATGGAGCGGCACGTGATCGAGCCGGCGAAATCCATCTATGACGGCGCCGAATTGGCGCGAACGCCTGCCAATCACGTGCCACTCTCGCCGCTCTCGATGCTTAAGCGCACGGCGCGCGTCCATCCCGAGAAACCGGCGGTGATCCATGGCGCGATCCGGCGCACTTGGGGCGAGACCGAAGCGCGGTGCCGGCGGCTTGCTTCAGCCCTGGCCGGACGAGGCATCGGCAAGGGTGACACGGTCGCCGTTCTCGCACCGAACATACCGGAATTGCTGGAATGCCATTTCGCCATCCCCATACTGGGCGCTGTGCTGAATGCCAACAACACGCGCCTCGACGCCGGCACCATCGCCTTCATTCTCGCGCATGGCGAGGCCAAGGCCTTCCTGGTGGACGGTGAATGCGCCGCACTCGCCAAGGCCGCATTGGAGAAAATCGCCCGGTCCCCACTCGTCGTCGACATCGGCGATGCGGCGGCGGGATCAGGCCCGCGCCTGGGTACCGTCACCTACGACGAACTCCTGGCCGAGGGCGATCCGGGCTTTGTCTACGGCCCGCCGGACGATGAGTGGGACGCGATCACGCTCAATTACACCTCGGGTACGACCGGCGAGCCGAAGGGCGTCGTCTATAGCCACCGAGGCGGCTACGTGAATGCGGTCAATAACAGCATCACCTGGGCGATGCCGCATTTTCCGGTCTATCTCTGGACGCTGCCGATGTTTCATTGCAACGGCTGGTGCTTTCCCTGGACCGTCACCATGCTGGCCGGCACCCATGTCTGCCTGCACCGTGTCAACGCGGCGACGATCTTCGCAGCGATCGCCGATCATCGCGTGACCCATCTTTGCGGTGCCCCGATCGTCATGAGCATGCTGATCGGGGCCAAAGAGGAGGAGCGCCGTCGATATTCGCAAAAGGTCGAGATGATGACGGCGGCCGCCCCGCCGCCGGCCTCGGTGATCGCGCGGATCGAACAACTCGGGATCGCCGTCACCCATGTCTATGGCCTGACCGAAGTCTACGGTCCCGCGGTCTGGTGTGACTGGAAACCTGAATGGGACGATTTTCCGCTCGAGGAACGCGCCCGCCTCAAGGCCCGCCAGGGTGTCGCCTACGAGCTGCAGGAGGATGTCTGCGTGCTCGATCCGCAAACCAGGGAACCCGTCCCCAAGGATGGTGAAACGCTCGGCGAAATCGTGATGCGCGGCAATATCGTGATGAAAGGCTACCTCAAGGCCGAAGCGGCAACCGCCCAGGTCTTCGAGGATGGCTGGTTCTGGACCGGCGATCTCGCCGTCATGCACCCGGACGGCTATCTCGAAATCCGCGATCGCTCGAAGGACATCATCATCTCAGGCGGCGAGAAAATCTCCTCGATCGAGGTCGAAAAGGCCCTCTATCTCCACCCTGCCGTGGCCCTCGCCGCGGTGGTGGCGCAGCCCGACGAAACATGGGGCGAAACACCCTGCGCCTTCGTCGAGCTCGCACCCAACGCAACGGTCACCGAGGCGGACCTGATCGACCATTGCCGCAACCACCTCGCCGGCTTCAAACGCCCCAGAAAGATCATCTTCGACGAACTCCCGAAAACCTCCACCGGCAAAATCCGCAAGAACGAGCTCAGGGCGCGGGCGAAGGGATGAAGAAGACGCCCAAGGCGAAATCATAAATCGGCGCCTACGCTACACGGTCCAATTCATCCTCAAAGCTATACGTTAAGTGGCAGGGATCCCTCAACACCAGCCCACAAAAGGAAGAGCCGTCCGAAGGCGGCTCAGTACTGATCATCGAAAAGCGCAGCGGAGATAAACCAAATTTGGAGTTCCCCACGCGTCCCAGCCATATCAACTACTACCTGTGTTCGAGTATTGAATACTTTGTAGGGTTAATAGTCACATAGTACAATGTAGAAGGATTGTAATCAATTTCAAAGTACAAACGTCCTATAAATTAGTACTTGCACCAATGATTTGTGTAATAGGGCGCGATATCAAATGATTGATATTGTTATTCTAATCCAGATCCAAATTCTTAGCAGATTCAACAATAGCGCTGTCGTTCGCCTTATCAGTCAGTTCTTTCCCAATGATCACTAATGGTAGCAATCTTTCCTTACCATACCACAACATTCCTGTACTCATTCTTTCACCGGTTCAATTTCTCCTTCACATATCACAATATCAAACCCGTCTGGATCCTTCATTCTAAATTCTCGCTGGTGTGAGAGCTCATTAAACGCCGGCTTTTCTCCTATGTTCAAGCCGTTCTTCTTGGCTTCGGAGTACAAAACATCCACATTTTTAACTCGGAAATATAAAACCACCGGGCTCGTTCCCAACAATTCACGAGTTCGTGTCATAAGTATAACCGGCGCACCAGTCTCTTTGCATAGAAGTCGATCAAATTCACTCCCACCATGATCACTAACACAACCCAAAAGTTCCTGATACCAAAGTGATGACCGTTCTACATCAGTCACCGATATCATCGGTTCGACTCTCACTTTATTTCTACCCTTCGCATGGGTTCCGATCCGTTTTGCCTTGCGTGTCGACCACAATAGGAGAAGACAGTGTTTGAAGAAACACTATTAAATCTGCGCGCTCTGTGTTGCTTAGTCTCACGCCTAGCATCAACTCCTCGCCGTGCGAATGGATATCACGTTTCCATAAATCTCCATAGTGCGCAAGCACCTCGTTTAGCGTTCCAAATCGTCCATCATGCATATATGGTGCTGTACGCGCCACGTTTCGCAACGACGGCACTTTGAACGAGTTTGCAAGATGGGGAATGGGACGTACAGTACGTATCTTGATTTCAGCGGAATGAGCAGGCCCATCCGCATACGCCCCTATCGCCGTAAACTCACTCCTAAGCAACTCATCTATTCCATGCAGTCGATCTGATAAATCTGGCAATTGCTTCGGCAAGAAAATGTTATGGAAATCACCATTGGAAAACATCGGCCCATTGTGACATAAAATGCATTTCGCTTCATTGATAAATAACCTTAGCCCTCTGACTGCCGCGAGCGGATATTCTCCGTTCGATACATATTTTGGCCCCAAATGAGTCATACGTATCGCAAACTCGTCAAAAGGACTTGGCAGATGTCTTATTCTTCGAACATAAGCAGA
>JBGSYN010000018.1:0-3043 GCA_041750975.1 Geminicoccaceae bacterium | reverse complement strand
TTTCCCCGTTCGTATCGGTTACATCGCTCTAAGTAACCAATTAGTTCGCTGTTGGCAATCGCCGTTTCGGGACAAGCTCTGTCAGCGCGGCTGCTGAGTGCTTTTCCGTGGGCGTCCGCCTTTGGCACCGTTGGCACGACTTGCCGCGGTCTTAGCCTCTGACCGGGACTGCCCGCCCCTCCGCTGGGCTTCCATGAACGCTCCCGTCCCGAAGATGCCGTGCATCAGCCCTGCGATCGTGAAATCAACGTCCTTGCTTTCCCAATGCAAACCGGTCTCGCCGGCGAGTTCGACCTCGCTCAATTCGTCATCCGTTGCATCTTCGAGACCTTGAAGTGATCGAGCGGGCACCATCAAGGCGGCTCCGTTTGTAAATTCGACCAGGATACGGCCCGATGAGCTGTCGAAACGAACCGAAGACGGCAAAGATGCACGGGTGCGATCAAGCTCGCCACGTCGAGTAGCCTCTAGGTAATGACGATCTTCGATGTCAAATGGGCCCATGGATTTCGTCCCATTTCGCAAAGAACATCTGCCGATTCTCTTCAACAATGTTCAGAGCGCGCGCGAGATCGCGTCTGCTCATGCCTCTGTTGGAAATCGCGGCGATATTGACGATATCGATCCGCGCCTCGCCGTCGCCATAAACATGCAGGTGAGCCGGTTCATGGTCATCCGTGTAGATTACAAAGCGCATACCAACGGCACGCATCAGCGTAACCATGAGACACTATAACCCAGCTTGTTGGGTATTGCAAGACTGAACCCATCCGAGCCATTCGCCCTGAAGTCTGCAACCGATCAGACCGCCGTGGCATGGCGCTCGATACAGGTGCGTAGGACTTCGTCGCCGGGACGCAGCCACCAATCATCGCTCGAGAAGATCTCGACCTCGTTGAAGCCGCGATAGCCTGCCGCTTCGACCCAGCCGCGGATTTGCGGGATGTCGATCACGCCGTCTCCCATCATGCCGCGATCAAGCAGAAGATCGCGCGTCGGATTGAGCCAATCGCAGATGTGAAACGCCAGGAGCCGAGATTTGCCGCAGCGGTGGATCTGGGCTTCGAGCTTGGGATCCCACCAGATGTGATAGACGTCGACGGCCACACCGACAGCGCCGGTAGCCTCGGGATCGAGTTTGTCGCAAATGTCGAGGGCCTGGCCGGTCGTGTTGATGCAATTGCGATCGGCCGCGTACATCGGGTGCAAGGGTTCGATCGCGAGCGGCATGTTCTGACTCCTGGCGTGGCTCAGCACCGCGCCGATCCCGTCCTCGACCATCTGCCGTGCGCCCTGAAGGTCCTTCGAGCCCGCCGGCAGGCCGCCGCAGACCAGCACCAGACATTGGGCGCCGATCGCAGCCGCCTCATCGATCGCCCGAAGATTGTCGTCGATCGCCGCCTGCCGCCCGGCCCTATCGGCCGCCGGAAACATACCGCCGCGGCAGAGCCCGGTCACAGTGAGGCCATGATCCAGGATCAGGCGCGCCGCTTCCTCGACCCCACACGCACTGAGCTGGTCGCGCCAGGGTGCGATCCCCTTGATACCCGCCGCCGCATAGGCTTCGATCGCAGCGCGCAAATCGTATTGTGACCGCGTGGTCGCGGTGTTGATCGAGAGCCGATCCGGCGCCGGCATCGATTCAGGCAATGCCGTGCACGGCCATGACGCGCTTCATCCGTGCCGCGGCCAATTCCGGGTCGCGCAAGAGGGAGGCCCGGTCGGCGAGCCGGAAGAGTTCCGCCAGATGCTGCAATGAGCGGGCACTCTCCTGCCCGCCGATCATGGTGAAGTGGTCCTGCATGCCGTTCAGATAAGCCATGAAGACGACGCCGGTTTTATAGAACCGCGTCGGTGCCTTAAAGATGTGGCGGGACAGCGGCACGGTCGGCGCCAGCACCTCGTGAAAGGTCGACCTGTCGCCGTCGGTCAGCGCCGTTAGTGCGCCCGAGGCCGCGGCTGCGATCGGATCGAAGATGCCCAGCAGCGCATCCGAATAGCCTTCCTCATCGCCGTCGATGAGTTCCGCATAGTTGAAATCATCACCGGTATACATGCGGACACCCTCGGGCAGGCGTCGCCGAATGGCGACTTCCTTGTCCTTGTCGAGCAGAGAGACCTTGATGCCGTCGACCTTGTCGGCGTGGGCCTCGATAACGCCGAGCGCCACATCCATCGCCGCCAGATGGTCGTGGTGGCCCCAATAGCCCTCAAGCGCCGGATCGAACATCTCGCCGAGCCAGTGGACAATTACCGGCGCCCGTACCTGCGAAAGAATTCGGTCGTAGACTCTGACATAGTCCGCCGTCGATCGGGACGCCGCCACCAGCGCCCGGCTCGCCATCAGGATGATCCGGCCACCCAGGCCCTCGATCATCTCCAACTGCTCTTCATAGGCGCGGATCACGTCATCGATCGTCACCTCGGGCGAAGGCGTCAGATGATCGGTGCCGGCGCCACAGAAGACCGCCGCATCGTCGCGGCGATCGGCGGCCTCCAGGGACCGCCTGATCAACTCCTGCGCATTCTGCCAGTCCAGACCCATCCCGCGCTGCGAGGTGTCCATGGCTTCGGCAACCGCCAGCCCCAGATCCCAGAGATGATGCCGAAAGGCGATGGTGCGCTCCCAGTCGATGGCGGGCGTCAGCCAGGGATCGGTGTCGGCCAGAGGATCCCGAACCACATGGGCGGCGGCAAAAGCCACGCGCGAGAATACCTGTCCCGGCTTCCGTTTTAGAAACGGCTTCGGCTCGCTCAGCCTGAAAGTTTCCAGTGTTCGCGCCGCTGTCGGCAGTTTCAGCTCCACCCGGCTCAAAACGGTTGCCATGTCAATTCTCCCTCACCTCAAACTTATGCCAGTGCTGGAACATCGATCCAGCGGCGCTCGGCCCAGCTCTGCAATCCCAGCTCCGCAAGCTGCACGCCCTTGGCCCCTGCGAGCAGGTTCCAGGGAAAGGCCCCGCCCTCGTATATATGGCGAATGAACAATTCCCATTCGGCCTTGAACGCGTTGTCGAAGTCCTGATTGTCCGGGACTTCCTGC
>JBGSYN010000017.1:0-8448 GCA_041750975.1 Geminicoccaceae bacterium | reverse complement strand
GTCGGGGTCGTCGGGCAGGACGAGATCCGACGGCGCCAGGACGGAGACCTTGTTGCCACCGATCTCGGCGACCCAGATCGTGCCGTTCGGCCCCATCGTCAAATCGAGTGGATTCGAAAGGCCGCTTTGTAGGAAAAAAATACCATCCTGGTCGGCAACTACGTCATCCCCGGTGCCGAGCACTCCGTCGGGTCCCGGATCGATCACTGACTCGAGGCCGGTCCCGCTGGCATTCACGTTCAATAAGGTGACGGTATCGTTGAACTGCGTGACAACGATTGCACCGTTCAAGGCGCCGTCGAAGGCATCGCCCGTATATTCGATGATGCCATTGGTCGATGATCCCACCGTGACGATATTGTTGCTTTGCGCGCGGTCGCGCTCGACCCGGATACCGCTCTCGAGAAGCCGAGCCGCTTCGCCACTGAATTTCGACGGATCGATAATGTATCCGGCTTGAATATTGACCCCGGCAGGCACCAACGCGGAAAGATTCGGGACATTGTTGGTCGCGAGCGACCCGTCCAAACTACCACTATTATTGTAGACGTTCCATTCGAGGTCTTGGTTTGAGCGCGCGGGGTTCGGGTGACCGTAATAATCACCGTCAACGATACGGAACAGGGGCTCAGGGTCACCGCTACCGCCATTATTGACCTGTGTGGTGGCTTCACCGTTGACGGCTATTGGATTACCGCCGAGATTGCCGTTGGAGCCATTGTCGACGGTGTAAAGCTGGCCGTCGCGAAAGGTGACGTCGAAGGCGTTACGAAAGCCGTCCGCATAGATGCGAAACGGGGCGTCGGCCGGCAGGATGCCCATATTGAGGCCGTCATTGCCACCCCAGGGGCCGGCCTCGTCCATGCCGTTGGCATCCTCGCCCACACCATCCGTGACGTTCGCGATATTAGGGTCGTCGAGGGTTGGTAAATCGTAGACGTAGTCACGCGCATAGGGACTGTTGGTGCTGGGATTACGGCCGCCGGCGGCATCGCTCACGATAGAACGCTGCTCGATATCCGTGAGATCTATCTCGAGCAGCGTGCCGGAGAGCGCGTATTCGTTGGTGTATGAGAAAAATGCGGAGGGCGCGCCGTTATTGGTATTGCCGCCCACCATCAAATAAAGTTTGGTCCCGTCGTCGCTCAGGGTCATGCCGTTGACGGCGTGGTTCTCTTCCGAGCGCGGCAGGCCGCGGATGATATCGACGGCTTCCCATTCGCTTCCTGTCCAGGTGACGCGCGTGACAACACCCGAGTTCGTGTCGAGATTGACTTCGCCACCGCTGGCAATGCGGGGGTCGCTTGAAGAAATATAGAGGACCGGATTGTCGGCATCGCCCGTCACGACAATACCGGTGACCTGGCGATTCTCGCCGCTGTTCAGACTGCCGTCGTCATTGTGGTTCTGGATCGATTTGACCACACCGCCGCCGTTGGCAAGGGTCAGCTCCTCATGGGCCGTGGCGATATAGTTGCCGTCCTGGAGCGTCACGGTGAAGGCGTTGATGCTGCCATTCTGTTCGGAGACATAGAGCCGGCCATCGGGCCCGAATTGCAAAGAGGTAGGGCTGCTTAAGACGTTCGGACCGCCCGCGACACCGCTGAATCCGCCAACGTTATTGAAACCGATAGCCATGACAAAGACCCCCGATCAGAGAATGTTTTGATTGTGTGGGAACAAGCGGCGTAGGCCGCGACGGCAAAGCTCGGCGCATGATACGCCCGTTATAGGAATTTGCTCGTAGTCAGAAATTCGGAGCCCGCGGTGACACGATTCGCCGGAGCAATCGGAACCTTGCGTCAGGCCATGAACTATTCGTTTCACGTGCAGCAGTGCCGCCGGATCGTCCATCCCGCCTCTCTCGAATCTTATCGCTTCAGCCCAGTCCCGGGCCGAATGTTCCTATCTTTATGATACCATTGATGCACGATCTTTATTGGTTTGTTTTTATTTCTATTTGTGATTGTTCAGTATTTCTATGAATAGACAAATAGATCTATAAACCTAAAGGTTTATAGTGGGCTTTGTTCTTGAAGCTTCAGATCGACTTTTCTCGCTTCAAGGTTCCGGCGTGCGGCGGTCTGGGTGTCATCGTGCACAACCATAGATCGTAGAACGCCGGCCGTGTTTGGCTGGAATTTGTGCCGGACGGTCGGGTTCGATCCCAAGCGCTACGGGCGTTTCGTGCGTGAGGCGGACCGCCTGGACGGCGTGGAATGGCGTCTCGATGGGCTCAAGCGTATCGGGATAAGTATATGACCACAAAGCTTCACGGGCGGCCGGATCGCCTCATGCTGGGTATCGGACCATCGACAGCCAGGGCCGAGCGCTCGTTTTCGACCGGCTCATGGCCCTGGGCTTTTCCTTGGCAGGACCTCGGGCGTCGCTATCCTGGATCCGGGACTAAGCTGAAAAACTCCTCACGGAAAACGCCTGGGGACAAGGGGAACCATGCCTGTGAAAATCAATATCAACGCCGATATCGGCGAAGGCTTCGGCAAATACCCGATGGGTAGCGACGAAAGGTTGATGCCGTTGATCGCGTCCGCGAATATTGCCTGCGGGATGCATGCGGGCGATCCCACCATCATGACCCGGACCGTCGCTCTGGCGTTGCAAAACGGAGTATCCGTGGGCGCCCATCCCGGGTTCGACGATGTTTGGGGGTTCGGGCGAAGGCAGATCCGGATGAGCCCCGCCGATCTCGAATATCTGGTGACCTACCAGATCGGTGCGCTGCAGGCGATCGCGGGCGCGCAGGGTGCGCGGGTCACGCACGTCAAGCCGCATGGTGCGTTGAACAACATGGCGCATGACGACGCCGAGATCGCGCTCGCGATCGGCCGTGGCATCAAGGCTGCCGATCGGAACCTGATCTATGTCGCCAATGCCGGCTCGGCGATGTCTCGGGCCGGGCTGGAACTAGGCTTGCACGTCGCCAACGAGGCCTATGTCGACCGCCCCTACGATGATAACGGCAAGATGCTGTCGCGGCAGCGCAGCGATTCGGTGATTCGCGATCCCGAGCAGGCCCTGAGCCATGTCATGCGCATCCTGGAGGAGGGCGCACTCATCTCGATCGACGGCAAGAAGATCCCCGCCGAGATCCATACCTTCTGTGTCCATGGCGACGAGCCGACGGCCGTGCCCGTAGCCACGCGCGTCCGCGAAGGCTTGGCCGAGGCCGGGATTGCCGTCGTGCCGCTGCCTGTCCTTCTGGCCTAGCGGCCGACCTGTCGGCGCTAGAGCGTGCGGGGCACGAAGCGGATCGAGCCCTGCAGAGCCTGGCCGGGCTCGAGCGAGACAAGGCCGGTGCCGTCGACGCCACGGGCGATCATGTTGACCGCATCGGCGACATGGCTCACCGGTTCGACGCAGAAATAGTTCTCGCCCGGCGGCACATAGACCACGAGGTGGCCGAAGACCTGATCGGCATGGATCTCGAGCGCTTGTCCCGCCTCGACCCATTCGATCAGCGCCGTTCTGTTCCAGTCGCCGAAATTGTGGTCCATCGACAATTCCGAGACCGGCCGGTGATCGCTGAAATCTATCTCGGGCGGCACCGGGGCGCGCTCGCGCGGAATGTTGGTCGCGTCGGGCAGATAGACCTCATCGACTTTCGCGGTCAGCCTGACCGCGGCGTTGCGGTTGAAATAGGGGTGCAGTCCCATGCCGGCCGGCATCACCGAATGACCCTCGTTCTGCAGACCGATCGTAGCGATCAGGGCATCCTCGCCGAGTTCGAAGAACTGCCATGCCCGGTACGGAAACGGCCAGTCGGACGCACGATGCTCGTAGCTCAAATGCAGGCTGGTGCGGCCATGGCGATCGACCTCCCATTCGGCCTTCAATCCATGACCGTGGATGGCGTGCGGCGCCCGGTTGGAGCTCGCTGAGATGGTGTAGGTTTCGCCCAGCCACGAAAATTGGGCGTGATCGATCCGCCCGGAGAACGGCACCAGCGGGAAGCAGGCGGCGTCGCTCGGCACGTCCAGCGGCAGGGTGGCCCGCCGCATCAGCTCGAAGCCGGAGCGCTCGAACGACAGAATGCAGCCGCCATGACGAGGGGTGACCTCAAGACTGAGGTCGCCGCAACCGATACCGATTGTTTCAGCCGAACCCATGGCGCGTGCCTCCGATTGACTTGAGGGGAGAAGGAAGGGCGCCCCGGTTCGATCCAGGGACGCCCAATTCCACGCTTGCGTTCGTCGACTAGCCGCCGATGCAGGTATCGGCGTTCTCGGGGGTGCAGACATCGAGCCCGGTATAGGTCGGGTCCTCGGGGTTCTTGCCGTCCTTGACGATGTCACGAAGGGCATACATCACGGTATAACCCATCTCGAACGGCCGCTGGCCGACCTGACCCAGGGACAGTCCCTCGGCCATTAACTCCATCTGGACCGGCAAGGTATCGGCGACCACCAGGGCGAGCGAACCGCTCTCGATCCGATCCTTGTGCTGGCTCGCGACATTGCGATAGGCGTCCGGAATGAACTGCGGAAAGCCGCCGGTCGGGACGAAGGCATCGAGATCCGGATAACGGGCGAGGATATCTTCCATCTGCTGGATCGAACGCGGAAAATCGTCATCCGTATAGAGCGGGCAGCCATCGGCCTCGGTCCAGCCATTGGTGTCCTCGAGGCGGTTGCCCGGGGCCTCCTCGCTGAGCTCGCCGGCGATGGTATCGCGAATCCCCTGCATCCGCTCATTATGATTGGCCGCCGCAGCACCGCCGGACTGGATGCAGATGGTGCCGCCGTCAGGCTTCAGCTCCATCACGCGTTCCGCGAGATTGACGCCGATATCGTAGTTCTTCGTACCGATATAGGCGATTCGGAGATCCGAATCCTGAGCCAGAAGATCGCTGTCCCAGGTGAGAACGGGGATGCCGGCCTCTTGCGCCGTTCGCAATGCCGTGGCCATGGCGGGCGCGTTGGAGGGTGCAACGGCGATGCCGTCGACGCGGCGGGCGATCAGATCGTTGACGATTTGCAGCTGTTCTTCACCGCCGCCATGTTCGCCGGGACCGATGTAGAGGCATTCGATCTCGCCTCCCATCTCCTCTTCGGCCTTCTTGCAGCCATCGCGCGCCTGATCGAAGAACGGGTTGTTGACGTTCTTCGGCACCAGCGCCAGCACCAGGGGATCGTCCTGGGCTTGAGCTTGATGGAACGCAATGACAGCCGAAAGGGCTGCTGCCGCCAAGAGAGTCTTTTTCATCCACTACCTCCCAAAACAGGTGCGCTACGCACCGATGTGATCGCGGCCAGCTAGCCGCGGGTTCTCCTGCGGATTCGCTCGAGCAGCACCGCAAGAATGATGAACAGCCCGACAAAGAGATCGTACCAGTTGGAATCGATCCCGAACATGATGAGGCTGTTGCGAATGAGAAAAATCAGCGCCGCACCGATGAACGCGCCATAGATGCTGCCCTCGCCGCCCATCAGATTGGCGCCGCCGATCACGGCTGCGGCAATGACATAGAGTTCGTAGGTCTTGCCCATGCCATTGCTGGCCGAGCCCTGCCAGCCGGTGATCATGAGTGCCGCCAGAGCGGCGCACATGCTGCAGAAGACATAGGCCTGGATCTTCACGCGGTCGACCGGAATGCCGGTCAGCCGTGCCGCATTCTCGTTGCCGCCAATGGCAAAGACGTAGCGCCCCCAGGATGTCGTTTTGAGGACCACAGCCGTGAGGATGGCGAGGACCACCAGGACGACGAAGAGGTTGGAGAGCGGCAGCCCGGCGCTATCGATCCAGGGAAAGACGATCTCGCCGCCGCCAATGGCTTTGAAGGTCTCGCCACCGGCGCCGAATTGATAGATGACCCGGTTGCCCGAGACGACGATCGCCAAGGAGCGGGCGATCGACAACATGCCGAGGGTGACGACAAAGGGTGGCAATTTGACCAGGGCGATGAGGCCGCCATTGACCAGTCCGACGGCGGCGCCGGCGGCGAGGCCGGTGCCGTAGGCCGCGTACCAGGGCATGTCCATTTCAAGGATCCGGGCGGCGGCAACGGCGACGAACGCCATCGTCGAGCCGACCGAAAGGTCGATGCCGCCGGTGATGATGACGCAGGTCATGCCCATCGCGATGATGCCGATGGCAGCGAAGTTCCGGGTCACGTTGAACAAATTGTTCTTGGTGACGAAGGTGTCGGGCTGCTGATAGGCGGTGGCGATGCAGATCAGGGCCACGGCAACGGTTACCCAAAGGGCCTGATTGGCCAGCAGCGAGGTCACCCAGGATTGCTCGCGGATGCCCGTGATGTCCTGGATCGAAACACTGCTTCGTGACGTTTGCGCGGTCGCCATCTCTATCCTCAAGCGTTCTCGATTGCACCGGTGATGAGGCCGGTGACTTCCTCGGGACTGCTGCCGGCAACCGATTTATCCGCCACCTTGAGCCCGCGGCGCAACACCGCAACGCGGTCGCAGACGGCAAAGACGTCGGGCATGCGGTGGCTGATCAAGAGCACGGCGATGCCCTGATCGCGCAACCTTCGGATCAGATCGAGCACTTCCGCCACCTGACGGACGCTGATCGCCGCCGTCGGCTCGTCCATCAAGACGATCTTGGATTCGCTCAGACGGGTGCGGGCGATGGCGACGGCCTGCCGCTGGCCGCCGGACATTTGCCGCACCAGATCGCGCGGACGGGTCTCGGATTTGAGTTCGCCGAAGAGCTCGCCCGCCCGCTGATACATGGTTGCAAAGTCGAGAAATCTGAGCGGCCCGACCCGGCGCTTGATTTCGCGTCCGAGAAACACGTTGGCAGCGGCCGTGAGATTATCGCACAGAGCGAGATCCTGATAGACAACCTCGATTCCCTGGTCCCGGGCATCGAGCGGCTTGTGAAAATGCTGCGGGACCCCTTCCAGGCGGAAATCGCCGCTCGAGGGCGGAAAATTGCCCGCGATGATTTTCAGGAGCGTGGATTTGCCGGCGCCATTATCCCCCATGAGCCCAAGCACCTCTCCAGGCTCCAGCGCAAGATCGATGCCCCGCAACGCCTCGATCGCACCAAAGTGCTTGGTGATCCCCTCCAACGCTAGGAGCGCCATGGAGATTTTTCCAGAAGCGTCCTGCCTCCCGGCATCGATGTCTTAACTGCCGCGGATATTGAGCTCGATCTTGAGGCCATTGGGTTCGTGCAAGAAGATCTGCCTCAGCTCAATGCCCGGCACTTGGCGCGTCTCGTACTCGTAATTGCGGGCCTCGAGCATCTTGCAGGTGCCCTCGAAGTCCTCGGCTTCGAAGGCGACGTGATCGACACAGCCGGTCCCACTCTGCGGTGGTTCATCGAGGCCGATCAAGTGGACGACCGGTCGTTCACCGCAATAGAGCCACGCACCCGGAAAATCGAAGTTGGGCCGGGGGCCGACGGTCAACCCGATGACGCTCGTGAAGAATGCGACCGTCTTATCGACATCGGCGGTCTGAATATTGACGTGGTCGAGATATTTCGCAGCCATGTGCGCCGTCCCTTTATTCTTGGCCCCTGAAATCTTGCGCATCTTCAATGCCATGCGCCGGGCAGGCTGACAAGCCGCACACGCTCGGACGACGACACGCCTCGGTGACCATGGAGAGATGGTTATTCCGCGTCGGGTACGGGATCCCGCGACATGAAGGCCTTGAAGGATGGCCAGATATCCTCGCGCCGCTCGATCAGCACGGATTGGAAATTCTCGGCATCGAGCTTGCGGAAGCGATCCAGCATCGAGCTTTCGTAATAGTGCGAGCCCATCGGCTTGATTTCGCCATAGCCGAAAAGATTGCAGACCTCGCACAACTCGCCCGCCGCCCTGAGCGCTTCCTGGTTGTCGCTGTCGAAGTTATCGCCGTCCGAGCAGTGGAAAGCGTAGACATTCCAATGGGCGGGATGGAAGCGCGACTGGATGATCTCGAGCGCCTTGACATAGCCCGACGAGATCAAGGTTCCGCCCGATTCGCCCTTATGGAAGAACTCTTCCTCGGTCACCTCCTTGGCCTTGGTGTGGTGGCCGATGAAGACGAGATGGACGTTCTCGTATTTCGTGCAGACGAATTGGTAGAGCAAAAAGAAGAAACTGCGCGCCAGATATTTCTTCAGGCGATCCATCGAGCCCGAGGTGTCCATGATGCACATGACCACCGCATTGCTCTCTTCGCGGGTATCGAGAATCAGCCGCTTATAGGTCAGGTCCTCGCGGCGAAAGGGAAACCTCTCCTCATCCTCTTCCAGAGGCATATCGGCTTCGGTCGGCAGCTGCTCGTTTCGTATATCCGCAGCCTCAGCCCGACCGACCTTGCGGCGTAATCTCGATTTGGCGGTACGTTTGCGGTCGAGATGGACCCTGACACCCTGCTTGCGGTAGCCCTTGCGCTTGGCGACCCGCTCGGACAGCGCCTCCTTGAGGATCTTGCGCTCGAGATCGGGTAGCTCCAGATCCTCGAACAT
>JBGSYN010000016.1:0-2059 GCA_041750975.1 Geminicoccaceae bacterium | reverse complement strand
CTCCTCGCCACCGAATGCGATGCCCAGCGCCTGTTCCAGATCCCCGCGGATGGCATTCATTTGCGGCGTCTGCCTGGCCCGCTCGACGCGATCGAGGGCGTCGCGGGCGTAGGACGCCATGAGCGTGGCGAGCTGTCGGGGTTCGGTAATGTCGGCAGTCTGCGTGAGTGCGCGCTTAAGGTACTCGACGAGCTGTTTACCGTGCTGATCGGCGGTAGTCCGGTGACGGCGGGCAAGATCGCGGAAGCTCGTCGCATCCTTGGCGAGCGACAGACGTTCAAGCGTGCGGATGGTGTCGCCGTGACGCGAGACGAGCATGAATTCGCGGTAATTGGTGACGAGCACAAGGCCATAATGCGAGGCATAGCGCCTGGTCTGTTCACTGCGGGCCAGGTCGTGCAGGCTCTCGTCCAGGCCTTTGACCTCGACAACGCCGCGCTCGGGATTGGGGATCTGGTCGGCTCGCAGGTCCCGCCCGGTGAGCTGACGGGCAGTGTAGAGGCCGAAATCAGGGTGTCCCGCTCCCTGGTTGCGGAGCTGTGCATTGCAAACGACGACCGGACGTAGTGTCCCGCCGGCTTGGTTTAGCAGATCTTCCAGTGTGCTGTAGAACGAGGTTTCGCCGGTGGCGGCGCCGCCCGAGATTTGAGCGTAGCGTTGGAAATAGTCTCGGACGATATCGCTCTCTGGCATTCCTATACCCAAGGTCCTTGGCGGCAAGGACGACATTTAGTGTTTGTTGAACAATATATGGTTAACGACGTCTCGGTGCCGTTCCATCATTAATTGCGTTCGTATGACTATGGCAAATCGCTTTATCAGCAAGCAATGGTGTCAGCACAATCCAAAGTAGCACTAGCGATCGGCCCGGGCATTGGGTGCGGTGCAGGCGACGGCGCTCATGTTGAGGATGCCGCGGACGGTGACGGAGGTCGTCACGATGTGGATCGATTTGGCGGTGCCGAGGAGGATGGGACCGACCGATACGCCGCCGCCTAGCTGTTTCAGGAGATTGAAGGCGATATTGCCGGCATCGACCGAGGGCATGATCAAAAGATTGGCCTGACCTTCAAGTTGGGCGTGGGGAAAAGTCTGCAGCCGCAGCGCTTCGGACATCGCGAGATCGGCCTGCATCTCGCCTTCGATCTCGAGCGTCGGCGCCTCCTCGCGGATGATGCAGAGCGCTTCCTTCATCTTGCGCGCCGCCGGCGTTTGGCGGCTACCGAAACTCGAATGCGACAGGAGCGCCACCTTCGGCGTCAGCCCGAACCGTCTGACTTCCTCGGCTGCAAGGCGCGTCTGCTCGGCGATATCTTCGGGCGTGCTGTCCTCATTGGCATGGGTGTCGCAGAGAAAGACCGTGCCGCGGGGTAGGATCAGGAGCTGCAAGGCGGCAAGGCGCCGGACCCCCGGTCTGGTGCCGACGGTTTCCTGAATTCGGTTCAGATGGCGGTGATAGCGTCCGAGCGGTCCGCAGAGCACGGCATCCGCCTCGCCCCGACGCAGCATCAACCCCGCGAAAACACTCGGATCGGAGCGGGCTGCGAGGCTCGCCTCTTCGGGCCGGATGCCGTCCCGGGCCCGGAGCCGATAATAGTCCTCGGCATAGCCTTGAGCCTCGGCGACCTCGTTGGGCTCGACGATCTCGAAATCCTCGCCGGCCCTGATGGTCAAGGAGAGCTCGTTGACACGGGTCTCGATGACGCTCCTGCGGCCGACCAGGATCGGACGGGCGATGCCCTCGCTGACGATCTGCTGGCTCGCCTGGAGGATGCGGTCCTCTTCGCCGTCGGCCAGGACCAGGCGCTTCGGATCGGCCTTGGCCAGGTCGAACACGGGCTTCATGATGTAGCCCGAGCGGAAGACGAAGCCCGACAGCTTCTCGCGGTAGGCGCGGAGATCCTCGATCGGGCGGGTCGCGACGCCGGTATCCATGGCGGCCTTGGCGACCCTGGGCGCGATCTCTTCCATCAATCGCGGATCGAACGGTTTGGGCAGCAGATAATCCCGCCCGAAGGTCAGGGACTGGCCGCCATAGGCCCTGGAAACGACGTCGGAG
>JBGSYN010000015.1:0-3252 GCA_041750975.1 Geminicoccaceae bacterium | reverse complement strand
CAGCCGTGCAGTCGTCATCTCCGCCCCTGAGCTATACCCATATGGCAAGTCCGGTCGGGCCGCTTCTGCTCGCGGGCGATGCGGAGGCCTTGTGTCTGATCAGCTTTCCAAGCGGCGGCCGGGCTCGGTCGCCGCGGCCGCGGTGGCGGCGCGACGAGGGGGTGTTGCGGGAGGCCTCGGCACAGCTTCGGGGCTATTTTGCGGGCGAGCTGCAGGTTTTCGATCTGCCGCTGCGATTCGAGGGCAACGCGTTTCAGCGTTCGGTCTGGCAGGCTTTGCTGGAGATTCCGTTCGGGCACACGCTCAGTTATGGCGAGCTTGCAACCCGTATCGGCGAGCCTGGCGGGGCGCGGGCCGTGGGGGCTGCCTGCGGGGCCAATCCTTTGCCGCTGGTCGCACCCTGTCATCGCGTCATCGGCGCCGACGGGTCGCTTACCGGCTTCGGCGGCGGCCTCGAGACGAAGATATTTCTCCTGGAGCACGAGCGGCAGGTCGCGGGCTGCGTCAACGGCCAGTTGGTGCTGCTTTAGCCGAGGTTTCGGCGCCCAATTTCGATTATCTGCCGCTGCGCGCACTTAATGGTTTAGTGCACCGTTGACGCACACGAAGCTGTTCGCTTCGAATGCGTCGGTGCACTAGCGCTGCCGGCCGATGACGTGGAGGCGGATGCGCTTGGAGAGCCAGTCGATGAGAGCAATCAGGATCAGGATATTGAGGACGACGAAGGCGACCTGGTCGTAGAGGCTGGCGCGGAAGCGCTCGATGATGATCATGCCGACCCCGCCGGCGCCGACAATGCCGAGGATGGTGGCGCTACGGGTATTGCTTTCGAGAAAATAGAGCGATTGCGAGATGAAGATCGGCAGCACCTGGGGCAGGTAGCCGTAGCGGATGATGGCGAGCGGGCCGGCTCCTGTTGCTTTGATGCCTTCGACCTGTTTGCGGTCGATGTTTTCGATCGCCTCGGAATAGAGCTTGGAGAGCGTGCCGAGATCGCTGACGAAAATGGCGAGGACGCCGGCGAGCGGGCCGAGGCCGACGGCACGGACGAAGACGAGGCCCCAGATCAACTGGTCGACGCCGCGCAGCACGTCGAGGATCCGCCGGACGCCATGCCGTGCGAGTGTGAGCGTGATGATATTGCGGGCGGCGAGAAAGCCGATGAAGAGGGCGCCGATGGAACCCAGGAGCGTGCCGAGAAAGGCCATCGCCAGGGTCTGCGCGATCCCGACATAGATGGTCGAATATTGCCAGCCGGCCATGTTCTCCCAGACGAAGAACGCCCGCAGCAGCGACCAGACCCGCTCCGAGGCGTCGAACAGCCGGGCGAAGTCGAAATACCAGAACGAGAAGACGAGGTAGGCCACTGCAGCAAGCCAGGGCGCCCAGCGCAGCCAGGTTCGGCGGGTCGTGGGAAAGGCATCAGGATGTGCTGCGCGGGTGGCCCCGAGATCGGCGGCCGAAGGGGCGGGGCGGGAGGCCATCAGGCGAAATTTTCCCGGCCGATATAGCCGAGACGAATGCGTTCGGAGATGAGATCGATGATGGTCACCGTCGCCACCACCAGGATCAAGACGGCCAGCACCCGGTCGTCCGAATAGAAGCTGATGACGCGGTTGAGTTCCTGGCCGATGCCGCCGGCGCCGACAAAGCCGACGATCGAGGAGGCGCGGACATTGATCTCGAAGCGCAAGAGCGCGTAGCTCGTGAAATTGGGCGTGACCTGGGGCACGACGCCATAGGCCATCTGCTCCGCCCAGGTGCCGCCGACGGCGGTGACACCCTGGATCGGCCCGTCGGCCGCGTTCTCGTTGACCTCCGAGAACAATTTGCCGAGGGCGCCGGTTGAGTGAATAGCGATGGCGAGGATGCCGGCCAGGGGACCGATGCCGATCATGAAGACGAAGACCAGCGCCAGAAGGATTTCCGGGATGCCGCGGCAAAGTTCCATGAAGCGCCGGGCGATCCAGTAGGTGAGGCCATTCGGTGCCAGATTGTGCGAAGCCGGGAAGCTGATGAGAAAGGCGCCCGCCGTGCCGAGGATCGATGCGGTGATGGCCATCAGGATCGTCTCGAAGATCAAAACGATATATTTATCGAAATCGGTATACCAATAGGTGAGCGAGCCCGGCACCGCCTTGCCGTCCGCATCGCGCCCGACGAATAGCTGCTCCCACTGCAGATCAGGGATGATCGTCGCGAAATACTCGAAAATGCGCGGCACACCTTCCGCAAGCCGCTCCGGATAGAAACGGGATACCCAGACCGAGAGAGCCAGACAGGTGACGAAGACGAGCAGCGCCAGGGCCGTGGTCAGGCGTTTCTGGCGGTTGAGTTCGGCCCGATGACGTTCGAAAAGGCTGACGACGTTGCCTTTGTCAGAACTAAGTATTGCGGCTTGGGCCATTCCGGTGCTCAGGCGACCGCTGCGATGGTGTCGACCTCGCGATCCCTGTTGCTGTCGAGGCTGGTCGAGGTGGCGCTTTCGTTCAGGGCCTGATCGGCCTCAGCACCGTAGATCTCCCGCGCAGCGTCGCGTGTCAGCTGCTTCGGCGTGCCGTCGAAGACGACATGACCTGCCTGCATGCCGATGATCCGGTCGCAATAGCTGCGGGCGGTATCGAGGGTGTGAAGATTGCAGATGACCGTGATACCGTCCTGCCGGTTGATCGACCGGAGTGCGTCCATCACGATCTTGGCGTTCATCGGATCGAGCGAGGCGATGGGCTCGTCGGCGAGGAGAATTTCAGGCTCCTGCGCCAGTGCTCGAGCGATGGCGACACGCTGTTGTTGGCCGCCGGAGAGGGTTTCGGCGCGTTGCAACGCCATATGCGCCATGTCGAGCCGGTCGAGTGCCTGGACCGCAAGTGCCCGCTCTTCCGGCGAGAAGATCTGCAGCAGCGAGCGCCAGCTCGGCAGCTCGAACAGCCGTCCAGTCAGCACATTGGTGACGACGTCGAGCCTGCCGACGAGATTGAACTGTTGGAAGATCATCGCGCAGTCCGAGCGCCAGGCGCGCAGCTCCCGGCCCTTGAGCTTGGCGATATCCCGATCACGAAAAAGGATTTCGCCCGCGGTCGGATCGATCAGGCGGTTGAGCAGGCGCAGTAATGTCGACTTGCCGGCGCCGGAGCGCCCGATCACACCGACCATCTGGCCGTCCATGATCTCGAGCGAGACCGCATCGACCGCCACCGTGTTCTTGAACTTCCTGGTCAGCGAATTCAGTTTGAGCATCGCCTGTCCCTGCCG
>JBGSYN010000014.1:0-14231 GCA_041750975.1 Geminicoccaceae bacterium | reverse complement strand
GTCGACCGATATCCTGGTCGCGGCGACGCTGCAGGTGATCGCCACACTCCGGGACTGCCCCTATCTCGAATACAACGTTACAAACAATCCGCTTAGGACGGACCTGTTGCTCGATCCGCTGCGGCCGACAGACGGCCGGATCGAGGTGCCCAGGGGACCGGGTCTTGGCATCGAGCTCGATCCGGACATCATCGAACGCTATCGTTGGGATGGCGTCGCCTGACGCCGTCGCGGAAAGGGACTGACTATGGCAACGCTTTATGACCGGATCGGGGTCGATCTCGGCCGCCGGGCGCGGCTCGAGGACGGGATCGAGTGGGCCGCCCGCAACGAGGTCCGGTATATCGACATCCAGCTCGATACCGGCGCCAATGTCTTCACCAGCTTCGATGCAGACCGGGCGCGTGGCATCCGCAAGGCCTGCGAACGCCATGGTATCGAGCTCGGCCTGCACACGCTCTCGGCGGTCAATATCGCGGAATATTCTCCCATCCTGTCCGAGGCCGTGGATGACTATCTGAAGGGCTATATCGACGTCTATCCGAGGCTCGGTGCGAAGTGGATCGTGGTTCATGCGGGCTATCATTTCACCGCCGACGTGCCGATGCGGATGCAGGCCGGGCTCGAACGGCTGCAGCGCATGGTCGAGTATGCCGAGACCAAGGGTGCGGTTTTGCTCCTGGAAAATCTAAACAAGGAGCCGGCCGACGCCGAGGTCCACTACCTCGCCCACACCGTCGAGGAGTGGCGATACGTTTATGAGAAGATCGATTCGCCCTCGTTCGCACTGTCCTTCACCGCCAATCATGCCCATTTGCTGCCCGACGGCATCGAGGGCTTCGTCGAGGCGATCCCGATGGACAGGGTCGTCGAGGTACGCCTCGCCGATTGCCACCGCAACGGCTATGAGGTGCATCTGGTGCCAGGCCAAGGCGATCTCGATTTCGGCCGGATGTTCAAGCTGGTCGAGGATGCGGGCTTCAAGGGGCACTATACGAACGGCTTCGGCTCGCTCGAAGACATGCAGAACGCCCGACGCTATCTCGTCGAGAAGGCCACGGAGGCCGGCGTTGCCGCGTGAGTGCCAGGTTTTTCGGGTGCCGATGGCTTCGCCCTCGGACATGTCCGGCATCGATCGGCTTCTCGAGCGAGGCGAGGTTGAGGCATCCGACATCGTTGCCGTTTTCGGCAAGACCGAAGGCAATGGCTGCGTCAACGATTTCACGCGCGGATTTGCCGTCGACTCGCTGAAGCACTTGTTCGCAGCGCGTCTCGGCATGACGCCGGACATGGTCGAGCAGAAGATTGCCATGATCATGTCGGGCGGTACGGAGGGTGGGCTGTCACCTCATTTTCTGGTTTTTGCGGTGAGGGACGGTGTCGGCCCAACCGGTGCGGTGCCGGCGCAGCCGTCGCTGGCGCTCGGGCGGGGAGCGACGCGCGCGTTTCTGCCGGAAGAGATCGGGCGGATGCCCCAGGTCGAGGAAACGGCGGCCGTCGTGCGTGCCTGCATCGAGGACGCGGCGATCGATGAGGTCCATTTCGTTCAGATTAAGTGCCCGCTGCTAACCTCTGAGCGGGGACAAGAGGCGTCGCGGCGTGGGGGCAATGTGGTCACCGACGATAATTATGCCTCGATGGGTTACTCAAGAGGTGCCTCGGCCCTTGGCGTGGCGCTGGCCTTGGGCGAGATCCAGCTATCGCAACTCAATGATGGCTCGATCTGCAACGACTTTTCCCTCTGGTCGGGACGTGCCAGCACTTCCGCAGGGGTTGAGCTCATGCACAACGAGATCATCGTGCTCGGCACGAGCGCCTCCTGGGCCGGACCCCTTGCCATCGCCCATGCGGTGATGCAGGACGCCCTGGACGTGCCCGCGGTGCATCAGGCGTTGACAGGCGTCGGTATCATGCTCGATGGGCAGCTCTCAAGGCGACCGATCGGGACCGTGTTCTTGCCCTCCTGGTCAAGGCCGAGCCGTCGCGCAGCGGCACGATCCGAGGCCTTCGTCACATCATGGCGGACGACAGCGACATCAACGCCACGCGCCATGCCCGCGCCCTGGTCGGCGGGGTTGTTGGCGGCGTGGTCGGCCGCACCGACCTCTTTGTCTCCGGCGGTGCCGAGCATCAAGGCCCCGACGGCGGCGGCCCTATCGCCGTCATCGCCACGCGGAAGGCCGCATAGCCGTATAGGTTCCGCGCGGCAGGCAGGGTCATTTGATCAGTCCCTTGATGCCGCCCGATATCAGTTTGTTGACCTCGTAGAGAACCAGCGGGGCGTCGAGGCCGCGCGGGCTGGCCAGATAGTTGGGCGACCATTCCGGACCGAATTTTTCCTTGAAGGCACGCAGCCCCTCGAAATGGTAGAAATGCTCGCCGTGGCGATACACATAGCTGCCGATCCGGTTCCAGACCGTTGCCAGCGGATGGTCGCGCATCCCCGCAAAGGGTGCGGCACCGAGCGAGAACCATTTGAAGCCTTCGGCCCGGCCCCACAACAACAGGAAGGCGAAGAGGGCGTTCATGGCGTATTTCGGGCCGCTCGGGTCGTAGCGCATCAGGTCGATGGAAAGCTCGAACTGTGCCGCTCCCTGAAAGAGATTGGCGAAGGCGACGATGCCGCCGGAGCCTTCATGGCGCAATACGGCGCAATCGAAGTTGCGCATATAATCCTCGGTGAATGCGCCGAGGGCGAATCCCTTTTCCTCGCCATGTTTGGACGCCAGCCAGGCATCCGAGACCCGGCGCAAGGTCGCCATATCCGGATCGAGATCCGCTGTTCTGACGATGTCGAAGCGATAGCCCTCGCGCCCGGCCCGTCGATGGGCCTGGCGGAAATCGCTTCTGGCCGGGCCTGCAAGCGAAAACGAGGTCAGATCGACCCGTGCCACCTCACCGATTTTCAAGAGCGACATTCCCATGTCGAGATAGACCGGAAGGTAGTCCTGGGTCACCGCATAGAACGCGCATCGCCGGCCGAAGCGGTCAGCCATCTCCCGCATTTGCCAGATAATCGCCTCGCCGGATCTTTGGTCGCCGACAGGATCGCCTTTCGCGATCAACGATCCGCCGGTGTCCGCATAGGCGATGAACGCACGGCCATCCTCCGCCAGGAGAAAGCGCTTGTCGCCGGTGAGCGCGATGTTGGCCTCGGTCAGTGGCGATTCCCTCACGAGTTCCCGAACCCGGCTGGGGATCGGCTCGGGCTGCAAGGCGCTCGGGTGGGCGTTGATCAAGGAATGGAGACCGACGGCAGCCAGAACGGTTGCGGTGGCCAATGATGCCCGGAGGAATCTCGGTGCGTCGCCGGCCCAGGCGAAACGCCACCAGAGATCGTTGCTGTAGTCGACATGAGAATAGGCGAAGAAGCCGATCCAGGTCGCAGCGGCAATGAAGGCGACGCTGCCCAGAAGCCATCGCCAGTTCAGCCGCAGCAACGAACCGCCGGCCGATCGATAAAAGGCCGAACGAAAGACCGTCATCAGGCCCAGGGCGAGAGCCAGCGAAACCGCCTCTTCCCAGTCGAGGCCCTTCGACAGGGACGTCAGCAAGCCGACCGCCATCAATCCGGTTGCCGTCAACCAGGCGCGGCGCTGCTTTTTGTACAGGCCATGCGCGACGACGATCAGCAATACGCCGGCGACGCTGCCGAGCAGATGGGAGGCCTCGATGACCGGCAAGGGCAGGAGATCCCGAAGGATGTGCAAACGCGCGGTCTCGGCGGGCAGGTTGCCCGAAATCACGAGGAGGGCACCCGAGACGAGTGTGATGGCGGCGACAATTGGCGGTACCAGGGGCCTCGCGATGGCATGCACGGACTTCACGAATGCGCCGGCTTCCCGCCGCTTTGCCATGATGACCGCGAGTGCGATGCCAGTGACAGCGACGGCAAAGGGAAGGACGAAATAGATCAGCCGGTAGAGCACGAGTGCCGCCAGCACCTCGGGCCTGCCGCCGGCGTCGAGCCCGGCGATCATCGTCGCTTCGAAAACCCCAAGACCGCCCGGCGAGTGACTGATGAGGCCGAGGCCTATGGCTGCGACATAGACGATGAAGAATAGCGGGAAATTCTGGGTCAAATCGCCAGGCAGGAGCACGTAAAGAGCGAGTGCGGCGCCAAGCGCGTCGGCGATGCCGTTCAGGGTCAGCGCCGAGGCCATGCGTGCCGAAGGCAAAGCCAGGCGAAAGCCAGCGAGGTTGAGAACCCTCCTGCCGCGGGATAGCCACCAATAAAAGCCCCCCAGCGCGAGCAAGACGCCGCCGCCCAAAGCCGTATCCAACGCTGGTGACAATCCGAGTGCCGTGGCGAGACCTTCGGGATGAACGACCAGGATCAGCCCGATCAAAAGCGTTATCCCGAGCCAGATCGAACACAGCGACATGGTGATGACGCCTGTGACCAGCGCCCAATCGAGGCCAACCGCGGCGTAGATGCGAAAGCGCAGGGCGCCTCCCGTAAGCCACGAGAAACCGAGGAGATTGGAGATGGCGAAACCGCTGGCGCCGGCCATCGCGGCGGTCGCGCGCGGCACCTTGCCCGGCGCAACCGTTGCGACGGCGAGGACGTCGTAGCATGCAAGGGCGGTGAAACTCAGGAGGGTGAACGCGATGGCGGCCAAGAGGTGGGAAGCCGGAACATTCGCAATATCATGCCGGACCTCCTCCCAGGAAACATCCGCGGCCAGTCGCTGCAGGACGATGATGGCAATGGCGACGATGACGATCGCTGCGGCAATCGTCACACTTCGGCGGCGAAGTATCGCTTCGATCCGGTCCTTGAGTGTTCGGCTGCGCGTCAGAGTGTCCGGTTGAGACAAGGGTGGGCCGTTTTCGTCGGTCGATGACGACCCTTATAGTTCGGCGCGTTCTCGCCATAGTCGATGAATTTCGCTCCCATTGGGCGGATTTTCCGCCCAGAACCCGAACGTCTCGCCCGTGGCAATCGACGGAAAGGCTCCGATCGCCCGGGAATGCGCGCCCGAATAGAGATACCGTCAGCTGCCGACGGATTGCCCCTATATAGCGGAACTCTGCCGGTAGAAGGGCTGGTGCGCCGACGGGTCGAAATAGTCGTCGTAGAACTTTTTGACATGGGGCAGGAGCTGCTTGCTGAGATCGCGGCGCGCGACTTCTTCTTCGGTCAGGGCCCGGGTCAGATCCTGGCGCAGTTTCTCGAGCGCCGCGTCGCGATCGATTTTCGTGAACTTGCCGCCTTCATAGATCGGCTCGCCGGCGCACATGACCATGTCGACGCCATCGGTCTTGGCGCGCTGGATGACCGCATCGAGGACGGGTGTCTCCTCGTCGAGATAGGGGAAGGCGAGCTTGTCCCAATCGAGCAGGACCATGTCCGCACCCTGGCCGACCTCGAGGGTACCGATCTTGCCCATGAAGGCCGTGGTCTTGGCTCCACCTTCGGTTGCCATCCGCAACACCTGGGCCATCGTTGGAATGTCGTCATCGTCGCCCGGCGTGCGATGGGCACGGAGCACCAGACGCATTTCCTGCAGCATATCGCGATCGTCGTTGATGCCGGCTTCATCCATGCCGATCGCCGTGTTGACGCCGTGCCGTTCCCAGGTATTGAGCGCCCCGACACCGGATCGCAGCCGGAAATTCGAGCTGCAATTGTGGCAGATATTGGTGCCGGTTTCGGCCACCCGCTCGATGTCGCTTTGATTGAGCCAGACGCCATGACCCAAGGTCAGGCGCGGCCCCAGCATCTTAAACCGGTCGATATAGTCGAGGGCCGTGCCGCCGCCGCGGCGCTTTGCATATTCCTTTTGGTAGGCGGTCTCGACCAGATGCATGTGCATGGGCGCCTGGTATCGTTCCGAGGCATCGGCCAATCGCTCCAGGGCCACATCCGAGCACCAATGGAGGTTGGCGGGTGCCAGCTGAATGCCGACCCGATCCTTGTTGTGATGCTGGTTATGCAGATGCTCGAACATCGTCATGAAGTCGTCGAGATCCATGCCGAAGCGTGAGAAGTGCTGCTGCATCTTCGGCTGCAGATCTTCCGGCAAAATCTTCACGAAGTCCTCGTCTTTCATGTAGACGAGCCGGTTCTGGTCGCGCAGGGCAAAACTATAGGACACCCGCATGCCGATATCTTCGTAAGCCCGAATGACCTCGTTGGCGCCGGCCTCGACCTGATCGAGCTTGCCCGGAATCCAGCCATGGATGTGCTGCACCGTTGTGCAGCCCGAGGCGATCATCTCGAAGGCGGAGTAGAGTGTGTCGAGATAGAGATCGACGGCGCGGCAGACCAAGCGCGTGATGAACCAGAGTTCCAGCGGCATGTCGGGCGAGCCGAGCTGGATCGGTGTCAGGCCGATATGGTGATGGCCATTGACGAAGCCCGGCATCAGCACCTGTCGGCCATTGCCCCGGACCGGCAGATCCGGATGGGCCGATTTGATGTCTCGAAACGGACCGATGGCGTCGATGACGCCGTCTCGAACCAGGACGGCGCCATCCTCGATCTGCTGCCAATTATGGCGGTCGATCACCTTGGATATGACGTGGCGACCGCGGACAATCGATGCGGACATCGGGTATTTCTCCCTAGATCATGGCTTCCTGTTCGGCGAAGGCGCGATCGACCTCTTCGCTCAGTATGGCGGTCAGATGTTTGCGCAATTGCTGGCATTCGGGCGAGAACGGATCGCGCGGGCGAGGCAAGTCGATCGGCACGATCTCCTTGATACGGCCCGGGCGGCTGGTGAACACCGCCACCCGGTCGGCGAGCGCAATGGCCTCGTCGATATGGTGGGTCACGAAGAGAACCGAGGCACCGCTGTCGCGCCAGACATCCAGGAGAAAGTCCTGCATCTTGGCCCTGGTCTGGACATCGAGTGCGGCGAAGGGTTCGTCCATCAGCAGCACTTTGGGGTGCATCGAGAGTGCTCGGGCCACGGCCACGCGCTGCCGCATGCCACCGGAGAGCTCGTCCGGCCGCTTGTCGATCGCCGGCCGCAGGCCGACACGCGAGAGCACGTCGGTCGCCACCGACTGACGCTCGGCCGATGAGGCGCCATTTAGGCCCAGACCGAAGGTGACATTCTCGCCGACGGTGAGCCAGGGAAAGAGCGAGGTCTCCTGAAAGATCAGGCTGCGGTCAGGTCCCGGTTTCAAAATGGTCTCGCCAAAGGATCGAAGCTCGCCGGCCGTGGCATCCTCGAGCCCTGCAACGAGGTAGAGCAGGGTCGATTTCCCACAGCCCGAAGGCCCCAGAAGCACGACGAACTCGCCAAGCTCGACCTCGAGATCGACCTCGGCCAGGGCTTCGTGCGCGCGGTAGGTTCCCTGAGCCCAGATCTTGCCGATGCCGTGACAGGCGACGGCGTGGCCGCTTTCCATCATCCGAGGCTCCCCTGTCCCTTGGGGATCCAATAGAGCACCCGTTGCTGGACCATCCTCAAGGCAAAGTCGAAGGTAAAGCCCGTCAAGCCGATCAGCACGATGGTGAAGAACACTAGGCCCGGGTTGAAAGTATTGCGTGCCAGCATGATGACCTGGCCAAGGCCATAGCCGACACCGGTCGCTTCGGCGATCAGGACCACCATCCAGGCGCCAAAAAGATTGAGACGCAGCACGACCAGAAGCCCAGGCAGAATCGCCGGAAGGATGACGCGCGTATAGATCTGGCGTTTGCTGGCGCCCATCGTCCGGGCCACGTTGATGTAGTTTTTGTTGACACTGTCGATCTGGGTGATCGTCGCCAAAGTCATGGTGAAGAAGAGCGCGATGAACACCATGAAGATCGCCGGGGCGTCGCCGATGCCGAAGATGAAGATCGCCACCGGCAGCCAGGCGATGGGTGACACCGGTGCGAGCAGCGTGATCGTCGGCAGCGTCAGGTTGCCCATTAGCTTCCAGTAGCGGATCGCGGCCCCCACGGTGATCGAGACCATGGCAGCCAAGAACAGGCCCGCAATGACGCGCATCGTCGATGACAGGATGGTGATGACGACGGCCATCTCAGGGGAAGGTCCCGCCGATGCGTCGGCGCCGATCTGCCAGCGTTGGGCGGTGTTGAAGTTCTTCGCCTGACCGGCAATGTCGCCCATGAAAATGTGCGGCGGCGGCAGCAGTTTGGGATCGGCGAGACCGACCAGCCAGAGAAATTCCCAAATCAGCGCGAACATGCCGACGGAAACGATGGTCCAGCCGACCGAGGGCGCAAATTGCCGCCAGCGGTCGGCGATCCGGACCGACAAAGAGGGGGATGCCTCCCCCTCTTTGTGGGGCCTCGCGATTGTCGTCGCCATCAGGAGGACTTGTAGGCCAGTTGCGCGTAGATCTCGGGATTTTCCGCGATGACTTCCTCGAGCATGCTCCAGTCGATGGCATCGGCCCCGGGCTTCTGGTTGATATAGCCCATCTCGATCAGGCTGCCGGTACGATCAAGAATGAAGTCGGTGTTCATCCGTTGATCGACCATCGGCGGCTGCTTGGTGCTGCCGATCACGGCATTCTCCATGGAGGTCTTGTAATAGGTCCCGACGACTTCCTCGAGCACCGGCCCGGGATCCTGTTCGAACGCCAGTTGCGAAATCATCATCGCCTTGATCAAGGCCTTGATCGCATCGGGGTTCTCGGCGATCAGGCTGTCGCGCACACACAAGACGCAATCCGTGTAGTTGGCGCCGTAGATGTCCTGCCCGTCGGAGAGTAGATGGCTACCCTCGACATCCTCGAGGAGTGCCGAGGCATAGGGCTCGATCGTGCAGATCCAGTCGAGAGCGCCCGCCTTGAAGGCTTCGACGGCCTCGGGCGTGTTGCCCATGTAGCGAACGTTGACGTCCTTGAAATCGACGCCCTTCGCCTTGAGCCAATCATAGGGCAGCACCTCAAGCGTATCGAGCTGGAACGTGCCGAGGGTCTTGCCCTTCAGCTTTTCCGCGGTGTCGAGGCCCGGCTGGCTGACGATCGCGCACCCCTCGATACCGGACCCGGAGACGATCTTGACCGGCGCCCCGGCATCATAGAGGGCGACAAAACTCGTATAGGGAAGCACGCCGACGTCGACCAGGCCAGCGCCCAGAAAGGTCACATGCTCCGCAAAGGTTGGTGTGTTGACGAATTCGAGCGTCAGACCGTCGGCCTTGGCGGTCTGGCGGGCATGACTGAGAAATAGCGGCAGATTGCAGAACCCCGTGCCATGGGTCGACGTCACCGTCGAGGCCGCATGGGCGCCATGCGGCCAGGCACCGGCAATGCTCAGGCTCATCGCACCCGCTGCAGCACCCTTGAGCACACTCCGACGATTGAGATCGATGCCCGAAAGGCTTGGAAAGTTGCGGTTGCCATCATGATCGCACATAAGACCCCTCCTTGGGTGCATTGGCTCAAGGGGCCCGGGCTGACTGGTTGGCGCTCGCAAGCTCGGGCCTAGCCACCCCAACAAGCGAATACCATGCCAGATCTGGTTGCGATCAGGTGTCAGAGCCTCGTTGAGGCCAATGCGGCGCCTTCCGCGAGGCTTTTGAGCTTGGCGTAGGCAATCACGGGATCGACCGCGCCGAAGCCCGCGAAGGTGCCGAAGCCGCAATCGGAGCCGGCGATGACACGCTCGGCCCCGACGATGTCGAGGAACCGTCCGATACGCTCGGCCACGAGTTCCGGATGCTCGACGAAGTTGGTGGTCGAATCGATCACCCCCGGCACCAGCACCTTGTCGCCTGGGATCTCCGAGCGACGCTCGCTGAAGATCCGCCATTCATGGCCGTGGCGGGGGTTCGAGGTCTCGAACAGATGGTAGCGAGCCTTGGCCTTCATCAGGACCGGAAAGACTTTGGCCATGGCGATATCGCAGACATGCGGGCCCTCATAATTGCCCCAGCAGATATGCAACCGGACTTTCGAGGCCGGCACGTCGCGCAATGCGTGGTTCAAAACCTCGACATGTTTTTCTGCGATTTTGACAAACTCATCATCGCTGAGATCCGTGAACAGCATGTGGCGGGACAAGGCGAGATCCGGGCAGTCGAGCTGCAGATCGAGGTCGGAAGCGACGATCGTCTCGTATTCCTCCTTCATCGCTTCGGCCAAAGCTTCGAGATAGTCGTCGCGAGAAGGATAAAACCGGTTCGGCAGGAACAGTGAGATGACGCCGGGCGAGGCAGCGTTCATGAAGCCCCGCACATCCCGGCCGCAATCTTTGATCGAGCGTTTTAGATTGGTGATATCGCTCCGAAGATCCAAGCTTTCTGGCTTGGGTACCACCCGCTCGATGCAGTTTGGTCTTGAATATTGTGGTGTGCCACCCGACTGGGCGATGCGCTCGAGGAAACTCGGAAACAGTTTGAGATCGGCGGGGGCGTTGCGCGGGCTGTCGCCGTCGAAACCGGTATAACGATCCTTGACATAGGTAGCGTAGGAGATCTTCGAGGTTTCACCATCGGAGACGATATCGATGCCGGCTTCTGCCTGCTTTTTGACGGTGGCGGCGCAGGCTTGCCGCATGCAGGCATCGAACGCCGCCCCGTTATAGGGCTCGCCCCGTTCGCGCTTGAAAATAAAATCGACCACGTCCTGGCTGCGGGGCAGCGAGCCGACATGAGTAGTCAGGATTCTGGTCATAGGTTCTAATGCCGCGTCAGGCCTGCGGAATCATCGGTATTGCGTACGAGAAAGAGTGCTGTCTCGCCACCCATCGTTGTTCCGATCGAGCGTTCGAGACCGGGCGGCACGGCGCAGGTGTCGCCGGGCGCCAGGGTGATGGTTCCCCCGGGCCAGTCAAGGCGCCAATGCCCGCGATGCACCAGCAGCACCTCATGCCGGTCGGTGCTATAGGCCTTGCCTTCCTGCTCCTGTCCCGCCCGCAGGAATTCGACCTCGAAGCCGGTGCGGTCGCGGATCATCGGCACGGTTCCGTCATCGCCGGTTCCGATCACGCGCGCCGGCGACCTGGCGGCGAGTGCTACCATGTCCCAATAGCGTTTGACGTAGTGGGGAACGACATCCTGGGCCGGAGTCTCGGGAAATTTTGCGAGTTGGTCCTCGTCTAAAAGGGGCATCGGCTGCACCCCCTGGGGCAGGCGTTGGCCTAGCTTGGTATCGTATAGCTTGCCGGTCTCGGCGAGCACCAGGCCATGGTCCTTGGCGTCCTCGATGACGTGAGGCGCCCAGATAACGCCGCCGCCTGCATCATCGCCGCCGAGGATCGCCATGATCATGCCATAATCCTCGCCGATATTCTCGAAGCCCCGGAAAATACCCGTCGGGATATCGAAAAGATCGCCCTCCTCGAGAACGACCTCGCCGGCCTTGCCGTATCGGCCCCAGAAAAAGCGCCATCGGCCCTTGTGGACGAAGAAAACTTCGGCGGTTCGGTGCGAGTGCATCGAATTGCGGCAGTGCGGCGGCTGGCCGGCAGCACCGATATTGAAGCCGGGCGTTTCCTTGATGTGAACATGCTGATCGGCACTTTCGGAAACGCCGGCGCCGATGATCGTGAAATTTTCCTTCTGATCCGAGCCGGGTGTATGGGCGTCGATGAAGGCCGTCCGGCATGGCTTCAGATCGCCGTAGCGAACCACGCGCTGTTCCATTTCCTCAGGTGTCATCGCTATCCCCTCATCCCGTTTTCAGAAGGATCTGCTTCCAGATCGCGGTCTCGTCGAACAAGATCCATTCCCGCCTCAGACCCCGTGGCCCGAATTCGGCATGGCTCATGCCCATGATATGAAGATCGGCGCCGGAGGCCGGCCCGAACATGCCGGCGCCTTCATGCTTGCCGGTGAGACTCCAGCGGCAGGCGGCGCGCGGCGGCAGCATCGGATCATCCCGACCGATGATGTGCTCAAGCGTGAATTCGGCATTCGCCAACGCGGCGCGCAGGCCCATCCAGAACCGGTCCGCCCCCTCATGGCCGAAAGCGGCGATACCTCCCGGCAGGTCAAGGTTGGCCGCCCGGTCGTAAGCTTCCGGAATGACGCGCATCTCTGCATTCATGATCCGGGTCAGAAGTTCGGCATAGCGCTGTCCGGTCGGATGGTCGTTACCGCGGCCATGATAGCCGCCGTCGACATCCAGATCGGGCATGAACGGACACGCCGCATGCTCCGCGCCGCCTTCGGCTTCGATCCGTTGGGCGGCATAAATTTTCGGTTCGATCCCGAGCTGGCGAACCACCGCACCCTGATCGCGCACCAGCCATTCGTCATAGACCTGATTGGCACGGCAGGCGCAGTCGGCGATGATCCGATAGCGCAGGTTCGTGCCGCTTGCCTCGCCATAGATGCCGGCTCGGGCGTGCGTTGCGGTCGATAACAGCCGATGCGAGGAGAGAAAACCGTCATCGCCGTCCTCCGACCAGATCACGTCTTCGCCGAGCAGGGTGCGATCCGGGAATTCTGCGAGTGTGGCCATGGTGGCGGCGATCACCGCACGGCTGCCGACGACGATTCCGGCCGCCGAGCGCACCGGCCCGCGCTCGGAATAATAGGTTCGGATGCGGTCGACACCCCGATCCTCCCAGATCTCCTTGGTAATCCCGAGGATGTAATCGGTGGGGTCCGAAAACTTCGGATCGAAGCCTTTCACCATATGCCTCCCTCTGGAATGCGTGCCGAGCGCCGGACGATCAAGGGGCCCTCGATCCGGATCTGCTCGCGTGCCGCGGTTGGGTCCTCGATCCGGGCCAGCAGCACGCGAACCGTCGTCTCGACCATGCGATTGACCGGCTGGCGCACGGTCGTCAGGGCATAGGACGGCCAGGCAGCTTCAGGCACATCGTCATATCCCACGACCGACACATCCTCCGGCACGCGCAGGCCGAGTTCATGGCGAATGACCTCGAGGGCGGCGATCGCCATATGGTCGTTGCAGACGAAGAGGGCGTCGGGCCTTTGATCCGCCGGCCGATCGAACAAATGTCGCGCGGCTTCCTGCGCCCGCTCCCGATTGAACTCGCCCGGAGCACGGTCGAACAAGCGCACACCCGCCGCCCCCAGCCCCGCGAGGAAGCCCGCCTCCCGGTCGCGCTGGGTGGACGCACCATCCCAGCCGGCGAGATACGCAATCCGCCTATGGCCGCCTGCTGCAAGGAACCTTGCCGCCAAACGTCCGCCAGCGACATTGTCGGACGTTACGGCCATCGTATCCGGCTCGTCCTGGCTGCGATTGAACAGCACCACCGGAACTCCGGCGCGCTCGCAGGCGACCGCCCATTTGGAGGAGAGCGAGACCGAGGCGAGGATCACGCCGTCGACCTGATATTCGAGAAAGGTGCCGACGATTTCGTCCGCAGGTTGCTTGTTCTGGGCGATGAAGACCATGGTGTGAAAGCCCCGGTCCTGCAGCCGCCGCGTCAGTTTCTCGAGCGCCATCGGGTAGTATTGATTGTCGAGATAGGCCAGCGCGATGCCGATGAGTTTGGAGCGCTGCGTGATCAGCGAGCGGGCGAGGGCATTCGGCCAGTAGCCGAGCTGATGGGCCGCCCGCATGACCTTGGCGCGCATTTCGGGGCTGACGCTGGCGCCCTTGGTGAAGACCCGGCTCACGGCCGATTGCGACACCCCCGCCTGTCTTGCGACATCGCTCGAGGTCACCGAGATCTTCATGCGGCGGTCCAGCCGCCATCGACCATCAGCGCCGAGCCCGTGACCATCGCCGAGGCGTCGCTGGCGAGATAGAGCACAGCGCCCATGACGTCCTCGATTTCGCCGACCCGGCCGAGCGCGATCTTGGCCTCGATCATCTTCCGCATTTCCGGATCGTGGAACGTCGACCGCGTCATGCTCGTCAGGACGAAGGTCGGGCAGATCGTATTGACGCGGATGCCGTGCGCACCGAGCTCCCAGGCCATGGCTTTGGTGAAGCCCTCGACGGCGTGCTTGGTGGCGCAATAAACACTCCGCTTCGGCCCGCCGACATGCCCCATCTGGCTCGAGATATTGATGATCGAGCCCGAAAGGCCGGCGCCAATCAGGCCTTGCGCCACGGCTTTCGCCGTAAAGAGCGCGGCCTTGACGTTGAGTTCTGCAACCGCGTCATAATCCGCTTCGGTAACATCGAGCAGTCCCGCAGGGCGGTTGGTGCCGGCGTTATTGACCAGCACCTGGAAGGGCCCGTTTTCGCCAACGAGCGCGTTCATGGCGTCGATATCCGTGACATCGAGCGTTGCGGCCCGGGCCGTGCCTCCGGCATCTCGGATGGCCGAGGCGGCTGCCTCGACCTCGCCCGAGCTTCGCGCCACGAGCATCACCTCGGCACCGGCC
>JBGSYN010000013.1:0-3232 GCA_041750975.1 Geminicoccaceae bacterium | reverse complement strand
GGTCAACCCAGCCTGCAAATGATCGACAGCACAATCATCCGGGCGCACCATTGTTCAGCCGGCGCTAAAGGGGGACTCCGCGTCAGGGTCTTGGCCGCTCAAAAGGTGGCTTTACGACCAAGATCCATCTCCGCATCAATGGACAAGGCCTGCCCATAGCCTTTGCTCTGACCGGCGGCGAAGCCTCCGATTTCAAAGGCTATCTGCCGATCATGGATGCCGATGGGCCAGCACCCAAAATGCTACTGGCGGATAAAGGTTATGATGCTGATTTCATTCGCCAAGATATGGAGAGGCGCGGCGGCACTGCGATGATCCCGACCAAGCGCAACCGGCTCATCCAACTGTCGGTCGATCCCGACATCTACGCCCTGCGCAACATGGTCGAACGATGCTTTAACAAGCTCAAGAACGCCCGACGGCTGGCCACCCGATACGACAAAACCGCCGACAGCTATCTCGGCTTCATCCACATCGTCTCAATCCGCTTGTGGATGCGCGAATTTGTCAACAGGTCCTGGGCATGTGTGATTTCGACAACCTGCGCTTTCCGGTCGTTGAAATGCCCGACGGCGAGCGCCTGCTCACTCCTGAAATACGCGATATCGCGCAGCGGCTTGGTTGGGTTAGCTCCCCTCGCTACGCTGAATATGACGTCTCGATCTATGGCGGTGGACCTTCCGGACTAAGCGCCGCAGTCTATGCCACTTCCGAAGGGCTTCGTACTGTCCTCATCGAGCGCCACGCGGTCGGCGGACAGGCGGGAACGAGCTCGATGATCGAAAACTATATGGGGTTTCCAGACGGCATCAGCGGCGCGGCCCTGGCTGAACGCACACGCCAGCAGGCGGTGAAATCTGGCGCGGAACTCATCATGATGGGCAAATGGGTGAAAGCGCATTTCGAGAACTACCGTCCATGTGAGCCTCGCCGATGGTGGCAGGCTCATCGCGAAATCCAACATCGCGCGACCGGTGTCGAATACCGCCGTCTGGGCGTCGATAATGAAGAGAGGTTCCTCGGTCTGGGTTTGTTTTATGGCGCAGGTGTCGCCGAGGGACCTCACTGCTTGAATGAAGATGTCTTCGTCTGTGGTGGCGGCAATTCGGCAGGGCAGGCCGTCATGCACCTTGCCGAGTTTGCACAGGAGGTGACGATGCTCGTGCGCGGCGGTTCGTTGACTGAAACATTGTCGGAATATCTCGTGAAGCGGATCGAAGAGTCACCGAAGTCGAGGTTGCCTTCAATGTCGGGGTCGATGGGTTGGATGGTGATGAAACCCTGCGCAATATGACGCTAAAGGATCTGACAACGGACAAGACACGCAGGGTCGACGTCCCACGTTTATTCGTCGGCATAGGGGGCATGCCTACCACCGAATGGGCTAAAGATACGGCCATCATTCGGAATCGTGCCGGATATCTTATCACTGGCCCGGATCTTCTCGATTGGGGGCAGCAGTTCGACTGCTGGGATGCGGAGCGACAGCCCTATTATCTGGAAACAAGCGTACCCGGCTCGTTCGCTGTTGGCGACGTACGGCACAACTCCATCAAGAGCGTCGCATCCGCTGTCGGCGAAGGTGCGATGGCGGTTTCCTTCGTCCACCGTTATCTGTCGGAAACCCATTGATGCTTGCCGACATTCTTATTGCGCTTGTCGTGGTTACCAACCATTCCCTCTATACCATATGGTGACCGAAGATATCTATCCAATCTACGATGCATCCTACCCGGCACGTCGCGTGCTCGATCTGATAGCCGACAAATGGACCGCGATATTACTCTATTGCCTCTCGGGCGGAACGAGACGTTTCAGTGAATTGCCCAACCAGATTCCCGATATCTCCAAGAAGATGCTAATCCAAGTTCTGCGGCGGCTCGAAGGAGACGGCATCGTCCATCGGAAGGTATATGCCGTTGTCCCTCCAAAAAACGAATATAAGCTTACCGATCTTGGACGGCGCATGCACGAGCCGATCGCACTCATATGCGAATGGGCCGTAGAGCATACTGAAGAGATCGACACGGTTTTGCGCCGTAGAGCCGCAAATCAGAAGGAGACCTGAAAAAGGACGTTCCAAAAACGATAGTCGAGCGCATGCCGAACTGGCTTCGCCACCGATCCAAGGCGGAATACCCTACAATTTGGAAAGACGTCGAGCGACTGTCGAGGATTGTATGACTGCCGTATGAACTGATGAGAACGGCAGGAAGCGATCAATCACGCGTTCAAGTTCACGCACATCTCTAACCACAACTTTTACTGGAAAAACAATCCTCTCCCGTAACGCGATCCGCTTCGACAGCCTCGGGCGCGTCCAGCATGAGGAGCGCTGGCTGTCGAAGGCGTTAAGGTGGGATTGCAAGAAGAAGCTACGCTATGTCTACCAGGGCGGCGAACTCCATGAAACCGTCTATGACATGTTCAATGCAGGCCCGGTGCACATTGTCGACGAAATCAAACCCTCCCGCCCCGAGCAGTTGAAACTACATAACAGATTGAATGCCTTCTTTGGACGAGTGGAGATCGGCCCACACCGTCCGCACGATACCTGACGTCGCGTGATTCGCAGACATATGTACGTGAGACTTACGGTGAAGTCCGTCTCGCCCTTGAGCGCAGCCAAAGTTGGGTTGGAGAATCCTCATTTAACGACCGGATTGTAGGCGGCATCGGTTGTCGCTCGTTGGGCAATCGAATGTCGGTTCGCCTGGCCCCTTCTGCCAAAAGGGGACAGGCAGCAGGCGGCCCACGAGCCGCCAGTCGGCTCTCGATTGTAGCTGCCGGACCGCAACGCGCCCAAACTCGGTATTCGGGCGGGGTTACGAATCGCCTTAAACTTGCCGTAGCTTTATTCACGTGACAGCGGCCGCTCCCGAGCGAGCAAAGCGCGTCGGAAATCCTAGGTAGGTTTACCGAAACCGACCTTCAAAACGTACCGCTGAAAACCAAGGCTGGGATCGCTGAAAGACATAGCATCGTTCCGAACGCCACCGGCGTCTTGCCTACCGAGATACCTTCTCCATCGGCGGCGACCGCCGACAATATACCGATAACGGCCGCCAAGAGCAAAGCGGACGGCATCGCCGCCAGACCCAGCCACAATCCGATCGCCCCGAACAATTTCGGATCGCCTTGACCCATGCCTTCGCGACCCTTGATGTCGCGGTATATCCGGGCGATCAGCCACAGCGACACATAGCCAGCAACGCCCGCCCCAACGCGATTG
>JBGSYN010000012.1:0-32437 GCA_041750975.1 Geminicoccaceae bacterium | reverse complement strand
GACCTCGCTCAGCCGCGCATAGCGCTCGTCAATCTCCCAAAACCCGGCCTGTCCCCGCATCGCCTGCCTCCGCGCAAATCACCGAGGCAATTGAATCAAAATCCGGTTCCAAAGGCGAGGTATTTCGAGGTGCCCGACTGCGTCATCGACTCGACGTAGCGCCCCTTTATCGACTGAGCCGGCGGACGCGACGCTGCGTTACTTCGGAGAAGATCAAGGTGATTCGGCGAGCCACCGCACCGGCATTTTTACGTCTCGTTAACTTTGAGCGTCTATCAGCCTGTACGTGAGCTGACCATTCGGGGACACAAACGTGCAGATCCAGGAAGACTATGGTGTCGACCGCAAGAGCGGCTTTATCGATACCCGACTCGATCCGCGACGGGACGCCACGGCAACATTATTCATCAAGCTCGCCAATGGGGCGGAGATTGCCGCCGCCAATAATCTGGCGAATGTCACGACCTATGTTATGGCCGAGCAGGAGAACTGGTTCGAGCCTGAACTCGAATTTTGGATTCGCGCTCTCGAGCCTGGCGCCCTTGTCTTCGACATTGGGGCTAATCACGGGATTTATTCTCTATCTCTGGCGCCGGTCGTCGGCGAGGGCGGGCGGATCATTGCAGTCGAGCCAGGTACGGCGGCGCTCGGATTGCTTCGCCGCAGCATCGAGCATTCCGGTCGTGTCAACATAACGACCCTCGGCGTAGCGCTCGCCGATCGGGCCGGCAGTGCCCATCTTTATGGCGACGGCGCCGATGGCGCGATCATGAATGAGGGCCTGACGCTAAAGCCCGGCAAAGGCCGTATTCTCGAGCCGGTCGAGATCTCAACCCTCGACACTGAATGGCGCCGACTGGGGTGTCCGGCCGTCGATTTCGTGAAACTCGATGTCGAAGGCATGGAACTCGAAGTTCTCTCAGGCGGTGCTTCGATGATCGGCGAGACTATGCCGATGATCATGTTCGAGATCAGTGGCGAACGGACGACCGCGGAAGTGCTCGGCGATTGGCTGAAGGGCAAGGCCTACGATCTCTATCGATACTTGCCCGGTCTGGGCGTTCTGGTGCCATTCAGGATCGGCGAACTTTCGCGATATCAGATCAATCTCGTGGCCATGACCCGGGCCCGCGCGAAGTCCCTAGCGCGGCGCAACCTCCTGGTCCTCGATGACGATGCCGAACATGTCGTCCGCAACGAGATCCGGACCCTGGTCGAGATCCCGGCGGAAGGCTGGCCTGCAAGCGTGAAGGCGCTGCCGGTCTGGAAGCGCTGCGGCAAGACTGATGACACGCCTAAATCGCGGCTCGACATCATCCGGCACGGCAACCGGCCCAATCCCTTTCGCGAGGCCCTCTGGCTTGCCGCCGCGGCGATCGATGAAAGCAATCCACCGGTCGTCCGCTATGTCGCGATGCGCGAGGCATGCAGGATGACTGCTGCCCTCATGCATGAGGATGCAGATTACAGAAAGAACCCTGCCAGGCTCTGGACTACGGCGCGCCTCGCCTCGATGTGCGGCATGCGCGAGCTTGCCCTGGAGGCTCTCGGCCATGCCGGCCGCCTGCTCAATCGCCCGCCCACGGTATTCGAAGAGCCGTTCCTGCCGGCGCTATCGCGTTTTGACCTGATCGATCCGGGTGAAGACCTGATCGAATGGGCGGCGCTGATGACGATCGAACCGCTCGTCACCCTCAACAACCACTCCAGCCGCTTCACGACGGGGGAGGCGCTGCCGGCGCTCGAACGATGGCAGTGCAGTCGGTTTCTGAGTGCGGAACTCGAACGCCGTCGTCAATTGCTGCGAATCCGCGTCGGCCTTCAGGCCGGCTTGTTCGCCAATCCGGCCTTCGGTCGGAAGCCCTTGAACATCCATTTGCTGCAGCCTGAAGATGTCGAACCGGCGTCGCAGGAAGACAGCCTGCCGATGGTGGGGTAGCGTTGGTCTCGCGTTAGCTTCCCACATTCCCTTCAGCCTTTAAGGAATGAGCCGGTACGATCTAATGCGCTGGATCATGGCTCGACGACCCGTCTGTGAACCATCGCGCTCGAGCCTCATGCCTGTTAGAAAGCCGCGACAGATAACGAGAGGAGGCTCAGTTGCTTATCGGAATCGACCCATTGCTTCGCGGTCAGGTGCTGGACGTTCTGCGCGACATGGGGCACGGCGAGAGTTTGGCGATCGTCGACTGCAATTTTCCGGCGTTCGGGATCGGTCCGCCCACCGTGACCATGGACACGGACATCGTCGCCGCCGGTCGCGCCATCCTTTCGGTATTTCCCCTGGATTCCTTTGTCGAGGCTCCCCTGCAGCGAATGGAGGTGATCAGCAAACCCGACGAACTGGTCGAGGCGCACAAGGAATTCATGGACATGGTCAAAAAAATCGCCGGAAAGCGCTGGCGGACAGGCTCGCTCGAGCGGTTCGCATTCTACGAGGCGACAGCGGCATGTACCGCGGTCATCGCCACGCTCGATCGGCGCAGTTATGCGAACTTCATTCTGACCAAAGGTGTGATCGGCCCCGACGGCAAAACCGTTTAAGCTTTGATTGCTGAGCCTTCGCTTCCAGTGGAGGCATCCACCGTTAGTCGCCATGAGGGATCCGACAATGCGTTTTGTTCTTGTTGCCGCAGCCACACTTGCGCTCCTGACCGTCGATGGAAATGATCTGCGGGCCCAGGGCTTTGGCGATCTCCTGAAGCAGGGGCAGGACGCCCTCAAAAGCAAACAAGGCAGCGGCGGCATTGCCTCGGGTGGGGGCAATGCCGCCGGGCTGTCTGACGGCGAAATATCATCCGGTTTAAAGGAGGCTCTGCAGGTCGGCACCGAAAAGGTCGTTGCTCAACTTGGGCAGAGCGGTGGATTCCTGAATGACGAGGCCATTCGGATACCGCTGCCGGGGCAGCTCGAACAGGCGAAGACCGCGTTGAGCGCCGTCGGAATGGGCGATCTCGCGGAAGACCTAGAGGTTCGGATGAACCGGGCCGCCGAGCAGGCCGTGCCCGAAGCCCAGACGCTTTTCGTCGACGCCATCCAGGAGATGTCGATCAGTGACGCCAGAGGCATCCTCACCGGACCCGATGATAGCGCGACGCAATACTTCCAGGAAAAAATGACAGCGCCACTTTCCGAACGAATGCAGCCGATCGTCGATGACGCGTTGACCGATGCGGGTGCCGTAAAGGCCTATGACGAACTTATCGGTGAATATTCAAGCCTGCCCTTCGTCGGCGACGTTCAGGCAAATCTTAACGATTACGTCGTCGGCAAGGGCCTTGATGGGCTCTTTCACTATGTGGCGATCCAGGAAGAGCAGATCCGCACCAACCCTGCTGCCCGCACGACGGAGCTGTTGCAAACAGTCTTTGGCAATTAGTGAGATGTCGTTTCGCTCTGGCATACCGGAGCGTGACTTCACCTGAAGTTCAATTGTCGCGAGCCCGAATGCGACCCATACTATTACTGCGATCGAGGATCTACGAACTTGCTCAAAGTTGACCGCTTCATCGTTGCCCTGGTCATAATCATGCTTCTCGCACCAACCCACGCAATTGTTGCGCAGGATGGTGCAAGTGACACCGATCACAGTCTTGTGGACCGGGAATATTTGAGTCTCGCGTTCGAAATGGCGGACCAGAATGGTGATGGCCAGGTGTGCGAAGCCGAAATTGTCGCCGATACGGCTTCGCATTTTGCGACATTGGACAGCAACCGTGATGACCGACTGGAGCCAGAAGAAGCATCGCAGATCAATGCCGAGACATTCGCAAATCTCGATGCGGACTCGAGTGGTGCGCTGACCTTCATGGAAGTTGTCGAGCCGCGCGTTAAAATGGCGGTGGACCAGGATGGCGACGGCGATGGCTGCTGGTCATTCGAAGACCTGATGACGCAGACCGCTGCTATTTGCACCAGGCTCGATACCGGCGAAACCGTGGAAATCGGACCCTTCGTCAGCGAAGGGACGGATATTCGTTGTAGCGAGTGAGGTTTGAAATGACGCAATATCCAAGACTGAGGCACATGGCGGCGGCGAGTTCCCTGGCCCTTTCATTCGTCCTCGCCGGGTGTGCCAACCAGAATCCCGATGGGCGAGTTTCCTCACCCGGGGTGGGCACGGCAGCCGGTGCCGGCGCCGGTGCGCTTGCCGGTCGCCTCGTTGCTGGCGGCAACGACAATATCCTGGCGATCGGTGCCGGTGCGCTCATCGGCGGTCTCGCCGGCAATATGTTGGTCGATCGTCCCGAGGACAAAGCCCGTGCCGTCGATCAGGAAATCGCGCGAAACAGCGATGCGCAGCGGGATCTCGACTATCAGCGGCAAAGCCAGATCCAGCGTGCTCAGGTCGACCAGGAATTGCAGGAGCAGCGTCTCTACGAGCAGTGGAAGGCGCAGCAGACGGCCGTGAGCTATTCCCCGGTGACCTCGTCGTCACAGATCTCCGAAGCGCAACGTCTGTTGATTGCGCATGGCTATCTCGGCGGACCGGCGGACGGCGTCTACGGCCCGAACACGGCCAATGCCGTGCGCGCATTCCAGACCTCCAACGGCGATTTGGCCAATGGTCAGATTACACCGACCCTAATCTCGCAGCTTAAGGCAACACTTTAAGAAACCAAGCTAATCCTATGTAGTCAAACCTGTGGCTCTTCTGTTCAAAAGCGACTCCGACAATGCGGATCGGTGGCGGCGAGCTTGTCTTTCATTAAGCCCCGATCTGGATTTCCGGGTCTGGCCCGAGATCGGCCGGCGAGAAGACATCGAGGCGGCCCTGGTTTGGGCACCAGAGTCAGGAGCGTTGACCGGCTTTCCGAACCTCAAGGCGATATTTTCGCTTGGCGCAGGGGTCGATGGACTGCTGCAGGATCGGACGCTTCCCGATGTCCCGCTGTGCCGAATGGTCGATCCGTCCCTGACCAAAACGATGAGCGATTTCGTGCTGATGGCGGTGCTGCATCGGTTCCGCGAAGTCGATCGCTACGCCCGCGACCAGCATGCCGGCCGGTGGCAATTTGCCATTCCCCGAGACACGGCCGATTGCGCCGTCGGCATAATGGGCCTCGGGGAACTCGGCCTTGACGCAGCGAGAACCTTGCGCTCGCGAGGATTTGATGTCCGCGCCTGGGCCCGTTCGCCTAGGGCTTTCTCGGATATTCGCGTGTTTCAAGACGCTGAAGGGCTAGAGCCCTTTTTAAGCGAACTCGAGATTCTCGTTTGCATGCTGCCCCTTACCTCGGCAACACGAGGCATATTGGATAAGCGGGTATTCGAGAAATTGCCGAAAGGTGCTTATCTGATCAACGTCGCGCGAGGCGGGCATCTGGTCGATGACGATTTGTTGGCGTCGCTCGACGCAGGTCATCTCGGCGGCGCACTGCTCGACGTCTTCGAAACGGAACCTCCCGATCTGGACCATCGTTTCTGGCGGCACCCCAGAATATCGATGACCCCGCATGTCGCGAGCTATTGCCTTCCCGAGATCGCGGCGCGCGGCGTAGTGGCGAATTATGAACGATTGATCCGCGGCGAACCGCTCGAGCACGTTGTCGATCGGGCCCGCGGCTACTAAAGACGCGATGGTGCAATAGGGAATCGACCATGTCCGCACCACCGCTCGGCCAGGGCGAGCAGATCACCGACCGTCGTCAGCTCGTAGCCTATCTGGAGGACGGCTCCAAGCTGCCTGACGAGTGGCGCATCGGGACCGAGCACGAGAAATTCGCCTATGACAAGGCGACATTGCGGACGCTCGACTATGAGGGGACCGTCAGCATCCGCGCCATGCTCGAGGGCATGGCGGAGCGATTTGGATGGCAACCGGTACTCGAAGACGGACACCCGATCGCCCTTACGGGAGACCGGGCCAACATCTCGCTTGAGCCCGGCGGCCAGTTCGAGCTTTCGGGCGCACCTCTCTCGACCATCCATCAGACCTGCGCCGAGGTCCATCAGCATCTTGCCCAAGTGAGGGAGGTCGCCGATCCCTTGGGCATTGGCATGCTAGGCATGGGATTCCAGCCGAAATGGCAGCGTCAGGATATCGCGCGGATGCCCAAACAGCGCTATGATATCATGGCGCGCTATATGCCTAAGAAGGGCAATCTCGGCCTCGATATGATGCTCCGGACCTGCACCATTCAGGTCAATCTCGACTTCGCCAGTGAATCCGACATGGTGCAAAAATTCAGGCTCGGCCTGGCGCTGCAGCCGATCGCCACGGCACTTTTCGCGAATTCGCCGTTTACCGACGGCATGCCGAACGGCTTCACCAGCTACCGGAGCCATATCTGGACGGATACCGATCCGGATCGCTGCGGTATCCTGCCCTTCGTGTTCGAGCCCGGCATGGGCTTTGAGCGCTATGTCGATTACGCCCTCGATGTGCCGATGTATTTCATCTACCGCGACGGGCGTTATATCGACGCCAGCGGCCAGTCGTTTCGGGACTTCCTCGACGGCAGGCTGCCGGCCCTTCCGGGAGAGGTGCCGACCATCAATGACTGGTCCGACCATCTGACGACATTGTTTCCGGAGGTCCGCCTCAAACGTTTTCTTGAAATGCGTGGTGCCGATGGCGGGCCCTGGCGCCAGCTCTGCGCGTTGCCGGCCTTGTGGGTGGGGCTGATCTATGACCGGGATTGCCAGCAGGCGGCCTGGGATCTCTGCCGCGACTGGACGATTGAGGATCACGAGCATTTGCGCCGCGAAGTGCCGCGACAGGCTCTGCGAACGCCTTTCCGGGGTCGTACGGTTCGCGAACTCGCGCTCGAGGTTCTGGCCATAGCACAAAAGGGTCTCGAAAATCGTCAGCAGCCGGATTGGGACGGCCAGCATGAAGGCAAATATCTCACGGCCTTGTGGAAAACGGCCCATTCCGGGGTCACGCCGGCCGAGGAGAAGCTGGCTCGCTTTCACCACGAGTGGCGGGGCGAGATCGACCCGGTGTTCGCGGACTATGCCTATTGAACGAAAGGCTTTGCGCGAACGGGTTTCAGCCGGCCTGATTGCCGAGGCTCGGCACCAGCGCCACGAGGAACGTAATTTCGGTGACTTGCTGGATGGCGCCGAGCGTGTCGCCGGTGGCCCCACCCAACCAATGTTGAATGAAGACCGCAGCACAGCCGCCAACCACGGTGACGGCGATCAACGCCGTCACGGCGCTGCCGCTGGGCAACAGCAGCAACGCGGTGATAACTGCCAGGATCACGGCGATTGCGGCTTTCTCGTAGGGGGGATTGCCGGCAATGGCGACGAGCCCACTAGTGCGAGCCGGCGGCTGCAGCGCCATGGCGCAGGCGGCAGCCGCCCGCGAGACAGCGGCGGCGGCGATGATGGCCAACGCCACTACGGTGATTTCGGCGAGGCTCGTCAGTGTTGCGAAGCGCATCGAAAACGACAGCGCCAGCGCTATGACGCCATAGGTGCCGATGCGGCTGTCATGCATGATCTCGAGTGCGCGCTCGCGGTCCGAACCGGCGCCAAGACCATCAGCGGTATCGGCGAAGCCATCCTCGTGAAGGGCTCCGGTGAGTATGATCATGGCCATGATCGCGAGAACGACGGCCAGAACCGGCGGCAGGTCGAACTGGGTTGCCAGAAGCAAGACCGCTGCGGCGGCGCCGCCGATAACGACGCCGACCAACGGAAACAGATGCGCGGCCCCCGCCAAATCGCGCATTGACAGCTCTTCGTCGGCCTTGATCGGTATCCGCGTCAGAAAGATCATCGCGACCTTCAGGTCGTGTAGCATGCCGGTCCTGGCCCTATCATCACCGTTGGGAGCATATAGTGGCGACCTTGGCTTCATTCGACGATCTGAGAAAGGCGCTGCGACAACTTCCCGAGCCCGATCTCGCAAGCATCGAGGCATGCCGATCGCGCGAGGCGCAGCTTACCAAGCCATCGGGCGCTCTAGGCCGGCTGGAGGCGATGTCGGCCTGGCTCTGCGGTTGGCAGGGCCGGCATCCACCTCGACTGGCCGATATCCGCACGATCATATTCGCCGGCTCGCATGGTGTGACGGCGCGCGGCATCTCGACCGCACCGGCTGCCGTCAACAAGCAGATGGTCGCCAATTTTCGCGCTGGCGGGGCTGCGATCAATCAACTGAGCAACCTGGCAGGGGCCCGATTGGAGATCGTACCCATGGAAATCGACTTGCCCACGCGGGATTTTTCCAAAGATCCCGCGATGAGCGAGGCGGAATGCCTAGCTGCCTTTGCGATCGGCCATGAGCGGGCAACGAGTGAGCCTGCCGACCTGTTGATCCTGGGCGAGATGGGTATCGGCAACACCACGTCGGCTGCAGCGATCTGTGCCGCTCTCTATGGCGAAGGTGGATCGTTCTGGGCCGGTCCCGGCACCGGATTGGATCGTGCCGGTGTCGCCCGGAAAGCCGCCGTGATCGACGAGGCGCTTGCACAACACCACAACGCTCTGGTGGATCCGTTGGCCATATTGCGTTATCTCGGTGGCCGCGAAATTGCGGCTCTCGCCGGTGCGATTGCCGGCGCCCGGCAAACCGGCACGCCCGTGCTCCTCGATGGATTCGTCGTCAAGGCCGCGGCAGCGGTATTTCATGCCGTCAATCCACGGGCGCTGGAGCATTGCCAGGCAGGCCATATCTCGGCGGAACCAGGAGATCGGGTGCTGCTTGAGCATCTCGGATTGGCGCCCCTGCTCGATCTCGCGATGCGTCTGGGCGAGGGCAGCGGTGCCGCGGTTGCCGCCCTCGTGCTCAAGGCCGCCATCGCCTGCCACAACGGCATGGCGACATTCGAGGAAGCGGGCGTCAGCCGGTGAGCGCCGTGTGCCGCATGCGCAAGATCGCCAGATCGAAATCCTGCGCATAGGCATCCGACTTCTTCAGAAAATCCATGAACGACGCGTAGATCTTTTCGGTCTCAGCGTTGGTCGCCGCCAGTTCCTCGAGCGATTCCTTGGTCGCCTTGCCGAGTGCTTCGACGACATCGGCCGGAAACTGGCGGACCTGAACCTCGTTTTCCTCGACCAGTGGACCGAAGGCATCGATATTATGATAGACGAAATCGGCATAGGTCTCGTTCGCCGTGGCCGAGGTGGCGACTTCGATGATGAGCTTCAGATCTTTCGGGAGTTCAGCCCAGCGGCCCTTGTTGACGATGATCTCAAGGCCCGGTCCGGGCTCGTGGAAAGCAGGGACATAGTAGAACTTTGCGACCTTGTAGAGACCGAACGCACGGTCGTTCCAGGGGCCGATCCACTCAGCCGCGTCGATCTGGCCGCTCATCAGCGACGGTGCGATCTGCCCGGGCGGCAGGAGCACGGTATTGACGCCGAGGCGGCCCATGACGTCGCCGCCGAGCCCGCTGATCCGGAAATTGAGACCCTGTAAATCGGCCAGGCTATTGATTTCCTTGCGGAACCAGCCGCCCGCCTGAACCCCGCTGCTGCCGGCGTAAAACGGTATCACATTGAACTGGTCGTAGACCTCCCGCCAGAGCGTCATGCCTTCGCCGTAATACATCCAGGCAGCAAGCTCAGGTGCCGTGAGGCCGAAGGGAACACCCGTGAAAAAATGCAGGGCTGGCGACTTCCCGACCGAATAGTAGGGCGTCCCATGCGCAATATCCGCCGTACCGCTTTCGACCGCATCGAGCTCCTCGAAGGGCGGCACCAGTTCGCCAGCGGCATAGAGCTTGATCGTCAACCGGCCGGCGGACATCTCGGTGACGCGATCGGCAAAACGCTGGGCCGCGACCCCGACCCCAGGGGTATTGCGCGGCCAGGGCATCACCATGGTCCACTCGATCGTCCCCTGGGCTCTCGCTGGTGAGGTGAGGCCCATGGCCGCGGCACCACCCGCTACCACTGTGCCGGTCGCCAGCGCACCACTCTTCCGTATCAGATCTCGTCGTTGCATATCGTTCACCTCCCTGGAAATCGCGAACCGCGGACTAGGCGCGGTCGATTAGATGGATAAAGGAACCGAATACCGTGCCGGAACGTGCACCCAGGGTGCCGATATCCCTGCCATGGGCATCACCGCAATCGAAAAGTGGCTCCGCAGTATTGTCGATTTCCTTCGCATAATGAAATTCGTGGCCGGCAAAATGTGCATCGGTTTCCCCTAGAGCCGTTCCAGACAGAGCCCTGACTTTTCGATAGCCCAGATGCAGCTTGGGTTCGGTGAAACTGGTCGTGACCGGAAGCAGTCCCGCCATAGCATGGTCGACGCCTGCGTGATCGATCAGGGCTCTTCCGAGCACCATGTAGCCGCCGCACTCACCATAGATAACGCCGCCTTTCGAGGCCACGCGGCGCAGACCCTCCAAAAACCGCGTGTTGGCCGACAACGGCCCGGCATGGAGTTCGGGATATCCGCCGGGTAGATAAACCGCATCGACATCCTCCGCCGGAGCCTCGTCGGCAAGCGGCGAGAATGGCCGCACCTCGCAGCCGGTGGCCCGCCAACCATCGATCACCATGGGATAGGCGAAGCTGAAGGCTGCATCCCGTGCGAAAGCGATCCGCCGGCCCAAAGGCGGCAGCGGACAGCCTGGGGAGGGCAGTGCGGCAACACTCGGCCTTCTGGCGAGGCGGCGCAGCCGGTCGAGATCGAGCCGTTCGGATACCATGGATGCAGCCGTTTCGATCACCGCAGAGAGCGCCGGATGTTCCAGCGCCTGAACCAACCCCAGATGCCTCGAGGGCAGCGCCAGGTCGTTGTTCCGCGGCAGGCTCCCCAGAACCGGCGTCGAGAATGTCTCGTCGCAGGCTTGAAGCAGCACTTTCTCGTGCGTCTCGCTGGCGACCTGCCCAAGCACGATCCCATCAACGGCAACATCGTCGCGGTGCCGCCGGAAACCCTCGATCAGGGCGGCGGCGGAGGCCCCCATGCGCTGAACATCGACCAGGAGAATTACCGGAAGCCCGAACAGCGCGGCGATGTCCGCCGTCGAGCCGCTGCCGTCGGGAGCGCCATCGAACAAACCCATCACACCTTCGCCGATGACGATATCCGTATCGCGCCCGGCCGCCTCGATGCTGGAGGCCAGGGTTGAGAAGCGCATCGCCCAACTGTCGACATTGAGGCAGGTCCGCCCGCTCGCCGCTTCGAGAAAGCGCGGGTCGATATAGTCCGGTCCGACCTTGAAACAGCCGACCCTGAGGCCCTGCTTGCGAAAAGCCGCGATCAATCCGAGCGATAATAGGGTCTTGCCGCTGCCCGAAGCGGGTGCCGCGATGAGAATGGTGGGAGCGCTCATTCGTTTTTGACGTGTCTCCAGGAAGTCATGGCTTTATCCATCGGCGCACGCCTTCGTTTCCGCAACAGTTTGGAGATGCGGTGCGGAGACCGGATAGATCGATGCGCGATGGCTGAAGCGAACAAACGCCCCGACACCAAAGACCAGCTTCGCCGCGGCTGGACAACGGGCGCCTGCGCAACAGCCGCAACAAAAGCAGCCGTGGGCGCTCTATTGGGTGATGAGTTCCCGGAAGTCGTGACGATCACGCTGCCGCGTGGCGGTGCTGCCTCCTTCGCCCTGGTTGAGACCCGCCTCGAAAATGGCGGTGCCGTCGCTGCGGTGATCAAGGACGCGGGCGACGATCCCGACGTCACTCATGGCTGCAAGGTCCGCGTCAGGGTTCAGCGCAGCAGCCGGCCGGGGGTCCACTTTCATGCGGGCGAAGGAATCGGCACAGTGACCAAGCCCGGTCTGGCCCTGGCGCCGGGCGAGCCGGCAATCAATCCTGTGCCGCGACACATGATCGAAGCCGTGTTGCAGGCTGCCGCCGCCAGAAAAAAAGTCCCCTGCGCGTTCGAAGTGACGATCGCAATCCCGGGCGGTCAGGAAATCGCCAAAAAAACCCTCAATGCGAGGCTCGGCATCGTCGGCGGCCTCTCGATCCTCGGCACGACCGGTGTCGTCGTTCCGTTCAGTTGCGCCTCATGGATTCACTCGATCCACCGTGGCATCGATGTGGCGCGCGCGGCCGGACGCGAGCACATCGCTGCAGCGACCGGCTCGACCAGTGAAGCATTTCTCAACGAACACATGAATTTACCTGACGAAGCCCTTATCGACATGGGAGATTTTGTCGGTGGTACGCTCAAATATCTGAGACGCCATCCGGTCCCGCGCCTCACCCTCGCTGGAGGCATCGGCAAATTCACGAAACTTGCTCAGGGCGCCCTGGATTTGCATTCCGCCCGCTCGACGCTCGACCGGGAAGGCTTGGCCAGGCGTCTCGGCGGCCCTTCGGAATTCCAGAACCGCATTCGAAATGCCAACACCGCGCTCGAAGTGCTTGAGCTCGCGACCGCGACGGGGATAGGTCTCGGCGAGATTGTCGCTACGGACGCGCGCGATCGGGCCCAAACCGTTCTTGGAAAAGCCATCGCTGTCGAGGTCTTCGTCCTCGACCGCAGCCAGAATGTCGTCGGCCACGCGCGTGGCTGGTAGGCAATGCCGGGTCCTACTGCTCGCCGGCACGACCGAGGCGCGACAACTGCAGGCACTGCTCCATGTCGACCGGCGGCTCCACCTTACAACGTCACTCGCCGGAATGACGGAGGATCCAGCTATCGATGCCGACGTGACCGGCGGCTTTGGCGGAAACGCCGGTCTTGAGCGGTACCTTCAGGCGAATCGAATCGATCTCGTTATCGACGCGACGCATCCCTTTGCCTCGCGCGTCACCGCGAATGCTGCAATGGCCACGAAAATTGTCAGTTGTGGGTATCTTCGACTGGAGCGGCCACCCTGGTTCTCTGTCAAAGGCGACCGGTGGCTGGAGGACCTTGCGGCATTACCCGGTATCGGCAATCAAATTCTCATAACGACCGGACCTCGCACCTTTTTGGACCTGCCGCACAACTCAAAGCAACGCTATGTGCTGCGGATGATCGGAGCACCGACACCGCCCTTGCCCCCGAATGTGCGCTGGGTTCAGGCCCGGCCGCCATTCTCGATGGCGGATGAAATCGCACTCCTGACAACCAGCCGGACCGATGCGCTCGTCACCAAGAACAGCGGCGGGGAATCGGGCTATACCAAGATCGAGGCGGCGCGGCGATTGCGCCTGCCGGTGTTGTTGCTTCAAAGGCCCCCGGTCTCGGTTTCGCCTGTCGTCACATCGGTCGATGCGGCGGTTTCTTGGCTTGGGGACTTCCTTGGCCGCAATACGTGATGATGGCTCGGATCGTAGAGACGGCTATCGGCAAAACCATCCGGATTGAGCACACGACCGACCAAGATGAGCGCGGTGCGGGTGATGCCCGCGGCTTTGACCTTGCCACGGATATTCGAGAGCGTGCCTTTGAGCACGAGTTCATCGGGCCAGGAGGCTCGATAAACCACCGCCACCGGCATGTCGGCCCCGAGGATCGGGGTCAGATCCCGGACGATCTTCGCAAGGTTGGTGATCCCCAGATGAATGGCGAGTGTCGCCCCAGTTGCGGCGAACGCCTTCAGATCTTCGCCCGCCGGCATCGAGGAGGCTCGAACCGCCGTGCGCGTCAGCACGACCGACTGGCTGATACCGGGCAGGGTCAGCTCGCGTTCGAGCGCTGCCGCCGCCGCTGCATAGGCGGGCACGCCGGGTGTGATGGTGTAGGGAATCCGAAGAGCGCTCAAGCGGCGGATCTGCTCGGCAACCGCCCCGTATAGCGACACGTCTCCCGAATGTAGGCGGGCGACATCATGGCCGTTCGCATTGGCGTCGGCAAAGAGCTCGATAATCGCATCGAGTGTGAGAGGTGCGGTGTCGACGATAATTGCATCCGAACGGGCCTCATCGAGTACGGCTCTAGGCACCAGGGAGCCCGCATAAAGAATCACCGGGCAACTGCGCACTAAGTTCTGACCGCGCACGGTGATGAGGTCGGCAGCTCCTGGCCCGGCACCGATGAAATGCACAGTCATGAGGACGCATAGCCGCGCGGTGTGAAGATCCAGTCCGGTCCATGGAGCCGCGGGATCGACCGCGTTTCGCGACTGCCGATAATGACCAGCGAGAGCATATCGACATTATCGATATCGAGCCGGGCCATTGTGAGCGTGCTGATCCGCTCACCCTCACGGCCAAGATTGCGGGCGATGACCACCGGCGTGCCCGGAGGCCGCGCCTCGCGCAGAACTTCCAGTGCCCGCAAGAAGCCATCGCGGCGCCGTGTCGAAACAGGATTGTAGAGCGCGATGACAAAATCCGCGCGGGCGGCAGCTCGGAGGCGCGCTTCGATGGCGGGCCAGGGGGTCATCAGGTCCGACAGGGAAATCGCGCAGAAATCATGGCCCAAGGGTGCGCCGGCACGTGCCGCTGCCGCCTGCATGGCCGAAACGCCCGGGCATACCCTCAGATCGACGCGCTGCCATGCCCCGTCGGCGTTATCGGCCAGAAGCTCCATGACCAGGGACGCCATGCCGTAAACGCCGGCATCGCCGGAGCTGACGAGTGCCACCCGCCGTCCGTCGGCGGCAAGATCGAGGGCTAGCCTGCATCGCTCGGCTTCATCGCCGAGCGGAAATGGGTGAAGATTCTGCGCGTCCGTCAGATCCCGGATGAGATCCAGGTATAGCCCGTAGCCGACGATGTCCTCGGCATGCCTGATTTCGCGGATGATCTCGGCGGTACGCCAGCCGGCGGACCCGGGACCGATTCCGAGAACCGCGAGCTGTCCTCGTGGTCTACCCGCAGCCATTGTATCGATTGGCTCCGCTGCCAGTGCAATGGCGCAGGTGCAGCGCTGGCCGATACGTTTTGCGACCAAAAGTTGCGCCTCGGGGCCCGCGGCACGAAGAGCCGCACCCTCGGCAACGCCATGACAGCCGGTTTCAGTAAAAACCAGATCCGATGGCGTTTGCAGACGCTCTTTTTCGGCTTCGAGCTCGACATTGGTGAAGAAACGGGCCGGAACACGGAGTTCCGCTGCCAAGTCGTGAATCGCCGGCTCCGCGGCCTTGATGTCGATGGAGAAAACGCCGGCAATGGCAAGCGACGAAAGACCATGCCCATCCAGTATTGAATGCACGAGAGTTCGGATATTCTCAGCAGGGGCGTTGCGCTCGCAGCCGATGCCGAGCGCCAGGCGGGGCTGATGATAGACCAAACGATGCGCCGATGGCTGTAGCGCCTCGTATGTTATGATGATCTCGTCATGAGCCTCCTCGACAAACTCGATACCGCCCGCCCGAAGCCAGGGGGCGTCGCCGATGAGGCGGCAAGGCTCGCCGTTCAGGCGCGCCGACACGAACCGGCGAAAATCCGGATTGGTAGCCATACGCCAGCCTCTGGGCGGCTCATCCAGAGCCAGACCCAACGAGAGATCGCTCGCCGTCGTGATCGCAGCGTGACCGCCGACCAACTCCGCAAGGTCGCGCGCGATACGGTTGGCGCCGCGATGACCGCCGAGCAGAGGCACGATCGATCGGCCATTCTCCGATATTGCGATGACCGGAGGTTCTTCATGTTTGTCGGCGAGGAGCGGGCTCAACGATCGAATGAGTATAGCCGAGGCGCAAACACCGATGATCGGCCTGCCTTGGCGAAAAGCCGCTTGGATCTCCCGTCGGACCTCGCCGGGCGCTGCAAGAGTGACGTTACTATCAGTGGCGGCGGCAATACGTTCGGCCAATGGCCTCGCCCGTTCGCCAAGAATAAGAACCAGCACCCGCATTAATGTGAAGTCAGAAGAATCGAAAAATAGCGTGGATCGTCAATGACTTCGGCCGCATTTCGGATCGTTTCATCGGGCCAGCCGATGTCGCCCAAAAGAACGCTTTTCTCAAGTCGATCCAATTCACTCAGCACGGCTCGCAGCCGCTGGAAATGACGGCCAACCTTCAATATGGCGCAATGCTCGTGCGCCTGAAGCATTCGGCGCAACTGTTCGTCAGGTAACGCAGCGGGAAAGGTCGCCATGGATTGCGTGGCGTGGCCCAACGATCGGCCCAGCCGCGCCGCGGCAGCGCATACCGAGGTGATCCCCGGAATGACTTCGAACGGATAGGTGCCGCGCAGCTGATCCAGCAAGTAGATGAAGCTGCCATAGAACATCGGATCGCCGAGGCAGAGCACTCCCACCCGCAGGCCACGATCGAGTTCGGTTCGAAGCCGTTCTGCGAAATCCTCATAGAATGCGGCGCGCACGTCCGGTCCTTCGCGCATCGGCGCTTCGAGACCGAGTTCCGGCAGAGCTTTCGGGAGATGGTTGCGAACGATCCGATAGGCCATGCTGTCGCTGCCCGACGCCGAAAGGTAGGCGAGCAGATCGATCCGCTGCAGAGCGTTGATCGCCTTTAATGTGAGGAGTTCCGGATCGCCCGGGCCGACGCCAATGCCGATCAGCATCCCTCGGGTCATGTTTTTGTCAGCGCGTATTGCATGACCGGCATCGAGGGCCGCCATCCATGCAAAGCCCCCACCGGCGAGGCCCGGTCGATCGAGATGCGGGTCAGTTCGCCGCCAAGCCGCGCATAAGCGTCGAGCAGGGTTTTCTCACTCTCAAGCGTTACGGCATGGGCCACTAGGCAACCGGCATGTTCAAGCCGATCGACACATGCCGCCAGAAGCCGAGGGTCGCTCAGCCCCCCGCCAATGAAAATGGCATCGGCATCGGGGAGCCGATCCAGGACGGCGAGTGCCGCACCTTCGACGATGGACAGCTCTTGAACCCCATGCTTGCGGGCATTCCGCGCGATCGTGGCGGCTCTTGCGGCATTGCGCTCAACGGCCACAGCCGATGATCCGGCACCTGCCAGAAGCCACTCGATGCCGACCGCCCCTGAGCCGGCTCCGATATCCCACAATTTGCCGCCGGGAGCCTGAGCGAGTTTCGCAATGGCGGCGGCACGGAGTTCCGCTTTGGTGATCTTGCCGTCATGCTCGTAGGCATCGTCCGGCAGGCCGAGCCATGACCTTAAAGCACCGCTCTCCCGTCGCCCGGTCTCAACCGCGAGGATTGCCAGGGGATCGTGAGACTGTCCGGTAAACTCCACCACCTTTTCGTCCTCGGCGCCGAGCCTTTCGAGGATTCGTATTGTTGGCCTCGTATAGCCGATTGCATTGAGAGAATAGGCGAGCTGAGCCGCCTGGCTTTCAGGTCCTGACAGTACGAGGATGTTGCGATGATCCTGCAAATGGCGGCAAACCGACTCGATTGGCCTTCCGTGCAGGCTCACGACCAAAGTTTGCTCCATGCTCCAGCCGAGACGCACACAGGCAAGCTGCATCGACGAGACGGTCGGATGAATCCGGACGGCGTCGGCTCCGAATGTCTCCAGAAGCAGCGTGCCGATGCCGTACCAAAGCGGGTCACCGGAAGCGAGAACGACGCACTTCCTACCCTCATGGTTCCTGATCAGCCCAAATGTGCCGGCAATGGGGCTCAGCCACGTTATCGCCAGGGCATTGGGGTTCCGAACGAGATCGAGATGACGCGGGCTTCCGATCAGCACGTCGGCGGCGGCGATGAGGTGGCGGCTTTGCTCATTCAGACCGGCCAGCCCATCGGCGCCGATCCCCACAACCTGCAACCAAGGTGTCACGGTCGTTCGACGGATTGGCTCTGAAGCAGCGCGTTGATAGCGGCTGCGGCCATGGCGCTGCCGCCGCGACGACCACGCAACGTCACGAAGGGAACGCCCAGATCAGCCTCGATGAGTGCTTCCTTGCTTTCCACGGCACCGACGAATCCCACGGGAAAAGCGATGATGCCGAGCGGCTTCATACGCCAGACCTCGAGGCGTTCGAGCAGGTGGAACAGCGCAGTCGGCGCATTCCCGATAACGACGATCGCCTGGTCGAGATAGGGCCGCCATAGCTCCACGGAGGCCGCTGTCCGCGTGGTCCGAAGGTGCTGCGTCAGACCTTCGACGGCCGGATCCTGGAGCGCGCAAATAATGGTTGGACCGTCGGCCGGTGAACGAATTCCAACCTCAACCATCCGGCTATCGACGTAGATTGTGGGCGCAATCCTTACGGCTGCTAAAAGATCGCCCCGTAGAACCAGGTCTCCGACGATATCGGGCATGCCGCAGGCATGGATCAGACGAACCACCAACGAGTGCAGTTCCGGTGGGAATCCTGAAAGATCGGTCTCTTGGCGGACGATCTGGAAGGACCGTTCCGTGATGGCGTCTGGATCGCGCAGATAGTCGTAGCGTCGAGATGTCTCGGCCGCCGTCATTCCGGTACGGCGTGCCCGTTAGGCCCATGATGGTGATGATCGTGCCCATCATGATGATGGTGATGATGATGCCCGTCCGTGCCGATGCCCTCGACATGGTGATGGTGACTTTCCTGTGGCGCCCCAAGGGAGGCTTCGTGGCCCAGGATCTGCACACGATATTTGCAAAGCTGGCAGTTCATGGCGGTATCGTTGTCGAGGACGCCGGCGATACGATCGAGAAAGGTGTCGACGACGGCGGGGTGGTCGTTGAGATAGCCCGCCTTCAGAAACTCGATCGAAGGATGTAACGCCGCGACTTCGTCGGTCTGATCGTAAATTCGCCGCACCAGGACGCCGGTGAAGAGGAAATAGGGGAAGACGACAATGCGTTTGAAGCCGAGCTTGGCGGTGCGCTCGAGGATGACGTCGACCCGCGGATGGGCGACGCCCGAATAGCCGACCTCGGCATGAGCAAAGCCAAGGCCTTCCCAGAGCATCCGCGCGACCTTGCAAACATTGCCGTTGGCATCGCTGTCGGAAGTACCGCGGCCGATGACGACAAGGGCCGTTTGATCCAGCGGGTAGGGCTCGGCCTCAGCCAGCGCCTCGCCGATCCGATCGCCGGCGGCCTCGAGAAGGCGGGCATCGATCCCGAGGTCGCGCCCCATCCGGATCTCGAGCCCATTGTCACGCGCATAAGTGTTGAGCACCGATGGCACATCGTTTTTGACGTGACCTGCCGCGAACAACATGCCCGGAAGTGCTATAATACGCTTGAGAGGCGTCTCGCGCAGACGATCGAGGCCGTCCCTGATGATCGGCGTCGCGAATTCGAGGTAGCCATAGGCGACGGGCGTCGGCGCGAGCCGTTGCGCGATCGCGCTGGCGATGCCGGCGAACTGTGCGCAAGCACCTTCGTCGCGAGACCCGTGGCCACACAGCATCACGCCGGTGTCGTCAGGTAAATTCAATTGCTTCATCATGGGGCCATGAATAGCAACCCACCCGCCGCAGAACAAGCGCGTGTAGCCGGAACGAAGCCCGTGCCGGCGCTGATGGTGCAAGGCACCTCGTCGCATGCCGGAAAATCCCTGCTCGTCGCCGGCCTGTGCCGGGCGTTTGCCCGCGAGGGCCTGCGCGTGCGGCCGTTCAAGCCGCAAAACATGAGCAACAACGCCGCCGTGACGGCCGATGGCGGTGAGATCGGCCGGGCCCAAGCACTTCAGGCCCGCGCCGCCGGCTGCCCGCCGTCGAGGCTCATGAACCCCGTCCTGCTCAAACCGCAATCGAACACCGGCGCTCAACTCGTCGTCGACGGCAAGGTGATCGGCTCGGTTCCGGCGAATCACTATCACGCGGTCAAAAGTGAGCTCCTGGCGACCGTCCTGCAGAGCTTCGAGCTATTGTCGCAGGACGCGGATCTGATCATCGCCGAGGGCGCCGGCAGCCCCGCCGAAGTCAATCTGCGGCAAGGCGACATCGCGAATATGGGCTTTGCCATGGCGGCCGATGTTCCAGCCGTGTTGGTCGGCGATATCGAACGCGGCGGCGTCATTGCCGCGATCGTCGGCACCACCGAACTCCTGGAGCCCGCGGAGCGCGCCATGCTCAAGGGCTACATCATCAACAAGTTCAGAGGCGACCCCACGCTCTTCGACAATGCTCATCCCATTCTCGAAGCGCGCACCGGACTGATGCCGCTTGGCGTGATTCCCTGGTTCGAAGGCGCATCGCGACTGCCGGAAGAAGACGTGCTCGGCCTCGCCAGGATCAGGCCCGAGGCGGAAGGCAAGCTCAAAATCGTAGTGCCGCGGCTGCCCCGCATCAGCAATCTCGACGATCTCGACCCACTTCTGGCCGAGCCGGAGATCTCGCTAACGGTCGTCGAAGCCGGCCGGCCGCTGCCTCCATGCGATCTCGTCCTCTTGATCGGCAGCAAGTCGACCATCGCCGATATGGAGAGCTTGCGGACCGCGGGCTGGGACATCGACATCAAGGCCCATTGCCGCAGGGGCGGTCATGTTCTCGGACTTTGTGGCGGATTTCAAATGCTCGGTCTCACCATAGCCGATCCCGACGGCATCGAAGGGCCGGAGGTCGAGACCGCGGGGCTCGGGCTGCTCGGCGTCACGACGCTAATTCGCGGGCCGAAGACCACGATCGAGAGCGCCGGCATGGATCTCCTGCACAATACCGAAGTCAGAGGTTATCAGATCCATATGGGCGTCAGCTCAGGCGATGGTCGACTTCGTCCGATGCTCGAACTCGATGGCCGTCCCGATGGTGCGATCAGTCCCGACGGGCGTATTCAGGGCTGCTATTTGCATGGTCTTTTCGCGAACGACCGGTTCCGCAGTGATTATCTGCGCTCGATCCGCGACATCACCATGAGCGAGATCTCATACGAGGTGGGCGTCGAGCAGGCGCTGGACGATCTCGCCGATCATCTGAAAGGCCATCTCGATCTGGAGCGGCTCTTTGACATCGCGGCCTCACGCCAAAGCCAACGCCACTAGTGCAATCAGCAGCACGATCCAGGACCGCCATGCGAGGTTCAGTGCCCTGCGGATGTCCCCGGCATCGAGGTCGGGCGAGCCTGCACCGATGAACGGATCGTCCACGATGCCCTCGGCATAGCGCCTCGGGCCGGCAAGCTTGATCCTGAGCGCACCCGCCATCGCCGCTTCGGGCCAGCCTGCATTGGGTGAGCGGTGGTGGGATGCCTGGTCGAAGGCGGTTCGGATGGCGTCAAGAGCCTTCCGGGGCCCGACCGCCGCGATCGCGATGACTAGAGCCGACAATCTGGCCGGGATCAGATTGGCCACATCATCGAGCCGTGCACTGCAGCGCCCGAAATAGAGGTGGCGGGCGGAGCGGTAGCCGATCATGCTGTCGAGCGTATTGACGCTCTTATAGGCGATGAGGCCGGGAAGGCCGAGAAGCGCCACCCAAAAAACCGGTGCCACGACCCCGTCCGCGAAATTTTCGGCGAGCGATTCGACGGCGGCGCGAGAGACACCGGCTCGATCGAGCGTTTCGGGATCACGCCCGACAATCCGGGCGACTGCTTTTCGTCCGGTTTCGAGATCGCCATCCAGCCCGTCGGCGACTGCCCGTACATGCTCGATGAGGCTCCTGTGGGCGATGAAGACGCTCATCAAGAGACCGAGCGCGATCCAGCCGCCGGGAACCCTCGCCAGTGCATTTTGAATCCAACAGCCCAAGCCGGCAGCGGCGCCGACCAGGAGCAAGGTGAGGGCCATTCCGCTGACGAATTGGTGCCCTGGCGTCTTCCGGAGATCGAGCAACCTCTTCTCCAGCCAGGATATCGCCCGGCCGATCAGGACGATCGGATGGGGCAGGCGTCGATAGATCCAGTCCGGCTCACCGAACGCGCCGTCGACCAACACCGCAAACAGCAAGGCCAGACCGAGCCACGGCTCGAAAAATATCAGAATTCGATACCGAGTTGGCCCTTGATGCCCTGCCGGAAGGGATGTTTGACGAGGGACATCTCGGTGACGAGATCGGCAATCTCGAGCAGTTCGGGCTTGGCATTGCGCCCGGTGATGACGATGTGCTGCTTCGGCAGCTTCGCCTCGAGGGCGTCGATGACGTCCGCAACCGGCAGGTAATCGTAGCGGAGCACGATATTCAGTTCGTCGAAGATCAGGAGATGCAACTCCGGGTTCCGCATCATCTCCTTCGCGGCGTCGAAAGCGGCCCGAGCCGCGGCAACGTCACGGGCGCGGTCCTGGGTTTCCCAGGTAAATCCTTCACCCATGACCTTGATCGTAACTTGTTCGGGGAAGCGTTCGAGGAACTGGCGCTCGCCGGTTTCCCGCCGACCCTTGACGAACTGAACGACGCCTATCTTGAGACCATGGCCGAGGCAGCGCATGGCCAGCCCCCAGGCCGCCGTACTCTTGCCCTTGCCGGTACCGGTGTGGACCATGATGAGGCCCTTCTCGATGGTCTTCGACGCGTAAAGCTTGTCCTTGGCGGCCTTGATGCGTGCCTTCTTCGCGCGGTGAGCGTCGTCGTCGATCATGGCTTCGGTGCTCATTGCCTTCCTAATCCTCCGGTTTTGACGGGCCTCGTAGCGCATCGAGACGATGCTGGACAGAATTCTTGCGCGGGCGCCAAAGCTCGCGCGCGATAGCTTCATCGAAGCGGGCGACGATATCGGTCAGCGCTGCATCATTGTTGGCTCTCAGGAATGCAACGACATCTTCGTCCTCGAGATAAGCCTCGAACAGCGCCTCGAAATGATGATGCTCGACCACCCGCGCAGTGGCGGCAAAGGCGAACAGATAATCGACCGTGGCGGCGATCTCAAAGGCGCCCTTGTAGCCATGCCGCATGACGCCTTTGAGCCATTTCGGATTGGACGCACGGCCCCGAACGATCAGGCCGATTTCGTGCCTGAGCGTACGAATCCGTGGATTTTCGGGATGGCTGTGATCGTTGTGAAAGATTTCGGGCTGGCGGCCGCCTGCATGGCGGATCGCCGCGGCGAGCCCGCCCTCGAACTGGTAGTAGTCGTCGCTGTCGAGCAGGTCGTGCTCGCGGTTGTCCTGGTTATGGAGGACGACCTCGATTTCCTTGAGACGATCCTCGAAGATCCGGGGCTGGGCGTGCCCCTGCATCTTGCGGCCATAGGCAAAGCCGCCCCAGGCAATGTAAGCCTCGGCGAGTTCGGCATCGCCCTGCCAACCTCCATGCTCGATTAAACTCTGAAGTCCTGCACCATAAGATCCGGGCATTGAGCCGAAAATCCGTGTCTGTGCCATGGCCCTGCTAGCCTCGTGACCGAGTCCGTCGGCTGCCAATCTGGCCGCATCTTTGCGGGAATGGGTGGCCAGCGGGTTCATGTCGTCAGACTCTTCGAGATTGGCGACCGCGCGGACGGCATCGTCCAAAAGCTCGATCTGGGCTGGAAAGGCGTCGCGAAAGAAGCCCGAAATTCGGAAGGTGACATCGACCCGGGGGCGGCCGAGAACGTCGAGCGGCAAGATCTCGGTGCCCAGAACCCGCCCCGAAACCTCCTCCCAGAGCGGCCGCACGCCCATCAGCGCCAGGGCCTGCGCGATGTCGTCGCCGCCGGTGCGCATATTCGAGGTGCCCCAGGCCGACATCGCGATCCGTGTGGGCCAGAGACCGTGCGTCTGGAGATAGGTTTCCAGCACGCGATCGGCCGATTTCCACCCCAGCCGCCAGGCGGCCGGGGTCGGTAGCGCCCTGGTATCGACCGAATAGAAATTACGCCCCGTCGGCAGGACCTCGGGCCGCCCACGCGTCGGCGCGCCGCTCGGACCTGGGGCCACGGCCTTACCGTCGAGAGCGCTCAAAAGGGATCGGATCTCGGCATCGCCACTGACATCAAGTCTTGGGGCCAGCGCTTCGGCGATATGGCTGAGGACGGCCTTGCTTCGATGCCAGTTTTCGGCGGGCTGCACTTCGTCATTGATCAAAGCAAATGCAAGCAATTCCAGCCGCTCGATCGTATCGCCATGGGTCCGCCAAGGCTCATCGTGAAGCCGCATCAAGATCTCAGGCCAAGGACCCGAGCAGGAGCCGCCGAGATCGCAGTCGAGCGGATCGACATCCAGTTCCAGATCTTTTGCCAGGGCCCTCAGGAGGGACGCCGTAGGTCCTTCGTCGGCACCTTGAGGATAGCGGGCGAGGGCCATGAGCGTGCTGGTCCGCAATGCACCTTGAGGTGAGTTGCCGAGCACATGAAGCCCATCCCGGATCTGCAACTCCTTGAGTTCGCAGAGGTGGGTGTCGAGCGCGCCGATATAGCTCGCATCCTCCGCCGAAGAATCGAGCCCAAGATCGTCGACGAGGCCAAGTTGGCGGCTTCGATCGACGATATCGCCCTGCAACAGCCGGGCACGGGTCGGATCGAACGTCCGGGCTTGCGCGTATTCATCGAGCCAGCGTTCGAGTTCGGCAAGTTGTCCGTGGCTTTCGGCTCGCGCCAAAGGCGGTGTCAGATGATCGATGATTACGGCCGAATTCCGCCGTTTGGCCTGGCTCCCTTCGCCCGGATCGTTGACGATGAAAGGATAGATGAGGGGCATTGGCCCCAGAATGGCGCGGGGCCAGCAGGTGACGCCCAGGCCCAAAGCCTTGCCCGGCAGCCATTCGAGATTGCCGTGCTTGCCGAGTTGGACCAGCGCATCGGCCCGGAAACGTCTGCGCAGCCAGAAATAAAAGGCGAGATAGCCATGCGGTGGCACCAGATCCGGATGGTGATAGGTGCCGTCGGGATCGATCTCGTAACCGCGGGCCGGCTGAAGTGCGACGACGACTTGGCCGAGATCGAGGACCGCCAGGGCGAAGGCACCGTCGATCACGCGAGGGTCATCTTGAGGCCGGCCCCAACGGTCTTCTACGATCTCACGTAAGGTCTGAGGAAGCTCGCCATAAACCACGAGATAATCGCTAAGCCCGAGGGACACGGTGACATCGCGGTCGGCAAGTGCCGCAAGCTCGTTGGTCGGGCCGCGACAGAGACACTCGATCAAGTCATTGCCGGAGTTGGGGATTTCCCCGATCCGATATCCCGCCGGTTTCATCGCTTGAAGAACGGCGATGGTGCTTGCAGGAACATCGAGGCCGACACCGTTGGCGAGGCGCCCGTCGCGCGCCGGATAGTTCGCCAGAACCAGAGCTATTCGGCGCTCGACTGCAGGTTTCCGTTGCAGCTCCAGCCAGGCCTTCGCGAGATCGGCGGCATAGGCGATGCCTTCCTCGTGCGGCGCGTAGTGCGTCGTGACGATCTCGGTAAGTGGATCGGCCGCCGGGCATAGCGTCTTGAACGAAACGATATTTGCCAGTACACGGCCGTCGACTTCGGGCAGGGCGACATGCATGGCAAGGTCCCGGGGGGTCAGACCGAAGCTGCTGTTCTGCCACCATTCCGCATCATTGGCTGCGGGTACGAGTTGCAGCACAGGGCAATCGACGCTGCGCAACACGTCGTCGGCGACGACCGCAAACCCCGTCATATTGAGGATAACGCGCGGCTTCAGTTCCCTGAGTTTGGAATCGAGATAAAGCCGCACCTCATCGTCCTTGAGGCTCGTCACGTAAATCGGTTGAAGCGTGATGCCGCGCGCCGTACAGGCGTCGCTCAGAGTCTCGACGACTGCGAGATCGCCGGCCTGATAGAGCGCGCGATAGACAATTAGAACCGCATCAGCTTGCTTTTCTTCTCGGATCAGCCCGGCTTTGGGCAGCGGCGCCGGCTCTTGGAAGGGAAGTTGTGCGCCACTCAAGCCCGATGCATAACGCAGCGCCTGCTCAGCATTGTCGAGGCCCCCTTCCCGCAGATAGCGCCACAAGTTCTCGTAGACCTCGTCTCCAACCGTCGAGAGCCGGCGCAACTCAGGATCGGCGTGTCCATCGCCGGGCAGCACGACGAGTTGGGTGTTATGGTCGAGGCATGCCGTGGTGATTTGTTCGAGTCCATAAGGCCAGTAGGCGCTGCCGCCCAGTAGTCTCAGAATGACCAGCCTGGCTCCCGGAAACAGTCGCTCGATCATGAGATCGACGGAATAGGGATGCATCAGAGCGAGGAAGTTCACCAGGCGAAGACTCGGTGCCTGGTCCGGCAGCGCGTGACGGGCGCGGCTGAGGCAGGCAAGCTCGGTATCGGCGGCCGAGATGACTACGATCTCGCCCGGACTGAGACCCAGATCGATCGGCTCCGCTTGATCGCCTGTCGGCACTTTCTGGGTCGCCAGAATATGCATTCAGCGACGGACCTCGCCCCGGAGGACCATCGGCAGGCCTGCCGCCATGAACACCACATCATCGGCAATGTCTGCAAGGCGTTGATGCAGGATGCCCGCATGATCGATGAATGCACGCGCCATCGCATTTTCAGGAACAATGCCGAGCCCAACCTCGTTGGACACCATCACAACCGTGGCGCCGGACGTTTGCAGCGCTTCGATCAGCCTTGTCGTCTCGAATGGGATATCTTTTTCATGCACCATCAGATTGGTGAGCCACAGGGTCAGGCAATCGACCAGCACGCCTACTCCGGAGGTGCTAGTGCCGATGATCGGAGCGATCTCGACGGCTTCCTCAATGGCTCGCCAGCGCGAGCCGCGACGGCTTTTGTGCCGGCCTATCCGGTCCGTCATCTCGGCGTCGCCGGCGGTTGCCGTGGCGAGATAGACCAGATCCAACGACGAGGCTTCGAGCTGCTGCTCGGCAAAGCGGCTCTTGCCCGAGCGGGCGCCGCCTAAAATCATGGAAATGCGCCGCGGGTTCACGGCTGGACCAGCGTGCGAGACGGCGAGGGGCTTGTTGATCCTGCCTCAAAGGGCTTATGCAACGCCTTCCCCTTCATACTCATCCGTCCGACTGGACACCAAGATTGCTTGATCCTGAAATCGCTAGCCAACTGACGGTCTTCGTCCAGGTCGTCCTCATCGATATCGTGCTTGCCGGCGACAATGCGGTAGTTGTCGGACTTGCGGCTGCTGGCTTGCCGGCCAAAGAGCAGCGCCAGGTGATATTCTACGGCGTGATGATCGCCTTCGTCATGCGCGTAATATTCTCGATCGTAGCCCTGCAGCTCCTGGCCATTATCGGGCTGCTCTTTGCCGGTGGCGTCCTGCTCCTCTGGGTCGCCTGGAAGATGTACCGCGATCTTCATCCGCCGAAAGGCCGGAACGATGAAGAAGGTTCGTCCAAGGAGCCCCCACAAAAGACCTTCAGGGGCGCCGTCATCCAGGTCGCTGTCGCCGACGTCTCCATGTCGCTCGACAACGTGCTGGCGGTCGCGGGTGCGGCGCGCGATCATCTCGCGATGTTGATTTTTGGGCTGCTGCTGTCGATCGCCTTGATGGGTCTGGCGGCCGGCTATATCGCGCGGATGATGGAACGTTTTCGCTGGATCGCCTATATCGGCCTCGTTGTCGTGACTTATATAGCACTGACGATGATCTGGGAGGGTAGCCACGAGATCTGGTATGCCGTGGATGCGGTCGAAAACCCGGCCTAACCCGTCTCGGCGGGCTTATCGATCACCTGGCGAACCGCCGTCATGACGCTTTCGGGCAGTAATTGTGGCTGCGCGAAATCGAGGCGATAGGTTTCCGCAGCGAGACGCAGGTCGACTCCGTCCGGATCGACGCCGGTAATAGTCGGTCCCTCGCGCAACGAGAATTTCGCCTTGAATGCGTCCGCATATTTCGCGGCGAGAGCATCGATCAGGGCCGGCTCGGCGCTGCACCAATCTTCGATATCGACATCGTCGAGGATCAACCCCTGGCGGTCGAGCCAATGAACCCGGCCGAATCCAGCGACCAGATGAGCCCGACTGACCTTGACCCGATAGAAGCCGAAATCCGCGAACTGTGCATATTGAGCCGCATCCTCGTGGCGGCTGATGAACCGCCGCCGCAGATGGGCGGTGTCACTAAGCTCCGCCGTTCCCTGAAAGCTGACACGCTCGCCGGCAAGCGGTGGGTGGGTGCCCCTGGTACCATCGAACAGAATGGATATCCGGCCATCCGCATCCAAATTCTGGCGGTGATCCGAGAGTTTCGAGATGAAGAGTGTCGGCGCGCCGTCATAGTCCTGGGCGACGATGGCGAACGATGCATAGGGTTCGCCATCGTTTCGGTCGAGCGTGGCGATCGCACCTTGCGAAATCCGACGCGAGAGACGGCGTGCCGCATGCTGAAGTTGGCTTTGATCGTCGTTCATGACAGGTAGTACCCATCCCTCAATCGGCGGCAGGGTCGGTCCGACGTTGCCGCGAAGTCACCCGGTCGGAGATACGTCTTTGGCAAACCGAGGCAACGGCTCGACAAGGACGCAAGGTGCAGTTGTCGACTATATAGCCGACGCACCCGCCTTCGGTGAAATTGTCGAAATCGCCCCCGATATTTGCTGGTTTCGCCAGCCGTTGCCCTTCGCGCTCGATCATGTCAACAATTGGATAATCGACGAAGGCCGCTCCTACACTCTCATCGATACGGGACACGGCAATCCCGAGGTACAGGCGATGTGGGATCGGGCCTTGCGGGATCGACTGGCCGATAAGCCGATCACCCGGGTCCTGGTGACCCATTTTCACCCCGATCATGCGGGCAATGCCGGCTGGCTTTGTCGAAAGCTTGGGGCCGGCTTGATCATGACCGAACTCGAGTTCGCGATGACGCGGGCCCTCGAACTCGACGACCGGCCCGGGTATGGCGATGCGGCAGCAGCCTACTTCGCGGATGCCGGGGCGCCTATCGAGATCGTCGAGGCCATGCGTGCGCGCGGCAATCCCTATCGTCGCGGTGTCTCCGAGCCACCCCGTAGTTTCAGGGGGGTTCGAGATGGCGATCTTCTCAAAATTGCTGACTCAAATTGGCAGGTGATGATCGGTCGCGGTCATGCACCTGAGATGATTTGCCTGTACTCGGCCGAACGTAATCTGTTGATCGCTGCCGACCAGCTTTTGCCGCGAATCACGCCCGTGGTCGGCGCCTGGCAGGCCATGCCCGAAGCCGATCCAATCAGCGATTTCATTGCGTCCAATCGCCAGTTCCGTGACCTGCCGGAAGACACGCTGGTGCTGCCCTCGCATGGCCGGCCCTATCGGGGCCTGCATCGCCGTCTCGACCAACTCGATGGCCACCATGAAGAACGCCTCCAGCGCGCCTTAGGGCTTTGTGCCGAACCCGCATCTGCCTTTGCGATCATGGGCGGCCTGTTCGAGCGGCACCTCGACCGGCATCAGATCGGGTTTGCGCTCGCCGAAACCCTGGCCCATCTCAATCATCTGGTCGAACGGGGCGAACTCGAACGCGTCGACGATTCCGCTGGTCCGCGGCGCTTCAGGCAGATCGCCTAATCGTCGAAAACGACGCTGACGCGGCGGTTCTGCCGGCCCTTCTTTTCAATCTTGGCGATCCGGACCCGACCTATCTCACCGGTCGAGCGGACATGGGTGCCGCCGCAGGCCTGAAGATCGATCCCGTCGATCTCCACAAGGCGGACCCGCCCCTGTCCGACCGGCGGCCGCACCGACATCGTGCGCACGAGATCCGATCGATCGGCAAGTTCCTCATCGCTGATCCAGCTATGGCGGATCTCTTTGTCTGCTGTGACCCAACTCATCACTAGTTCGGTGATCGCGTCCTTGTCCAATGTCGGTTCGGGAATATCGAAATCGAGCCTGCCTTTGCCGTCGGCGATCTGACCACCCGTAACCGAGCCATCGACCGCCTTGCAGAGGAGATGCAGACAGGAGTGCATCCGCATCAGGCGATAGCGCCGGTCCCAATCCAAGGTCGCTTCAACTGCGCTGCCGGGACCGGGCAATGCGGGCCGGCCCTCGATGACATGAAGGATCTGACCGGGGGCACTGCCCTTTCGGGTGTCCGTCACGAGAAACTTGCTGGCGTCCCCCAGGCCGATCGCGCCGCTGTCACCCGGCTGACCGCCGCCGGTCGGATAGAACACCGTGCGATCGAGTTCGATCATCCCCTCGCTGGCTCGCACGATGCGGGCTGTGCACCTCCGGGCATAGGCCTCCTCGCGAAAGATTTCTTCCGTCGGCATCTGTTCATCCTTTCTGTTGGAGTGCATGCGTGGACGTGATGGACAAGTGCCTAAAACATAGGCTTCTGGAGTGCCCTTCCTGCGATCGCCCCTTGACGTCTTTCGGCGATAGGGCAGGGTGGGGCTGTGAATAAAGACAGCAATTTGAGCCCGGGCGAGAAATCAGGGTGCCCGCGAACTGTGAGAAGGAGCGTCTGACTGATGACCGGTAAGACGAGCGCGTTCGTCCGGTTCGACGACGTTCAAAAGACCTATGATGGCGAGATCCTCGTCGTCAAAGGTTTCAATATCGACATCGCCAAGGGCGAGTTCGTCACCATGCTCGGGCCCTCCGGCTCCGGCAAAACGACCTGCTTGATGATGCTGGCGGGCTTCGAGCCGCCGACCCACGGCCAGATCTTTCTCGAAGACCGGCCGATCAACAACGTCCCGCCCCACAAGCGCAATATCGGCATGGTCTTTCAAAACTATGCTTTGTTTCCGCATATGACCGTCGCCGAGAACCTGGCATTTCCGCTGCAGGTCCGGGGCATCGCCAAAAGTGACATTCAATCGAAAGTGCAGCGCGCGCTCGACATGGTCGAGCTCGGCCAGTTCGGCGCCAGACGCCCGGGACAATTGTCGGGCGGCCAGCAGCAGCGCGTGGCCCTGGCGCGGGCCCTCGTGTTCGAGCCCAACCTCGTCTTGATGGATGAGCCGCTGGGCGCCCTCGACAAGCAGCTTCGCGAGCACATGCAGTTCGAGATCAAGCATCTGCACGAGCGGCTGGGCATCACCGTTGTCTACGTCACGCACGACCAGTCCGAAGCCCTGACGATGTCGGACCGGATCGCCGTCTTCAATGACGGCATCGTGCAGCAGCTGGCATCACCCGACCAACTTTACGAAGCGCCGGAAAATGCCTTCGTCGCCCAGTTCATCGGCGAAAACAACCGCATGCGCGGCACCGTGCGCGAGATGAAGGGCAAGCAGTGCCGGGTCGAGGTCGAAGGCGGCGAGGTCCTGGCCCTGCCGGTCCGGGTCGACGGCGTCGGCAGCCCGACCATGCTGTCGCTGCGGCCCGAACGGGTCGCGATCGAACCCTCGAATGACAATCTGGCCAATGTGTTCGAGGCGCGGATCGAGGAATTGATCTATCTCGGCGATCACATCCGCGCGCGTATGATGGTTTGCGGCAATGGCGATTTCATCGTCAAGGTGCCGAATGCCCATGGTCACGCCGATCTGCGCGAAGGTGCCAATGTGCGGGTCGGATGGGCCGCCGAAGACTGCCGGGCGCTAGACGCCTAACTATTTAACCTAGCTTGGTTTTTGGGCGCAGTTTGGCGAACCGCCGGAAACCGTGTAACCTTGCATCTTAAACTTCGGGAGAACTGATCTTATGCAAAAACTTACTCGAACTCTCATTTACGGCACTGCATTGGCAGTGGTTGGCGCGGCCGGCGCTTCGGCGCAGGATCTCACCGTCGTCTCGTGGGGCGGGGCGTATTCCGAAAGCCAGGAACGCGCCTACACCGAGCCATTCGTGGCGAACAATCCCGACGTCAACATCCAGATGGATGACCAGGCGGCTAACGGTCTGGCCGGCGTCCGCTCGCAGGTCGAGGCCGGCAACGTTACCTGGAATGTCGTCGATATGCTGCAGGGTCCGGCGGTTCTTGCCTGCGACGAGGGTCTGGTCGAGGAGATTGACTGGGATCGGCTCGCCGCCGCCCCCGATGGCACCCCGCCGCGCGAGGATTTCATCGAAGGCACGACCGGCGATTGCTTCATTCCGCAGATCCTCTATGCCACGCTGTTTGCCTATAACACCGATGCTTTCCCGGATGGTGGCCCGCAAACCGTTGCCGATATCTTCGACCTCGAGGGCTTTCCGGGGAGACGGGCGTTGCAGCGCATTCCGGCGGGCAATCTCGAATGGGCGCTGGTCGCCGATGGCGTCTCAGCCGACGAAGTCTATGATGTCTTGGACACCGAGGAAGGTGTGCAGCGTGCCTTCGACAAGCTCGACACCATCAAGGATCAGGTGATCTGGTGGGAAGAGGGCGCGCAGCCGCCGCAGCTCCTGGCCGATCGCGAGGTTGCCATTGCGACGGGCTATAATGGCCGCTTCTTCAACGCGCAAGTCAATGAGAACCAGCCCATCGAGCTCATGTGGGACGGGCAACTGTTCGAGGTCGATGGCTGGGTTATTCCGGTGGGTAACGAAGACAAGCTCGATCTCATTTACGAGTTTTTGAACTTCGCCACCGACACGCAAAGGCTGGCTGATCAGGCGAAATATATTGCTTACGCCCCGGCGCGGCAATCCTCCGTCGGGTTGGTCGGAAACCATGAGGATACCGGCGTCGACATGCAGCCGCATATGCCGACCACGCCTGAGAACTTCAAGAACCCGATCCCCAAGGATCCGGAGTGGTGGGCCGATAACGGCGATGAGATGGCGGAGCGCTTCAACGCCTGGCTCGCAGGCTAAGCCTTTCGCATTGGCGGACGTCCGGCAGGTCTGGACGTCCGCGGCCTTGCAGAAAAAGGGCTTCGGCCCAAGGCAAGTCGAAAAGGGCCGCATGGCCCAGGGGTAGGGAAAAGTGGCGACGAGCGCACCTGGTGTTGACGCGACCATACCTCGAACCGTCGATGAGACGGATGCGCCGGGCGCGCTCAAGGGCCGCCTGCGCCGCGCCCAGCGCCGCCAGCGCCTGC